>NZ_JAVAYN010000070.1:0-558 GCF_054863025.1 Bradyrhizobium sp. 23AC
GCGATTGGAACGCCGGGAGCGCCATAGCCTGTGCTCAGACAGAATTGGAAAAGAGGCGGCGCCTCGATCAGCTGTTCAGATATGAGTCTCTTGGCGGTTTCAATATGACCTAGATCGAAGCATTCAAGCTCGGGCTTGACGCCCGCTTCTCGCATGAGCTTAGCGAGTTCTCGCAGGTCCGACATACGTGCGACGAATATGCTTTCCCCGAACGCCATCGTGCCGCAATCCAAGCTGCTGATCTCTGGCTGAAGTTTGACGGCGTGAAGACAGCGCCCCAAGGGCTTTTTAAGTGTACTTGTTTCGCCGATCTTCGCCGGTTCGATGGAATCGAGTACGAGTTCGCCGTCCATTCCGCTCGTCAGATTGATGATGACGTCAGTGGATGCGTCCCGAAGCTTCTTGACGACCTGTTCATAGAGGTCAAACCGGTTCGATGGGGCTCCGGTCTCTGGGTCGCGGACATGAATGTGAACGACCACGGCCCCCGCCTTCGCGGCGTCCAGAGCCGCATCCGCGATTTGCGAAGGCGTGATGGGAATCTTTGGATGTTTCGCA
>NZ_JAVAYN010000071.1:0-522 GCF_054863025.1 Bradyrhizobium sp. 23AC
ACCGGCCATGGTGGGCGGCTCGCGTGACATCACGCTCTCGATGCTGATTGCCCAGCAGGTCGATCAACTCCATTGGGATTATGCCGCCCACTCTTTCCATGTTGTTGCTCGCGACCGCGCTTGGCTTGGTCGCCATTGCGCAGATCCTGCCTGGCGTAGGCAACGCCTTTAGGATGAGCAAGTGATGAGTGCTGTTCGCATCGTGCCGTCGTTGATCGTTGCGCTTATCCTGTTGTTCCTTGCTCTTCCGATTGTTGTGGTGTTCGTGCTCTCCTTCTCGTCGGCGGCGTATCTTGCGTTCCCACCGCCGGCCTTTGGCTTCAGATGGTATAAGGCTTATTTCGGCGATTCTGATTGGCTGGACGCAACCTGGCTTAGCCTGTGGGTCGCTGCAGTTGTCGTGGCGCTTTTGACCACACTCGGAACCTTTGCCGCGATCGGCATTGGCCGCTTGCCTCGACCTATACGCATCGTTGCGACGGCTCTCATTCTTTCGCCGCTGGTCGTGCCGGGAATAGTCGT
>NZ_JAVAYN010000072.1:0-521 GCF_054863025.1 Bradyrhizobium sp. 23AC
ACGACTATTCCCGGCACGACCAGCGGCGAAAGAATGAGAGCCGTCGCAACGATGCGTATAGGTCGAGGCAAGCGGCCGATGCCGATCGCGGCAAAGGTTCCGAGTGTGGTCGAAAGCGCCACGACAACTGCAGCGACCCACAGGCTAAGCCAGGTTGCGTCCAGCCAATCAGAATCGCCGAAATAAGCCTTATACCATCTGAAGCCAAAGGCCGGCGGTGGGAACGTAAGATACGCCGCCGACGAGAAGGAGAGCACGAACACCACAACAATCGGAAGAGCAAGGAACAACAGGATAAGCGCAACGATCAACGACGGCACGATGCGAACAGCACTCATCACTTGCTCATCCTAAAGGCGTTGCCTGCGCCAGGCAGGATCTGCGCAATGGCGACCAAGCCAAGCGCGGTCGCGAGCAACAACATGGAAAGAGTGGCGGCATAACCCCAATGGAGTTGATCGACCTGCTGGGCAATCAGCATCGAGAGCGTGATGTCACGCGAGCCGCCCACCATGGCCGGT
>NZ_JAVAYN010000073.1:0-506 GCF_054863025.1 Bradyrhizobium sp. 23AC
GGGTAGTCCCTGTGAGCCCGTAACCGCGTGCGGACGACGGCGCTGCCAGGCTTCGTCTCGTCTGTAAGTTTCCGGCTTCGTCGACGGAGTCAGGGAAAACTGCGGCGAAATGGCGGGCCGTGCGTACGGCAAAACCGTGTGGTCCTGGCCGTCGTTGCTACGGTCAAGTCCTGCGAAGGTGCGAGCGAGCCCAACCGGGCAGACTGCATCATCCAATTCGCGGGGCGAGGGAGGCCAGAAGGAATGGTCGGCTCCCGGGAGAGCACGGCATAAGCCGTCCAACCATCGCGCAGGGAAGGCCGAGTGATCGGCACCACCTGTATGCTGCTGTGCGGTTCTTCCTGCGTGTGCTTTCGCGCAGCGGACCGCGGGTGCGCGCCAGCACCCGGCCTTCCCTGCGCCCTCTTGGCTTTAGAGGGTAGCGAGACCAAGCAAAGCTCGGGCGAATGCGCCGCGAGAACGCGAAGGCGTGTCCGCGAGCTATGTGCCACAATCTCGATCTCGTA
>NZ_JAVAYN010000074.1:0-495 GCF_054863025.1 Bradyrhizobium sp. 23AC
AATGGTGTTGCCGGAGAACATGTCGATGTGACGCAGCTTGGTCGACATCGGCTTGACCACGATTTCTTCGGTGTGGAACACGCCGTCGACGACGATGCCAAAGGTCTGGCTGCCGACCTGGGTCACCACGATGAAGCCGTTCTCGGGATCCGAGGCGGCGCCGTCGTCGATCTTGAGCAGCTTCTTCAGATGGATCAGCGGCAGCAGCTTGTTGCGCAACCTGAGGACCGCGGTGTCCTTGATGCGCTCGATGCGGTGCTCGGAGTTGGCGCGGGCCCGGACCAGCTCGACCACCGAGAGCTGCGGGATCGCAAAGCGATCGCCGGCGGCTTCGACGATCAGGGCCGAGACGATCGCCAAGGTCAGCGGGATCTTGATGGTGACAGAGGAGCCCTCGCCGGCCACCGACTTGATGTCGATGGTGCCGCCGATCTGGTCGATATTGGTGCGCACCACGTCCATGCCGACGCCGCGGCCGGAGACCGAGGTGATGGC
>NZ_JAVAYN010000075.1:0-484 GCF_054863025.1 Bradyrhizobium sp. 23AC
CGGCCCCCGCCTTCGCGGCGTCCAGAGCCGCATCCGCGATTTGCGAAGGCGTGATGGGAATCTTTGGATGTTTCGCAACAACGGCAGAATTCCCACCGGTCACTGCACATGTGATGATGACTTTCTCTGACATTAAGAGCTCCTATGTTGATACTTTTTCATGCGATCAGCGGCGACGAAGGCACACTATGCAGAGTGCTTTCGCCGCCGTAGCGGTAGTGCCACCGTGGCAGCGCTTGTCACAATTTTGCTTCAGCAAAAAACGCTCATCGTTGCCTGTGATCGGTTCAGACCCCGTGGTTCGATAGTCTCGCCCGGCGCTGCGCTAGGAGTACCTCGATCACCATCCTGTCGCGGGCCGCCGCAAGTTCGCTCCTGCTGCGCTCGGCAGACATCGCGCGGCATCCCTCTTCCATGGCCCGAATGAATTCAGGCGTGAACTCTGGCGGTTTCACGTGAGAGAGAGATGGTTCGCTTCCCTGAT
>NZ_JAVAYN010000076.1:0-474 GCF_054863025.1 Bradyrhizobium sp. 23AC
AGCTGACCGCTGGTGTTCAGCACCGCCGCGGTGTCGCCCTCGGTGACGGACTTCGAGTCCGATGAGACTGTCGCCGCATCATTGCTGCCGGTGATGGTGACCGTCACCGTGCCGGAGGCGGTGCCATCCTGGCTGGTCACCGTGAACTGATCCTGGACCTGCTGGCCGGCGGTGAGTTCGTCATGCGCGCCGTTGCCGGTGTAGCTCCAGGCGCCGTTGGCGTCGATCGTGAAGTCGCCGTAGGTCCCGTGAGCATTGGTCTGGGCTACGACATGGGCTTCGCCCGTATCCGGGTCGGTGATGCTGAGCTGACCGCTGGTGTTCAGCACCGCCGCGGTGTCGCCCTCGGTGACGGACTTCGAGTCCGATGAGACCGTGGCTGCGTCGTTGCTGCCGATGATGGTCACCGTCACGATGCCGGAGGCGGTGCCGTCCTGGCTGGTGACCGTGAACTGGTCCTGCACCTGCTGGCCC
>NZ_JAVAYN010000077.1:0-458 GCF_054863025.1 Bradyrhizobium sp. 23AC
CTCTCGCTCGGTTTGACTTTGCCGTTCCGACACAGGATCTGGTGCACCGTCGACGGCACCGGCACCGCCTGGCCATCCCGCTTCAGGCAGTGGGCGATCTTCCGCGCTCCCCAAGCCGGATGCTTGTCGCGCACCGCCAGCACTTGCGCCTCGATCGCAACCTCACTGCGCCTGGGCATCGCATGCGGGCGCCGGGAGCGGTCGGCCAGCTTCCGATCGCCAGCCTGCCAGCGCCGCAGCCATTTGTAGCCGACGTCAGGGCTGATGTTGAACCGCCGGCACAGCTCGCGCCGATTGGCGCCTTCCTGCAAAGCCAGCCGCACAAACTCGTGACGCTGATCCATTGCTGACATCTCACTCCAAGGCATGGACGGCCTCCCGAATCGGACCAATCCAGCCAATGTTGATGTGTCAGCTATGTCTCCGAACACCCGTCAGTGATCTGTCCGGGCTAAACA
>NZ_JAVAYN010000078.1:0-431 GCF_054863025.1 Bradyrhizobium sp. 23AC
TTCATCTCCTTGCGGGTGAACCAGTCGGCGAACGCCATGGGGAGGAAGTGGCCGACGTCGATCACCTCGGTGGCCTGGCCCTTGATCACGGCCGAGCCGAGGATGCCGGAGGCGGAGCCGCCGACCTCGATGTTGAGCCGTTCCTCGACGATGTCGATGATCTCGTCGACGACGAGGCCCATGGAGCGGCCGTCATCGGCGAACACCAGGATCGGCTGGGCGCCTTGGCTGGCAATGGTGACGCCTTCCATGGCGACGAGTGGCATCAGCTGCTCGCGGTATTGCACCATGTAGCGGCCGTTGCTGAACTCGATCTTGTCGGCGGGCAGCTCTTCCAGGCGCGTGACGAGGCCAAGCGGGACCGCCTTGGGCTGCGACGAGCCGGCGCGGAACACCAGCAGCGAGGTGGTCTGCTCGCCCGAGCCGATGTG
>NZ_JAVAYN010000079.1:0-431 GCF_054863025.1 Bradyrhizobium sp. 23AC
CACATCGGCTCGGGCGAGCAGACCACCTCGCTGCTGGTGTTCCGCGCCGGCTCGTCGCAGCCCAAGGCGGTCCCGCTCGGCCTCGTCACGCGCCTGGAAGAGCTGCCCGCCGACAAGATCGAGTTCAGCAACGGCCGCTACATGGTGCAATACCGCGAGCAGCTGATGCCGCTCGTTGCCATGGAAGGCGTCACCATTGCGAGCCAGGGCGCCCAGCCGATCCTGGTGTTCGCCGACGACGGCCGCTCCATGGGCCTCGTCGTCGACGAGATCATCGACATCGTCGAGGAACGGCTCAACATCGAGGTCGGCGGCTCCGCCTCCGGCATCCTGGGCTCGGCCGTGATCAAGGGTCAGGCCACCGAGGTGATCGACGTCGGCCACTTCCTCCCCATGGCGTTCGCCGACTGGTTCACCCGCAAGGAGATGAA
>NZ_JAVAYN010000007.1:0-437453 GCF_054863025.1 Bradyrhizobium sp. 23AC
GACATCCAGCCGACCGAATGCGCCAACTACTTCGCCAGCGCCGGTTATGCTTCAATCAAAAGGTGAAACGCTCTAACGCCTATCCGAGCCCTGCGCCCGGAAGTCACCCGGGGCCATGCCATAAGCGGCATTGAAGACCCGGTAGTAGGTTGCCAGGCTCTCGAAGCCGCAGGAGGTCGCGATGTCGGCGATCAGCCGCTCCGGTGCCTCACGCATCAGGCGGCGGCTCTGTTTCAGGCGTTCGTCCGTCACGGTCTGTGAGAAGCTCTTCGCCGCAGTCTCGAACAGCATGTGCAGGTGGCGCACGGACACGCCGAGCTCGTCGGCCACCATCGTCGGCGCCAGATCCGGATTTTGCAGGTGGCCCGCGATCAGGCGCCGGGCCCGCGAGAGGCGGGCGGTCCGCAGTGCGGCCTGTCCGCGCCGGCTGCCAGGCCTGACGATGCCGCGCTCGATCAGCGCCAGATGGGCCAAAGCCTGGACGAGGGAGGTCGCATCGCCGGCGCCCTGATCCGTAGAGGCTTCGCCGAGCTCGGCAAAGCAGGCCCCGAGCAGGGGCGCCAGGGTGGGATCGCCGAACGTCCGGGGCGCAAGCTCGCGCATGCGTTTGTCCTGCGCCGGAATGCTGCTGACTGGAATCTTCAGGATCCGCAAATGGAAGCCCCCGGCGCCGAGCGGCGCGGTGCGGTAGGGCAGATCGGTATGGCTGGTGGCGAAACTGCCCGGGGCGATCGCGAAGTCGTTTCCGCGCATTCCGCCGAACCAGCCGCCGCTGCCGAGTTGCTGGTAGACGCAGATGCTGTCACCGGGTGCGTAGGCGATGTCGGAGCTGCTGCGCTCGACCGTATATTGCGAGGCCTTCAGCTCGACGAGGCCGGCGCCGCCAAGCTGGCGCAGCGAGAATTCGCCGAAGAAGTCCGCGCGCCGTTCGCGCTCGAGTTCGGCGGTGACGCCGAACAATCCCTTGGAGCGCACCTCGCGCCAATAATCGAAGCGATCGTGCGGCTCGACTTCGTCGGTACACCAGCGATACACGGCAGCCCCCTCGCTTCGAGCGCGTTTGCCTGATGCCAAAGAAAAAGCAGATTCCAGCGCAATCTGCCATAGGCAGATCGTGGAACCGGGGCCCGGGCCCTTGAACCCTCGTTACGTCTGGGCCGACTATCACACAGCGGCAGGGGGTCCAATGAACTGCTGTTCGAGGGAAGCGGCTTGGCGCCGTCCTGCAACGGGAATTTTGCGATGACGCGTCGGCTTTTCGGAATTCTGGCGGCCCTTGGCCTGGCGGCGGGCCTGAGCGGCTTTGTAGCTCCCGCCTATGCCGAGAAGCGCGTCGCGCTCGTCATTGGTAACAACGACTACAGGAACGTGCCGAAGCTGCTCAAGGCGGTCAACGACGCCCGCACCATGGGCGATACGCTGAAGCAGCTCGGCTTCTCAGTGATGGTCGCCGAGAACCAGAGCCGGCAGCAATTCTCCGAGACCCTGCTCGCCTTCGACAAGGCGATCGAGCCGGGCGATACCGCGTTCTTCTTCTACGCCGGCCACGGCTTCGAGATCGCGGGCCAGAACTACCTGCTGCCGACGGACGTGCCGGCGGCGACCGAAGGGCAGGAAGAGCTGGTGCGTGACGCCTCGATCCTGGCCGACCGCATCGTCGAGCGCCTCCAGAACAAGAAGGCGCGGACCTCGATCCTGGTGTTCGACGCCTGCCGCAACAACCCGTTCGAGCGCAAGGGCACCCGCGCAGTGGCCGGTGGCGGCGGGCTTGCTCCGATGGTGCAGTTGCCCGAAGGCGTGTTCTCGGTGTTTTCGGCAGGTCCCCGCCAGACCGCGCTCGACCGCCTCTCCAACGACGACGCCAATCCCAATTCGGTGTTCACGCGCACCTTCGCCAAGGAGCTGCTTCAGCCCGGCGAGAACCTCGTGCAGGTGGCGCAGCGCACCCGCCGTGCTGTCAGCGAGATGGCCGACACCGTCAAGCACAGGCAGGTGCCGGTCTATTTCGACCAGATGGTCGACGATGTCTTCCTCAGCGGCATGGCGAAGGATGCCGTCGCGCGGCCGGCTGATCCGTCACCGCAGAAGCTCGCGGCGCTACCGCCGGTGTCGGTGCCGCAACTGCCGAAGGAGGAGACCCTCAACGCGCCGATCGCGAGCTTCTCGCGGCACAATGGCGGCTGGAGCGTGGTGTTCTCGTTCGCCGACCCGACGCTCGGCATTTCCTGGCGCATGGCCGGCAAGGGCGATTTCCGCGAGACCGGTTTCATCGACACGCTCGATCCGCGCACGCGCAAGCGGATGCCGAACCCGTCGATCGAATTGCCGCCGGATGCTGCGGCCGGCACCATCGAGGTCCGCTATGTCGATCAGTCCGGCGACATGCAGGGGCCGTTTCCGATCAGGTTCGATCCTGAGGCCGCGCTGATCCGCGACCAGCGCAAGATCCTCGACATGACGTCGACGAGCTGGCTGTCGTTCCGCGAGTTCAACGGGCTGCTGGTCTACTACACGCACCTCGTCTCCTATCGCTGCGCCATCCGCGAGGTGCGCATCGGCATCGACACTGCCGTGCCCAACCAGGTGCTGAAGATGCCTGCTTGCGACATGCGCGACCCCAGTGCGATCACCGCCGGCATGCCGCTCTACATGAAGCTTGCGCCCGCCACGCAGTCCGTCTCGGTGGAGCTGACCTATCGCGACGGCAGCGTCTCGGAGATCAAGAGTTTCCGCAGCGCGAACCGCGGCAATAATTGAGGCCGTGTTGATCGGGCGGGGCGTGATGGGGTGGACGAACTTAAATCGGACAAGCCAATTGTGGAAATGTTAGAGCCGGGGATGACAAAATTCATCATCGTCGTGCTGCTCACGACGCTTCCGGCTCTGGCGCAAACTGCTCCAATCCCCACGCAGCCACTGACCGACCGGGAACGCGTCCAAGCGGACCGCGCGAAGGCCGCCGAGGATGAAAAAGTGGCTCCGAACACGCGTCCCTGGGATCGTGATTCCGACGGCAAGCGCCCATGGGAACGGAAGTCGAAGCCCTGAGGTAGCGGACGTCCGTCCGCCGCTGGCGACGGAACAACTCCTTGGTCACCTGGATTGTCTGTCAAACCAGGGAGACGATTCATGATCCGCAAGTCCATCCTCATAGCTTTCGCATGCGCTGCGCTTTCGACGACCGCTTTTGCCCAGGGAGGCGGGGGTGCTGGCGGAGGCGGCGGTGGTGCGGCTGGCGGTGCCAGTGCCGGGGCCGCGGCCGGGACGGGTACCGGCGGCGCGGGATCTGCGGCCAGCTCAGGTGCCGGAATGGGCACCTCATCCAGCAGCGCCAATTCGGGGCCGTCGGCTCCTTCGGGAATGGGCATTCGTGGCACCACCACCGGTGCCAACGTCAACACCAATACCGGCCTGAACAATCCGAACGCTCAGTCCCCGACTGCAAACGGCACCTCGCCAGCGGCCGCGCAAGCTGGACGGAACGCAGGTGTCGGTCATGCGCCGAACGGGTTGCCGATCGGCAGTCCGGGCACCGGGACCAGCAATGAGGATCAGAAATAGCCGGGCTCGCTTTCACGAAAGGCCCGCGTCGTGCGGGCCTATTTGTGGCGTGAGGATAGCGAGCGGGCCACATCGAACATATTGGCCGACACGTTCCGTCAGTCGCCGCAGGCAAAGCTAGACCTTCGACTCGCTCTCTTCCGCATTGCCGCTTCGCCGCGTGCGCAGATAGACGAGCGCGATATTGATGGCCAGCCAGGCTGCCACGCCTGCAAGCAACCATGCCACTTGAACGTTCCCGCTGATGCCCTTTTTGGGTCGTATTCCCGATAACAACGGGGCCGGCGGATTATTCCGGGGCAGCGAGGGCCGGCGTGATCCGAAGCTGCCAGCCGGCCTTGCCGAGACCTGTCCAGATTGAGGCTGCGGTCGACCTGAACCGGCGTTACAATCGTCCGGCATATCTTGATCGATACTCACATCGTGGATCGCGGCTGCTATGACGTCCGACCAACAACCGAACCGGACGAAAAGAGTCCGTTGCTGCATTGTCGGCGGCGGGCCGGCCGGCATGATGCTCGGCTATCTCCTGGGGCGCGCCGGCATCGAGGTCGTGGTGCTGGAGAAGCATGCGGATTTCTTCCGCGATTTCCGCGGCGACACCGTGCATCCCTCGACGCTCGAGGTCATGGACGAACTCGGTCTGATCGACGGCTTCCTGAAGCTGCCGCATCAACGCCTGCAGAAGATGGACGGCCTGTTCGGCGGCACACCGGTGCGCATCGCCGATCTCAGCCGGCTCCACACCAAATACCCCTTCATCGCCTTCATGCCGCAATGGGATTTTTTGAATTTCCTGCGCGAGGCCGGCCGGCGCTTTGCCTCGCTCGAGGTGATGATGAGCACGGAGGCGGTCGATCTGATCCGCCGCGGCGAGACGATCGCCGGGGTGCGGGCGAAAACGCCTGACGGCATCATCGACATCGAAGCCGATCTCACCATCGCCTGCGACGGCCGGCATTCGACGGTGCGCGAGCGCGCCGGCCTCGTCGTCGAGGAAATCGGCGCGCCGATGGACGTGCTGTGGTTCCGCGCCGGCCGCAAGGCCGACGAGACGGAAAGCGTGTTCGCGCGCGTCGAGCCCGGCAAGATGATGATCACCTTCGATCGCGGCGACTATTGGCAGTGCGCCTATGTCATCGCCAAGGGACAGCACGAAGCGGTGAAGGCGAGGGGACTGCAGGCGCTGCTCGACGACGTCGTGCGCATGGCCCCGATCCTTAAGGCAGGCATCGCCGACGTGAAGAGCTTTGACGACGTCAAGCTGCTGACCGTCGCGATCAACCGCCTGACGCGCTGGACGCGGCCGGGTCTGCTTTGCATTGGCGATGCCGCGCATGCGATGTCTCCGGTCGGCGGCGTCGGCGTCAATCTCGCGGTGCAGGACGCAGTCGCGACCGCCAATCTGCTGGCGGACAAGATGCAGCACGGCTGCCCGTCCGAGAGCGATCTCGATGCCGTGCGCCGTCGCCGCGAGTTCCCGGTGAAGATGACGCAGCGCATGCAGGTGATCGTGCAGAACAAGATCATCAGCGGCGCCTTGCAAGGCAATGACCGGCCGCTCAAGGTGCCGCTGATCGTGCGCCTCATCACCGCGCTGCCATGGCTGCAGGGCATTCCGGCGCGCCTGCTTGCGCTCGGCGTGCGGCCCGAGCACGTGCACTCGAAAGCTGCGCCGGCAGCGTAGCGCGGGAATTCGGTAGGGATAATGTTGCGTTAAACCGCGTGTGCAGCGTTGCGAGGGTGCAACAGCGCCGACGGATTTGCGGACCAGCGCGTGCCCATCCGCCACGTTAACTCTGTTGATTCGAATTTTAGTAACACCCGTCTGTGACCTTGCGTCCATCAAAGGACACGGGGTTGTACCATGCGTAACAAATTGATTGCCGCCTTCGCCTGCACGACCGCTCTGGTTTCGACGGGCGTGGCCTCCGCCGCCGATCTCGGTGCGCGCTACGCGAAGGCGCCAGCCTATGTGGAGCCCCTGTTCAACTGGACCGGTTTCTATGTCGGCGGTCACATCGGCGGCGCATGGACCAACCAGCAGTTCATCAACAACGGGACCGGTGCGCCGTTCGGCGATCTCGTCCCGGGCGAGGGCTATCGTCAGCGCAGCGCGGGCATCATGGGCGGCGCCCAGATCGGCTACAACTGGCAAGCCAACAACTACGTGTTCGGCATGGAAGGCACGATCTCCGGTCTCGACAACAAGGGCTCGTTCACCAACACCGCGTTCGGTGCCGGCGACGACGTGTTCTCCTGGCGCACCAACGTGCTCGCGACCGTGGTCGGCCGCGCCGGCTTCGCCGTGCAGAACAACCTCTTCTACGTCAAGGGCGGCTATGCCGGCGCGAACAACCGTCTGTCGGTCAGCGACACCATCGGTGTGTCGGGCTCGGGCGGCCAGACCCACTGGGCCAACGGCTGGACCGTCGGCGCCGGCTGGGAATATGGCGTCACCCGCAACTGGATCGTCGGCCTCGAATACAATTACGCGGCCTTCGGCAGCCAGACCTATCAGCTCGGCGGCACCTCGGGGAATTACACCTTCGATGCCAAGCCACGCGATATCCAATGGGCCGTCGTGCGCGCGAGCTACAAGTTCGACGCACCTGTCATTGCCCGTTACTGAGCACGTCGACGACGCAACGCGACCAACGATCAAAAAAGCACTGCCTAAATTCAAAAGCCCCGGACTTGTCCGGGGCTTCTTTTTTTGCGTTGTTGGATGGCCGGAAGGTCCGGCCTCAGGCCATCACCGAGAAGCCGCCATCGACGGGGATCGCGGTGCCCGTGACGAAGTTCGATGCGGGCGAGGCTAGGAACACGGCGATGCCGGCGAAGTCGTCGATGTCGCCCCAGCGCCCCGCAGGCGTGCGCGCCAGCACCCGCTCATGCAATCCCGACACCTGCTGCCTCGCGCCGCGGGTGAGGTCGGTGTCGATCCAGCCCGGCAGGATCGCATTGACCTGGATGTTGTCGGGCGCCCAGGCATTGGCGCAGGCACGCGTGTACTGCACGATGCCGCCCTTGCTTGCCGCGTAGGCGGTGGCGAAGCTCGCACCGAAGATCGACATCATCGAGCCGATGTTGATCACCTTGCCGTTGCCTGACGCCTTCAAGGCCGGATATGCGAGCTTCGAGCACAGGAAGGCGCTGGTGAGGTTGGTGTCGATCACCTTGTTCCACTCGTCGAGCTCGAGCTCGTGCGGCGGCTTGCGGATGCTCATGCCGGCATTGTTGACGAGGATGTCGATGCGGCCGAGATCCTTCACCACGCGCGCGATCATGGCTTCGATCGCGGCCATGTCGGTGACATCGGTCGCAACAGCGATCGCCTTGACGCCGCGCTGCCTGAGATCTTCGACTGCTGCTTTGGACTTGGCTTCGTTGCGGCCGACCACGGCGATGTCGGCGCCGGCATCGGCAAGGCCGCGCGCCATGCCGAGCCCGATGCCGCCATTGCCTCCTGTTACGACCGCGACCTTGCCGCGGAGCTCGAACCGGCTGGATGTCATGCTTGTATTCCCTGGTTTCTTTTATTGATTGCTCTGCCAGATCAACACCAGCCCGAAGCCGGCCATGGCGGCGCCATAGCCGGCCCAATGCAGCTGGTTGACCATGAAGCTCGATCGCGGCCAGGGCACCGTACCCGTGCCCTGTCCGATCCAGAGCAGCCCGACGGCGAGGGCAAACAGGCCTGCTACAAGCAGAAATCTGCGCATGCATTCCTCCCCGTCGGTCCGCTTCCGTCGCGTTGCGACGATGAAGAGATCACCGCTGCCGCGAAAGCTTGGGCCCACACTAGCCGTAGCTTCGGTCCGGATACAATGGCGGCGCCAGCCACAAGCCGTCGCGCGGGGAGAAGTCCTGGTCTCGAGCGGAGGGCGCCAAGCAGGAGCGATCGGAGATGCTGGGTGGGGGCGGCGGGAAGCGCGGACACGTCGAAGCATGCACCGCGTGAGGATTAGCGCTTGCCGTTGACGGGTCCATAACGAAAAAGCCCCGGCGATGCCGGGGCTTTGACGTCTGAACTTGCGTTCGGATCAGTACTTCGCGACGACCGGACCGGTCCAGTTGAAGCGGTAGACCAGCGAGGTCGAGATCGTCTGGTTCCAGCTGTTGGCGCGGATGTCGCGGCCGACCAGCGCGTTGGTACCGTCGAAGAGCTCGTTCGAGGTCTTTGCGTTGTAGAAGGCCGAACGATACTCGGTCTTCATGAACCAGCCGGGCGAAGAGACGCCGAAGATGTTCAGGCTGTTCTCGACACCGCCGCCAACGAACCAGCCGTTGCGGTTGTAGCTGTTGAGGTGGATGCCGGCGGGAGTGCCGCCCAGCGTCGTGAAGTTGGTCTGGCCGAAGTGGGCGCCCGAGTAACCGCCGTTGACGTAGGAGAGAACGTTCGGGGCGACCAGCCAGCCGAGGCGCACGCCCGCGGCCCAGGAGGTTTCCAGCTTCTGGTTGCCGGTGATGCCGACGATCGGATCCTGGATGGTGGCGCGGATGCTGCCGAACTGGCCGTCAGCGAACACACCGGCGACCCAGGTGCCGCTGAACTGCCAGTCGTAACCGGCGCCGACGGTCCCGAACCAACCGGAGCCGCCCTGACGCTGATCGATCGTCAGCGGAACCGCACCAACGGTGGTCTGGACGTGCTGGTCGGCATTCGAGAGGCCGCCGCCGCCGCCGCCGAAGACATAGAAGCCGGTCCAGTTGGCGACGGGCGCCGGCATCGGGGCCTTCACGTAGGGACGGGCACCGAGATCGGCCGCCGAGGCCGAACCGGTCATCGCGGCAACCGCGGTCAGAGCGAGCAAAACCTTCTTCATGATAAAAATCCCCAACCTTGGTCTGTGTAGCAGCGCGAGCGCACTGAAGTTCGTGTCATCTGATGTCCGGACTATAGACGTTTCCCGCCGGAATGCTGTTGCCGGGCAGGCACAGTCGCCGGAAAACGCCGATACGCCGGCATTTCGGTCGCGGTTGTCGAAATCTGGAATAATTACATAAATTCAAAGTCTTACTGAGATTTTTGGAATTCAACCTCGGGTAAGGTTTCGTTAGCAAATCCCGCCTTGTCCGAAATGGAGGCAGTCGTGCCTCCGCCTGAGCGCCGTGAGTCGTTGGCCGAGTCGCAACGACGGTGCCGGAATTCGCTCAAAGCCATACGGATACCCCAGCGACGTCATCGCCCCCGCAAAGCAAAAGAGCCCCGGCTTTTCGCCGGGGCTCTCGATGAAGCGCTACAGCGCCGAGGACTCAAACGTCCAGCAGCTCTTCGCTGGCAAACTCGGCCTTGTCCGAGATGAACGCGAAGCGCGCCTCGGCCTTGGTGCCCATCAGTCGTTCCACCGAATCCGCCGTCGTGTCGCGATCGTCGGCGAGCAGCACCACCTTGAGCAGCGTGCGCTTGCTCGGATCCATGGTGGTCTCCTTGAGCTGCGCCGGCATCATCTCGCCGAGGCCTTTGAAGCGGTTCACCTCGACCTTGGCGTTGGCGTTGAACGTGCTCTTGATCAGCTCTTCCTTGTGCTTGTCGTCGCGCGCGTAGACCGACTTGGTGCCGTGCGTGAGCTTGTAGAGCGGCGGCACCGCGAGGAAGAGGTGCCCTTCGTCGATCAGCCGCGGCATCTGCCGGTAGAAGAAGGTGATCAGCAGCGAAGCGATGTGGGCGCCGTCGACGTCGGCGTCGGTCATGATGATGATGCGCTGATAGCGCAGATCCTCTTCGCGGTATTGCAGGAGCTGGCCGCAACCGATCGCCTGCACGAGGTCGGAGAGCTGGGCGTTGGCCGTCAGCTTGTCCTTGCCGGCGGAGGCGACGTTGAGGATCTTGCCGCGCAGCGGCAGCACGGCCTGGGTCTTGCGGTCGCGCGCCTGCTTGGCGCTGCCGCCGGCCGAGTCGCCTTCGACGATGAAGAGTTCGGAGCCTTCGGTGCCGGCGTCGGTGCAGTCGGCGAGCTTGCCGGGCAGGCGCAGCTTCTTGCCGGCGGTTTTCCGCGCGGTCTCTTTCTCCTGCCGCCGCCGCAGCCGCTCTTCGGCGCGGTCGATCACGAAATCGAGCAGCCTGTTGGCCATGTTCGGATTGCCCGAGAGCCAGTGATCGAACGGATCCTTCATCGCCTGCTCGACGATGCGCTGCGCTTCGGCGGTGGCGAGACGATCCTTGGTCTGGCCCTGGAATTCGGGCTCGCGCACGAACACCGAGAGCATCACGGCGGCACCGACCATCACGTCTTCCGACGTAATGGACGAGGCGCGCTTGCCCTGGCCGACGCGCTCGGCGTGATCCTTCAGGCCGCGCAGCAGCGCGCTGCGCAGGCCGGATTCGTGCGTGCCGCCATCGGGCGTCGGGACGGTGTTGGTATAGGAAGAGAGGAAGCCGTCGGCATCCGCGGTCCAGGCCACCGCCCATTCGCAGGCGCCATGCGCGCCATTGCGGCCCGACTTGCCGGAGAAGATGTCGGGATGCACCAGCGTGTCGGCGTGGATTGCAGCCGCCAGATAATCCTTGAGGCCGCCGGGGAAGTGGAACGTCGCTTCGGCCGGGACGTCCTCGACGCCCTTGAGCAGTTCGGGCGCGCAACTCCAGCGGATCTCGACGCCGCCGAACAGATACGCCTTCGAGCGCGTCATCTTGAACAGGCGCTGCGGCTTGAACGCAGCCTTGGCGCCGAAGATGTCGGTATCGGGCTTGAAGCGGACGCGCGTGCCGCGGCGGTTGTTGATCTTGCCGAGATCCTCGAGCTTGCCCTTGGGGTGCCCGCGCTCGAACGTCATGCGGTAGAGCTTCTGGCTGCGCGCGACCTCGACCTCGAGGAGCGAGGAGAGGGCGTTGACCACGGAGATGCCGACGCCGTGCAGACCGCCCGAGGTCTCGTAGACCTTGCTGTCGAACTTGCCGCCCGAATGCAGCGTGCACATGATGACTTCGAGCGCCGATTTCTTCGGGAATTTTGGATGCGGATCGATCGGGATGCCGCGGCCGTTGTCGGTGACGGTGAGGAAGCCGTCCGCGCTCAGCTCGACGCCGATGAAGGTCGCGTGTCCCGCCAGCGCCTCGTCCATCGAGTTGTCGATGACCTCGGCGAACAGATGATGCAGCGCTTTCTCGTCGGTGCCGCCGATATACATGCCGGGCCGGCGCCGCACTGGTTCCAGGCCTTCGAGCACCTCGATGTCGGCTGCGGTGTAGTCGGCTTCGCCGCCGGTTCCGCGCGAAGCTGCCTTGGCAGGCGTGCGAGGCTTTGGCTCATCGCCGGCAAAAAAGTCGTCTTTTGCTTTGGGTTTCAACTGCTTGGACATATATCTTGATACGCTTTGAGGGCCGCATGAGCGGCGAATCGGTTAGGCCGACTATGCCACTTCTGACTTGGAAAGGTTACCGCGGGGCCGGCCGGGTCGTGTGGTTGGGAGCCAATCCCGGCGATTTTACGCCGCAGGCCCTGCAATTCCCGGCAATTTGACCGGACCGTCCGCGCCGAGCGAGTTTTGTGACTTGATGTCACACAAGCCCTTGGCTTACCAGTCTTTTTCATCGAGCAGCACCTTGAGACGGGGCGGGAAGGCTTTTTTTAGATGGAGCAGATTGCGCACGCCCTGGCCGATTTCGTGCGCGTTCACCAGGCCTGGGCGGCTCCGATCGTGTTCGTGCTCGCCTTCGGGGAATCGCTGGCCTTCATCTCGCTGCTGATCCCGGCCTGGGGCGCGCTGGTTGCTATCGGTGCGCTGATCGGGGCGAGCGGCATCAGCTTCTTCCCGGTCTGGATCGCCGGCGGCCTCGGCGCGGCGCTGGGCGACTGGGTCTCGTACTGGTTCGGCTACCGCTACAAGGAGAAGGTCGCGCAGATGTGGCCGCTCTCGCGCTATCCGGAACTCCTGCCCAGGGGCGAGGCTTTCGTGCGCAGCTGGGGCATCCCCAGCATCTTCATCGGCCGCTTCTTCGGACCCTTGCGCGCCTCGGTGCCGCTGGCGGCCGGCATCTTCGAGATGCCTTATTGGAGCTTCCAGGCCGCCAATTTTGTCTCGGCCCTGATCTGGTCGGCCGTGCTCCTGCTGTTCGGCGACGTGCTCGCCAAGATCATGGAATGGATCTGGCGGGTGATCTGACGCCGAAACCTTGACGAAAAGGCGATCTGGCTTTATAGCCGCGCGCCATGATCAACGCCGCGACCATCCTGTTCGCCCGTCGCCGCCGCCGCTCTTTAGCGGTTTGGGCGGTCGATCGCGTTTGAGATCATCGTCTTTGCCGCTGGATCCGATCCGCGGCATTCTCTCTCCTGTCAGCGCGATCTGATCCGGCGGCCCCCCAAGGAGGCCCAGCAGGAGACCACGATGTACACGCCACCCTTTTTCAAGCAGGACCGCGCCGCAAGCCTGAAGTTCGCCGAAGAGCGCGGCTTCGGCACCATGTGCGCCTTTGACGGCAAGAAACCGGTCGCTTCCCCGCTGCCGTTCTATCTGACCTATGCGGCCGATGGCACGCCGCAGGCCGCCTTTCATGTCGCCCGTCACAATCCGCTGCTAAAGCTCGCGGACGGCGCGGGGTCCTGGCTGCTCGCGGTCAATGGCCCCGATGCCTATGTATCGCCGGATTGGTACGTCTCGCCGGACCAGGTGCCGACCTGGCTCTACCAGTCGGTGCATCTGAGCGGGCCGGTGCGGCCGTTGTCGGACGACGAGCTGGCGGTGCAGATCGCCACGCTCAGCGACAAATTCGAGAACTGGCTGCTGCCGAAGAAGCCGTGGACATCGGACAAGATGACGGCCGGACGGCTCGACGCGATGAAGAAGGGGATCGTGGGTCTGGTGATGACGGTTGAGGAGGTCGAAGGCAGCTTCAAGCTCAACCAGCACAAATCGGACGCCGACTATGCGGCGATCGCGAATGCGCTCAGCGCCGGCGATGCCGACGCCAAGCAGATCTCACATTTGATGCGGCAGGCAAGGCCGCAGGTTTTTGCAGACGACACGAACATGCTCGAAGGGAGCGCACCATGAGCCTCGCTGACACCAAACAGGCCCCGAAGGGCGCTGCCACCAAACCCGCGACCGTCTTCGTCGACGGCGGCTCCGGCACCACCGGGCTCGGCATCAACGAGCGGCTGAAACTCCAGAACGACGTCGTCGTGAAGACGATCGCCGACGACAAGCGCAAGGACCCCGCGGCCAAGAAGGCGCTGATGGAGGAGGTGGATCTCGTCATCCTCTGCCTGCCCGACGATGCCGCCAAGGAAACGGTTGCGCTGGTCGACAGCATGGGCGCTGCGGGCCCGAAGGTGCTGGACGCCTCGACCGCGTACCGGGTCGCGCCTGACTGGGCCTACGGCTTTCCCGAGCTGACGCCGGATCAGGCCGGCAAGATCAAGGCCGCCAAGAAGGTCTCCAATCCCGGCTGCTATCCGACCGGCGCGATCGCGCTGCTGCGGCCGATCGTCGATTCCGGCCTGTTGCCGCAGGATTACCCCGTCGCGGTCAACGCTGTGAGCGGCTATTCCGGCGGCGGCAAGTCGATGATCGCGAGCTTCGAGGACGGCAGCGCGCCGTCCTTCGAGCTCTACGGCCTCGGCTTCGAGCACAAACATCTGCCGGAGATGCAGCTCTATTCGAACCTGACGCGGCGTCCGATCTTCATTCCCTCGGTCGGCAACTACCGGCAGGGCATGCTGGTCTCGGTGCCGCTGCAGCTCGACACGCTGCCCGGCAAGCCTGGCGGGGCCGATCTCCAGGCCGCGCTCGCCAAGCGCTACGCCGGCTCGAAATACGTCAAGGTGATGCCGCTCCAGAACGAGGCGGCCAAAGGTGGCCGGATCGAGCCGGAGGCGCTCAACGAGACCAACGTGCTCGAGCTCTACGTCTTCGCCAGCGACAAATATCACCAGGCCGTGCTGGTCGCCCGGCTCGACAATCTCGGCAAGGGCGCCTCGGGCGCGGCCGTGCAGAACATGCGGCTGATGCTGGGATTGCCGGAGGAGTAGGGCAGTCTCGTGCCCCGGACGCAGCGCAGCGCTCCTTCAACGGTGCGCTGCGGAGCGGCCGCCCACTCTTGCCAGGCTCGCGGCCTTTGGCTGCGTCCTACGCGAGGATCCATTCGAGCAAAGCGTTCTGCGCGTGCAGAAGATAGGCTTTTGCAGCCGGGCTCTGGCAAGCGGGGTGCGCCATCGCATCAAGGCTGACCTCCCGCCCTCGCGTGACCGGCGGGCAGGGCAGGAAAATGACGTCGGGACGGCATCTGTCGAGCATCGATGCCGAGACCTGATATTCGAGGAGTTGATGCGCGCTTGCGCCATCAGGCCAGCAATCCGTGACGATCACGTCCGCATCGAACAAGGCGTCCAGGCTGGTGCTGGTCGCGAAGTTCGGAGCCGCGATGTCCTTGATGTGCCAATCTTCCGGATAGATCTGGGTCACCCGGAGCGGCAGCGCGATGGAGGCTTCGACCCACGATCTCAGGATGTTCGCGTCCGGAGCCAAGCCGACGACTTTCAGTCCATCCAGGCTTACCCTCAGGCTCCTGACATAGGCGAGATCGCCGAGCGTTTCGCAGGGGTGGTTCGATCGTGTTCTCGCATTGACGACCGGCGCATGGGCGTGGAACGCGAGCTCTCGCAGAGCCGACAGCTCCCTGGTGCGCACCACCAGAACGTCGAACCAGTTGTCGAGATAGTCGGCAAGATCGGCCGTCGCCTCGCTCGTGTTGAATCTGACTGGCGCGTCGACGCAGATTCCGCCCATGGCCTTTACGCCTAGCGCGAAGGCAGCGGTATTCCTCCATCCGCCATCGTCAACGATGAGCGCGACGCGCCTGCCGGCAAGGCTCTGCGGCATGGCGCGGTCGGCCCATGCCGCCGCGAACACCTGCGCGCGGTCGACGATGGACCGGATCGTGTCGGCGTCGAGGTCGTGGAACTCTACGAAATCCCGCCCGGATTCGCTAAGCATTGCCGGGCGCCGAAGGCATGCGTTCAAACCACCTTGAAGATCGCCAGCGCCAGCACGGCCTGGGCGAGGAAGCCGACGGTGAAGGCCAGCGTGCGGAACACCGGGATGCCGATCGCGTAGACGATGAGATGTGCGACACGGGACCAGAAATAGACGGCGCAGGCGAGCACGGTCCATTTTGTGGAATAGTCGATGGCGTTGAGGATCAGCACCAGCGGCGCAAAGAGCACGAGGTTCTCGACCGCGTTGTCATGCGCGAACATCAGGCGGTTCGCCCATTCCGACTGCGGCTTGTCGCCGCGCGAGGGGTTGGCCAATGCGCCACTGAGGCCGCGGACCTGGCACCGGTTGATGGTGTAGGGGATCCAGAGGATCCCGGTCAGGATCACAGTCAGTGTCAGCCAGAACAATTCGCGCGTCATGGTTCGATCCCCTCTGTCGTCGCTGCGTTGAGCGCGAGTCTATACAAAAGCGCGGAAGATTCCGCTATGCGCGGACCCTGACATAGCTGCCGGGCGCGTCCTCGATCGCCGGCAGGGCGTCGCAGCCGACGCTGCGCGCCGGGACTTGCTCCGGATCGAGCTCGCCCAGCCATTGGCGCCAGTCCGGCCACCACGAGCCCTTGTGCTCCACGGCGTCCTTCATCCATTGCGCGACGCTGACGTCCTTGATGTTGTCGTTGGTCCAGTACTGGTACTTGTTCGAGGCGGGCGGATTGACGACGCCGGCGATGTGGCCCGAGCCCGACAGCACGTATTTCACCGGACCGCCGAAGAATTGCGAGCCGTACAGCACCGATTCAGCGGGCGCGATGTGGTCCTCGCGGGTGGCGAGGTTGTAGACGGGCACCTTGACCTTGGAGAGATCGAGCAGCGTGTTGTCGAGCACCATCGTGCCGGTGGAGAGCCGGTTCTCCAGATAGCAATTGCGCAAGTAATAGGAATGGTTCGACGCGGTCATGCGCGTCGCGTCCGAATTCCAATGCAAGAGGTCGAACGCGCTCGGCTGCTGCCCCTTCAGATAGTTGCTGACGACGTAGGACCAGATCAGATCGTTGGAGCGCAGCATGTTGAAGGCCATCGCCATCTTCGAGCCTTCGAGCACGCCGGCCGCCCTCATGTCTTGCTCGAGCGCCGTGATCTGCTCCTCGTCGACGAACACCAGGAGATCGCCGGCATGGGTGAAGTCGACCTGTGCCGCGAAGAAGGTTGCGGAGCTCACGCGCTGGCGGCGCTTTTCGGCGAGCCAGGCCAGCGTGGTCGCGAGCATGGTGCCGCCGACGCAATAGCCGGCGGTGTGCACCTTCATCTCGCCCGTGACCCTCTCGATCACGTCCATCGCCGTGAGCACGCCTTCCTTCATGTAGTCTTCCCAGCTCTTGTTGCCGAGCCGCTTGTCGGGATTGACCCATGAGATCACGAACACGGTGATGCCCTGGTCGACGCACCACTTGATGTAGGATTTCTCCGGCTTGAGATCGAGGATGTAGAACTTGTTGATCCAGGGCGGCACGATCAGGAGCGGAGTGCGCAGCACCGTCTCCGTGGTCGGCGAATACTGGATCAGCTGCATCATCTCGTTCTGGTAGATCACCTTGCCCGGCGTCGTCGCCATGTTGACGCCGACGACGAGGTTGTCCGGGTTGGACTGGCGGATCTTCAGCATGCCCTTGCCGGCTGCGATGTCCTCGGCCAGCATCTTCAGGCCGCGGGCGAGGTTCTCGCCGCTGCTGGCCACCGTTTCGCGCAGCACCTCCGGATTGGTCAGCACGAAGTTGGACGGCGAGATCGCGTTGATGACCTGCTGGACGTAGAACTCCGCCTTGCGGCGGGTCTGCGGATCGAGCCCTTCGGCATCGCGCACCAGCTCTTGGGCCCATCTGGTCGTGAGCAGATAGAGCTGCATGACGAAATCGAAGAACTGGTTCGACTTCCATTCCGGGTCGGCAAAGCGCTTGTCGCGCGGCGAGGGCGCGATCGCGGGCGGCGCGTCCTGGCCGGCCATGCGGCGCACCGCCGAGCCCCAGAGGTCGAGATAGTCCTTGGCGAGCTTGGTCTGCAGATCGGAGGAGCGGGATGTATCCGACAGCCAATATTCGGCGACCGAGGTGAAGGTCTTGACGACCTCGGTGAGCTCGGGCGGCGGGCGATCCTGAACCTCGCCGCTCTCGCGCGGCTTGAGGTAAGCGGCCAGCGCCTTGCCGCCGCTCTCCATCGCCCGCGCGACATTCATCGCGAAGGCTTCCGCATCGAACTTCGTCTCGGGTTTGGGCGTATCGGTCGTGGCCATACTCATGAGCAGAACAGTAACGATTCATTCCGTATTCGTCACCGCGAAGCTCGCATGTTTGACGTTAAACACTCTCGAAGATGTGTTGCACTGCGACAAATCTTCTTGGTTCCGTCACATTCGGGCCGCACCGCTCGGCTTGGTGGGCAATGGCTGTTTTCTCGCTCGCACCATTTGGGCAGCAATGGTTTGAGCTTGGGCGCGGTCTTGGGTAAGGTTGCCCGGGGCCGTGCTTTGGGACGAGTAGGGGATTTCCCAAGTGTTGGCGTTGTGGGACCTGCAAAAGACGCTGCCGATCCGCGGCGCGCTGTTGATCGCGGCGCTCGCCGTCGGCGGCTGCTCGAGCCAGCTCGCGGATATGACGCCCACGGACGCGCAGGCGCATCCCAGGGAGCCCGGCACCTATCTGCCGGTGCACGACCTGCCGCCGGATCGTGATCAAGCGGTCATCCCGCCGGAGCAACGCGCCAAGATCGAGGCCGAGCTCGCCGCCGCGCGCGATCGCCAGGCCGTCGCCGGCAAGGATGCGAAATGAGCCGCTCCAAGGTAATCGCTGGCGCCCCCGCCTTGCCGTGCTAAAAGACCACGGTTCAGCCGAGAGTCAGGGCGAACGACTTCAGTCTTCGTCGTCGACGATTGCTCTAAGCATTTGATTTTGAGTAGTTTTCACGACGAAATTGGACGCCTTTCCGAAGCGCCGTCCTAGCCTGTCGATTCTGTCCTGACCGGTTGCCCCCGGAGCCCAGAGAGCCATGGAAGAATTTTACCGCATCCGCCGCCTTCCGCCTTACGTGTTCGAGCAGGTCAATCGGGCCAAGGCGGCCGCGCGGAATGCCGGCGCCGACATCATCGACCTCGGCATGGGCAATCCGGATCTGCCGGCCCCGGCGCATGTGCTGGAGAAGCTGAAGGAGACGCTGGGCAAGCCGCGCACCGACCGCTATTCGGCCTCCCGCGGGATCAACGGCCTGCGCAAGGCCCAGGCTGCTTACTACGCCCGCCGCTTCGGCGTGAAGCTCAACCCGGACACCCAGGTCGTGGCAACGTTGGGCTCCAAGGAGGGCTTCGCCAACGTGGCGCAGGCGATCACGGCGCCCGGCGACGTCATCCTCTGTCCGAACCCGAGTTACCCGATTCACGCCTTCGGCTTCCTGATGGCCGGCGGCGTGATCCGCTCGGTGCCCTCGGAGCCGACGCCGCAATTCTTCGAGGCGGCCGAGCGTGCGATCATCCATTCGATCCCGAAGCCGCTCGCGCTCGTCGTCTGCTATCCCTCGAACCCGACCGCCTATGTGGCGAGCCTCGACTTCTACAAGGACCTCGTCGCCTTCGCGAAGAAGCACGAGATCCTGATCCTGTCCGATCTCGCTTATGCCGAGGTCTATTTCGACGAGACCAATCCGCCGCCCTCGGTGCTCCAGGTGCCCGGCGCGATGGATGTCACCGTCGAATTCACCTCGATGTCGAAGACCTACTCGATGGCCGGCTGGCGCATGGGCTTTGCGGTCGGCAATGAGCGCGTGATCGCAGCGCTCGCCCGCGTCAAATCCTACCTCGACTACGGCGCCTTCACGCCGGTGCAGGTCGCGGCGACTGCCGCACTGAACGGCCCGGACGATTGCATCAAGGAGATGCGCGACACCTACCGCAAGCGCCGCGATGCGCTGGTGGAATCGTTCGGCCGCGCCGGCTGGGAGATTCCGCCACCGGAAGCCTCGATGTTCGCCTGGGTGCCGCTGCCGGAAGCCTTCCGCAGCGTCGGCAGCATGCAATTCGCGACCTTGATGGTGGAGAAATCCGGCGTTGCGGTCTCGCCCGGCGTCGGCTTCGGCGAGCATGGTGAAGGATATGTCCGCATCGCCATGGTGGAAAACGAGCAACGGATCAGGCAGGCCGCGCGCGGCGTGCGACGCTTCCTTGAAAGCGGCATCGAAACGTTGCACAACGTCGTTCCGCTCGCCAATCGGCGTTAAGTTCTCTTCGGCAGGTTTTCTAAGTCATCATGGTTGCACCCCTGAAAGTGGGCATAGCGGGGCTCGGCACCGTGGGCGCCGAAGTTGTCCGTCTGATTGAAACGCAGGCCCGCGTGCTCGCAGGCCGCAGCGGCCGCGGCATCCGCGTCGTCGCCGTCTCCGCGCGCTCGAAGGCGAAGAAGCGCGGCATCGACCTGCGCGGCGTCGAATGGGTCAAGGATCCCACGGCGCTGGCCACGCATCCCGGCATCGATTGCTTCGTCGAGCTGATGGGCGGCGCCGGCGATCCCGCGCTGTCGGCGGTCGAGGCCGCGCTCAGCGCCGGTAAGTCAGTGGTCACGGCCAACAAGGCGCTGCTCGCGAAGCACGGATTGAAACTGGCGAAAGGCGCTGAAAAGCACGGCGGTGCGCTGAATTACGAGGCAGCGGTCGGCGCCGCGATCCCCGTCATCAAGACGTTGCGCGAGGGTCTTGCCGGAACTGGCATCAACCGCGTCTATGGCATCCTCAACGGCACCTGCAATTACATCCTGACCCGGATGGAGCAGGAAGGCCTGTCCTTCGCCGAATGCCTCGCGGATGCGCAGCGGCTCGGTTATGCCGAAGCCAACCCGTCCTTTGACGTCGACGGCCATGACACCGCGCAAAAACTCGCCATTCTCGCCAGCCTCGCTTTCGGCACGAAAGTTGCTCAAAGCGCGGTGTATGTCGAAGGCATCTCCTCCATCGCGCCGGAAGATCTGCGCGCGGCGGCCGATCTCGGCTACCGCGTCAAGCTGCTCGGCGTTGCGGTGCGCACCGCCAAGGGCATCGAGCAGCGCGTGCATCCGACCATGGTTCCGAAATCCTCCTCGATCGCGCAGGTGATGGGCGTCACCAATGCGGTCACAATCGACGGCGAGGGCATTCCGCCGATCACGCTGGTCGGCCCCGGCGCCGGCGGTGCCGCGACGGCATCCGCCGTCGTCGCCGATATCGCCGATGTCGCGCGCGGAATCCGCGCCAATCCGTTCGGCCGGCCCATTTCTCATTTGCGCGACACCAAGAAGGCGCCGATGGAGCGGCACGAGGGCGGCTATTACATCCGCCTTCTGGCGCGCGATTTCCCCGGCACCGCGGCTGCGATCGCGACGCGGCTGGCAGAGCAGAAGATTTCGATCGAGTCGATCGTGCAGCGTCATCCCAATGGGGGCGCTGCGCCAGCCGACGGCAAGGCGGTTCCTGTGCCCGTCATCCTGATCACCTATGCGACGCATGAGGACGCGGTGCGCCGCGCGCTCGCCGCCGTGCAGAAGGACAAGGTGATCAGCGGACGGCCGCAGGTGATCCGGATCGAGAAGAACTGAGCATGTCCCGGATCCGAAGGACCGCTCTAGCGCAAGTGCGAAGCGGTTTTCCGGAAGGGTCATGCTGAAACAATGAGGCGGTTTGAACGAACGAACCGTGGGCGTTGAGAGTTGATGCGGGCAGAGACTTCTGTCCAAAACCGTTTCGAAGGAGTGAGCCGATGTCGACCCATATTTCAGTCCCCCCGCATGCGTTGCTTGAGCGGATTCTCACGCTGGAGATCGTGCGGGTGACGGAGCGGGCGGCAGTGTCGTCGGCGCGGCTGCGCGGACACGGCAACGAGAAAGCGGCCGACCAGGCTGCGGTGGATGCGATGCGGCGCGAGCTCAACAAGCTCCCGATCGAGGGCACCATCGTGATCGGCGAGGGCGAGCGCGACGAGGCGCCGATGCTCTTCATCGGCGAGAAGGTCGGCATGAACGCCGGCCCGCAGGTCGACATCGCGGTCGATCCGCTCGAAGGCACCACGCTGTGCGCCAAGAACATGCCGGGCTCGATCGCCACGATGGCGATGGCCGACGGCGGCACGCTGCTTCACGCCCCCGACGTCTACATGCAGAAGCTCGCGATCGGGCCGGGCTACAACAAGGGCGTCGTCGATCTCGATGCAACGCCGGCCGACAACGTCCGCCGTCTCGCCAAGGCCAAGGGTGTCCAGCCCGACGGCATCACGGTTCTGGTGCTCGATCGTCCGCGCCATGCCAGCATCATCGAGAGCGTACGCTCGACCGGCGCTGCCGTGCGCCTGATCACCGACGGCGACGTCGCCGGCGTGATCCATTGCGCCGATCCCGACAATACCGGCGTCGACATGTATCTCGGCACCGGCGGTGCGCCGGAAGGCGTGCTCGCGGCCGTGGCACTGCGTTGCATCGGTGGCCAGATGCAGTGCCGTCTCATTCTCGATTCCGACGAGAAGCGTGAACGCGCGGCCAAGATGGGCGTCAACGATCCCAAGATGATCTACGGCATCGAGGACATGGCGCGCGGCGACTGCCTGTTCGCCGCCACCGGCGTCACCACGGGCTCGCTGCTCTCGGGTGTCAAATTCCGCAAGGACGGCGTGATCGAGACCGAGACTGTGGTGATGCGTTCGGTCACCGGCACCGTGCGCTACATCAAGGCCGAGCATCGCGAGCTCGCGAAGTTCCATCTGGACTGAGTCCGTCATTCCGGGACGACGGGACCGCGCAAAGCGCGGCCCGGAGAACCCGGAATCTCGCGCACAACTTCTGGATTCCGGGTTCGCGCTGATGCGCACCCCGGAATGACAACAAGAACAACAGAGGAAGCGCCATGTCCGAACTCTCCGCCGTCAAAGCCCTGGTGTTCGACGTGTTCGGCACCGTCGTGGATTGGCGCACCAGCCTGATCTCCGACTTCATGTGGTGGAGCAGGCAGCGCGGCATCAGCGCCGACTGGACCGCTCTGGTCGATGGCTGGCGTGGCATGTACATGGCCTCGATGGACGACGTGCGCAAACATCCCGAGCGCGGCTATGTCATGCTGGATGATCTGCACCGCCGCTCGCTGGAGAAGCTGGTCGCGCAGTTCGCGATCAAAGGCCTCACTGACGCCGATCTCGATTATCTCACCAAGGGCTGGCATCGCCTCAATCCCTGGCCGGACAGCGTCGTGGGCCTGACGCGGCTGAAGTCGAAATTCGTGATCTCGCCGCTGTCGAACGGCAATGTCGCGCTGCTCACCAACATGGCGAAGTTCGCCGGACTGCCGTGGGACCTCATCATGTCGGCCGAGCTGTTCGAGCACTACAAGCCCGATCCCGAGACCTATCTCGGCGCAGCGAAGCTGCTTTGCCTCAAGCCGGAGGAGGTGATGATGGTCGCCGCCCACAACGGCGATCTCGCGGCGGCGCAGAAGAACGGCTTGAAGACCGCGTTCGTCGCACGGCCGACGGAGTACGGTCCGCTCCAAAAGGTCGATTTCGAAGCCACCGGCAATTGGGACATCGTCGCCAAGGACTTTGGCGGGATCGCCGATAGGCTCGGCTGCTAGCCGGCATCTCGATAGGATGGACGCGGCCAGCAACGGTCCGGACGGCACGGGCCGCCCGGACCTGATCTTGAGAACCTACAGCGTCATCTGCATCGGTTCGGGATAATAGTGGAAGCCTTCACCGGCCTTGGCGACATGGCCGTAACCCGGCCAGGCAAAGTGATAGGACATCACCGGGGTCTTGTTGGCCGCCAGCATCGTCAGCAATTTGACGCGCGATTCCGCCGCCTGCTTCGGGTCGGTGTCGTAGGAGAATTCCATGCGCGGCCGCTCGAGCAGCAGCACGGAATGGTGCGAGAGGTCGCCGAGGAAGGCGAACGATTTGCCGGCCGAGGAGACCATGAAGATGGTGTGGCCGACGGTATGACCGGGCGCGGAGATCGCCTGCACCCCCGGCAGGAATTCCTGGCCGTCCTTGAAGAACACGATCCGGTCGCGGACCGGCAGCAGATTCTTGCGGGCGTGAACGACGAAGTCCTTGGCTGGGCTGCCGAGCTTGCCTTCGTCGGTCCAGAAGTCGAAATCGGTCTGCGAGATGTAGATCTGCGCGTTCGGAAACAGCGGCTTGCCGCCTTCGTCGACGATGCCTCCGATATGGTCGATATGGGCATGCGAGCAGACGACGGCATCGATGTCCCCCGGCTTGATGCCGGCCTCGGTCATGCTCTTCTGTTGCCGGCCGGTGCTGGCACCGAACATCTTCGATGAGCCCATGCCGGTATCGAACAGGATGAGCTTGTCGCCGGTGTTCACGATCGGCGAGTTCTGTTCGAGCACGACATTGTCCGGCGACAGGAAATTGTCCGCCAGCATCTTCTTCACCTCTTCCTTGGGAACGCCGGTGAAGGTTCCGGAGGGATCGCCGAGCGGCAGCGGCCCGTCGGACACGACGGTGACCTCGGCATCGCCGAGAACGAAGCGGTGCCAGTAGGGCGTCTGGGTGCCGAGCTTGGGTGCCCGCGCCATCGCGCTGGTGCCGAGCATAGCGCTGGCACCAAGGCCCGCTCCGAGCGTGAGAAGGGACCGACGTGAGACATCGATTGTCATGCGTTCCTCGCTTTTGTCTTTTATTTTGCGCGATTGTTCGCGCGTTGGGACCGGCCTGATCGGCCGCGCGGCCGCAGGTCGGCAGAGAAGTATGCTGCTCCGGCCGCGACAAGCTAGCAAGTGGAATTAGTGCGCAGATTCACGCGGAGCGGGAACGAGCTGCGGCAGCGGTAAGGCCACGTGTGGACGCGCTTTCCACTGGCCAGGCAACGCGATTGCGCCTTACGCAATTCTCAGCGGGAGATCGTTCGCTTCCGTCTCGGCAAAGCCAGCCTGCAGGACTTCCTCGCGCTTGTGGCGGAGATGCGCGCGCAAAATGTGGGAGAGGCCGGCGCCGTCGCGCCGCTGGAGCGCGTTCAGGATGGCGTCATGCTCCTTCACGGCGAGCGCCCAGCGCTGCGGCGTCATCGGCGTGACGTAGCGCGCGCGCCGGATGCGCGCCGTCACTGATGTGTAGAGCCCCGCGAGCACGGGATTTCCGGCTGCGGTGACGATGCCCTCGTGGATGGCGCGATTGCCGCGATAGTACTGGATCAGATCGCCGTTGCGATAATGCAGCACCATGGCCGCATGCGCGGCGGCGATCTCGTCGATCTCGGCGTCCGTGATGCGTTCGCAGGCGAGCTCGCCGGCGAGAGCCTCCAGGCCCTGGCAGACTTCGAACAGGTCGCGCATGTCCTTGTCGGTCAGTTTTGCTGCGCGTGAGCCGCGATGCGGCAGCAGCTGCACGAGGCCTTCGGCGGCCAGCACCTTGAGCGCCTCGCGCAGCGGCGTGCGCGAGATCTCAAGCCGCTCACATAGCTCGCGCTCGGGAATCCGCGCGCCCGGCGGGATTTCGCCGTCGAGCAGGATGGCGCGGATACGGCCGACGACTTCCTCGTGAAGCATGGGTCCAGCGCTCCAATTTGAATGCA
Organism: Bradyrhizobium sp. 23AC; assembly: GCF_054863025.1. Classification (NCBI taxonomy): domain Bacteria; kingdom Pseudomonadati; phylum Pseudomonadota; class Alphaproteobacteria; order Hyphomicrobiales; family Nitrobacteraceae; genus Bradyrhizobium; species Bradyrhizobium sp. 23AC. Next base: position 24,089 of record NZ_JAVAYN010000007.1, read on the forward strand.
AAACTGGGATAATCGAATGGAATTCTGAAGTTCCAGCTTGCTAATCGCAGATTTTGCATTCAAAAATGTAAAAAACAAGAGGATCTGAGGAAATGGACCTGGCGGTTGAGGCAGACGACCTCGTTTTTGAATGCAATGACGGCATCGGGCGGATCACCTTCAACCGTCCGCAGGCCCGCAACGCCTTCACCTTCGCCATGTACGAGCGGCTCGCCGCGATCTGCGAGGACGCCAACAGTGATCATGCGATCAAGGTGCTGGTGCTGCGCGGAGCAGGCGACAAGGCCTTTGCGTCCGGCACCGACATCAATCAGTTCCGCGAGTTCAAGACGCCGCAGGATGCGATCGACTACGAGAACCGCATCGATCGGGTGCTGACCACGCTCGAACGGTGCCGCGTGCCGACCATCGCGGCGATCAACGGCTTTTGCACCGGTGGCGGCGCCGGCATCGCCGCGGCGTGCGACCTCCGCATCGGCACGGCAAGCGCGAAGATCGGCTTCCCCATCGCCCGGACGCTCGGCAATTGCCTGTCGATGTCCAATGTCAGCCGTCTCACCGCACTCATTGGCGCCGCGCGCGTCAAGGACCTGATCTTCACCGCACGCCTCGTCGACGCCGCGGAGGCTGCAAGCGTTGGGCTGCTCGGCGAAGTGGTCGAGGACATTGCCGCGCTGGAAAAGCGCGCCGACGAGGTCGCCCGGCTCGTCGCCAGTCATGCGCCGCTGACGCTGAATGCGACCAAGCAGGCGGTGGGCCGCCTGCAACGGCGGCTGACTAGGGACGAAGGCGAGGACCTCATCCTGATGTGCTACACGAGCCAGGATTTTCGCGAAGGGCTCGATGCTTTCCTCAACAAGCGCGCCCCGCAGTGGCGCGGCCAATAGGACAGGCCCGATGCAAAGCGATCGATCGCAATCCAACTCTCGCCGTTCGGGACCGCTTGCCGGCCTTAGGGTCGTCGACCTCACCCATGTCATGGCCGGGCCGACCTGCACCTTGATGCTCGCCGACATGGGTGCCGACGTCATCAAGATCGAGAAATCGCCGAACGGCGACGACACCCGTCATTCGGTGCCGCCGAAGATCGGCGAGGAGGCGGCCTCCTTCCTGATGATGAACCGCAACAAGCGCGGTATCGTGCTGGATCTGAAGACCGAGGGCGGCAAGCAGGTGCTGCGGCGTTTGATCGCTGACGCCGACGTGCTGGTCGAGAACTTTGCGCCGGGCGCGATGGAGCGCCTCGGCTTCGGCTACGAGGCGCTGCACGCGCAATTCCCGGCGCTGATCTACTGCTCGCTATCGGGCTTCGGCCGCACCGGTCCCTACAAGCACCGCCGCGGTTTCGATCTCGTCGCGCAGGCCATGAGCGGCATCATGAGCTTTACCGGCGAACGCCCGGACGGCCCTCCCGTCAAGTGCGGCCCGCCGCTGTCCGACATCACCGCCGGCCTGCTCGCCAGCATGGGCATCCTCGCAGCCTATACGCACCGCCTCAAGACCGGCGAGGGGCAGTGGGTCGAGACCTCGCTCTACGAAGCCGCCCTGGTGCAAACCTATTGGCAGTCGACCATTGCGCTCGCCGCGGGCACAGCACCGCGCGCGATGGGCTCGGCCCATCCGCTCAATGCGCCGTATCAGGCGTTCGAAGCGTCCGACGGCTGGCTCGTGGTCGGCGGCGCCAACAAGAAGCACTGGCTCTTGATGCTGGAAGCCCTTGGCGCCAGCGAACTCGCCGCCGATCCGCGGTTCGTCACCGGGGCCGACCGCATGGCCAATCTCAAAGTGCTCGAAGCGGTCCTGAGCGAGCGCTTCCGCACGAAGTCGCGGGCGCACTGGCTCGCGGCGCTGGACGAGAAGGGCGTGCCGTGCGGACCCGTGCACGACATGCTGGAGGCGCTCAGCGATCCCCAGACTCTGGCGCGCGAGATGGTCGTCGAGGTCGAGCATTCCACGCTCGGCCCGGTGAAAACGATCGGTCTTCCCGTCAAGTTTTCGGAGACCCCAGGCAAAGTCCTCTCGGGCGCGCCGGTCTATGGTGAGCATACGAGCGAGGTGCTGGCCGAGTACGGGTTCGACCAGAAGCAGATCGAAGCGCTCGAAAAAGAAGGCGCAATCGTCCTGGCATCAGGAAGGCGCGAGGAACGCGTCGCCTGATCGGACGTCGATAGGACAGACAACAATAAGAGACAAAAATCAGCTGGAGGAAATCATGGGTCGGACGTCGATATTTATGCTCTCCGCAGCCGCGACGATGCTTGCCGGCACGATGCCGGCGCTCAGTGCCTGGCAACCGCAAAAGCCGATCGAGTTCGTCGCCACCGCCGGGCCCGGCGGCGGGACCGACAACCTCGCGCGCGCGGTGCAGAACATCATCACCAAGCACAAGCTGACGGAGCAGCCGATCGTCGTCGTCAACAAGGGCGGCGGCAGCGGCGCGGAAGGCTATGTCTATGGCAAGGCCTCCGCCGGCGATCCCTACAAGGTGATCTTCGGCACCTCGAACGCGTGGCAGCAGCCGCTCGTCTCCAAGGTCGCCTTCAACTACACCGATCTCACGCCCGTAGCGGCGATGGCGCAGGACGAGTTTTTGCTCTGGGTCAAGCAGGACGCACCCTACAAGACGGCGGGTGACTATCTGAAGGCGGCCGGGTCGGGCGAGTTCAAGATGGGCGGCGCCCAGTCAAAGGACACCGACGAGGTGCTGACGCGCATGATCGAGAAGGCCGGCAAGGTCAAGCTGACCTATATCCCCTTCAAGAGCGGCGCCGAGACGGCCGTGCAGCTCGCCGGCGGACATCTCGACTCCCACGTCAACAATCCCAGCGAAAGCCTCGGGCAATGGCGCGGCGGCACGCAGCGGCCGCTTTGCGTTTTCAGCCCGAAGCGGCTGCCGCAGGGCGCCAAGGTCACCGCGACCGAAGGCTGGGGCGACGTTCCGACCTGCGTCGAGCAAGGGCTCGACATCAAGCAATATGAGCAGCCGCGCACGGTGTGGTTGCCCGGCAAGGTTACGACGGACCAGGCCGCGTTCTATGTCGACCTCATGAAGAAGGTGCAGGCGACGCCGGAGTGGAAGGACTACATCGAGAAGACCTCCCAGGTCGACACGTTCCTGACGGGTGCCGAGTTCGACAAGTTCATCAAGCAGGATCTCGAACACGTCAAACAGGTCGCGGGCGAGCAGGGCTGGCTGGTGAAGTGAGGTGGGGCGCGCCTCAACTCCGCTGCCGTCCCGGCCTAGCGCGCAATTGCGCGCGGAGGCGCCGGGACCCATACCGCATGATCTCTCGATGAATGTCGATCGTCGTACCGATGCGAATTCAACTCCGAGTCTTCGTCAAACTCCTCCCTGGGATTATGGGTCCCGTCTTTCGCCGGGACGACACCGAGCGCTGGGAAAGTGCGTGCGTGATAATCGACCGCTGTACCCGGCCTGAGCGGAGCCCCCCATGATCTCACGCCGCGCGCTAGAACTTGCGACTGCCGCGCTCACCGGCGGCTTCGGGGTGTCCGTCGTCGTCTCCAGCCTCGACAACGGCATTGGCTGGTCGAGCGCGGGCGTGGACGCCGGCACGTTCCCGTTCCTGACCGGCATCATCATCGTGCTTGGAAGCCTCTACAACCTGGTGCGGGGCGTGTTGCCGGTTGCGTCCCTGGCGAATGTTCCCATCGCGATCACGCCCTTCGAGCTGCGCCGGCTCGCCGGCCTGTTCGTGCCGGCCGCGATCTTCGTGGCCGCGATCCCGCTCGCCGGGATGTACGTCGCCTCGTCGCTCTATGTCTTCGCGGTGCTGGCGATCCCCAGGCACCAATCCGTGCCGCGCGCGCTCGCCATGGCGGCGGCGACGGCACTCGCGCTCTACCTCGTTTTCGAGCGCATGTTCCAGGTGAGCTTGCCGCACGGCGCGCTCGCAGCCGCCCTCGGGTTCTGACGGAGGGCCGATGGACAATCTCGGGGAACTCCTCCACGGCTTCACCATCGCGGTCACCGTGCCGCACCTGGTGCTGATGGTCGTCGGCGTGCTGCTCGGCATTCTCGTCGGCGTGCTGCCGGGGCTGGGCGCGCCGAACGGGGTGTCGCTGCTCCTGCCGCTCACCTTCGGCATGCAGCCGGTGTCGGCGATCATCCTGCTCTCCAGCATGTATTGGGGGGCGTTGTTCGGCGGCTCAGTCACCTCGATCCTGTTCAACATTCCCGGCGAGCCGTCGTCGGTTGCGACCACCTTCGACGGCTATCCGATGGCGCGTGACGGAAGGCCGACCACGGCGCTCGCCACCGCCTTCGGCTCGGCCGCCTTCGGCGCGCTGGTCGGCGTCATCCTGATCACTTTCCTCGCGTCCTGGGTGGCGCAGGTCGCGCTCGCCTTCGGGCCGGCGGAATACTTTGCGGTCTATTTCCTGGCCTTTGCCAGCTTCGTCGGCATGGGCGGTTCGGCGCCGATCAAGACCGTCGTGGCGCTTGCGATCGGCTTTGCGATCGCCGCGATCGGCATCGACACCGTCTCCGGCAGCGTCCGCCTCACCATGGGCGTCGACGAGCTCGTCAAGGGCGTGAGCTTCGTCGTCGCCGTGATGGGCCTGTTCGGCATCGGCGAGCTGCTGGTTGCGGTCGAGGAGGAGTTTCATGCCCGCGCGGTGTCCTCGAAGATCGACTGGCGCGAGGTGTTCCGCGCGGTCGGCCGCCTGCCGCGGCATGGCGTTGCCTTGCTGCGCAGCGCCGCAATCGGCTGCTGGATGGGGATCACCCCGGGCGGGCCGACCGCGGCCTCCTTCATGAGCTATGGCATCGCCCGCCGCTTCTCGCGCCGCGGCCGCTATTTCGGCACCGGAGAGGTCGAAGGCATCATCTCGCCGGAGACGGCCGACCATGCCGCCGGCACCAGCGCGCTGTTGCCGATGCTCTCGCTCGGCATTCCCGGCTCGGCGACCGCGGCGGTCATGATGGGCGGGCTGATGATCTGGGGCCTCAATCCCGGGCCGATGCTGTTCGTCGACCAGAAGGACTTCGTCTGGGGCCTGATCGCCTCGATGTATGTCGGCAACATCGTCGCCGTCGCTTTGGTGCTGCTGACCGTTCCTGTGTTTGCCGCCTTGATGCGGATTCCCTTCGTCGTCATCGCTCCGCTGATCGTGATCATCTGTGTCGTCGGCGCCTATTCGGTGTCGAACTCCTATCTCGACGTTGTCATGATGCTCGGCTTCGGAATCGTCGGCTATCTCTTCAAGAAGCTGTTCTATCCCTTGGCGCCGCTCGTGCTCGCCATCGTCATCGGCGACAAGGCCGAGGATGCGTTCCGGCAGTCAATGCTGATGTCGAAGGGATCGCTCGGGATCTTCTTCGCGAACAAGCTGGTGACATGCCTGATCATGGCCGGCATCGCGCTGCTGCTGCTTCCGCTCGTGCTGCAGCTCGCGCGCCTGTGGCGCAAACCCGCATCCCCCGCGACCGAAACGACCGCCCAGGAGAAAGTGATCATATGACCGCAAAGCCGCTGATTGCATTGGCAATGGGAGATCCTGCCGGCATCAGCTCGGAGCTGACGGCCAAGCTGGTGGCGCAGGACGACGTCCGCGCGAGCTGCCGGCTCGTCGTGATCGGCGACCGCCGCATCTTCGAGGAGGGCGCGCACATTGCCGGCGTCAAGCCGACGCTGAAGATGGTGGAGCAGGGGGCCGATCTTCGCGCGGCGGACGGCGAGGCGCTGTTCGTTGATCTCGGTCACCTCGATCCCAAGGAGGTCGAGCCGAAGACCGCGACTCTTGCCGGCGGAAAATTTGCGCTTGCCAACTACAAACACGCGCTCGAGCTCGGCCGCGACGGCCATGTTGATGCGGTCTGCTTCACCCCCTTCAACAAGCAGGCGATGCGGCTTGCCCGCGCCGAGTACGACGACGAGATCGCATTCTCTGCGGAGGTGGTCGGCCTCAAGACCGCGGCGAGCGAGTTCAACGTGCTGGACCGGCTCTGGAACGCGCGGGTGACCTCGCACATCCCGCTGAGGGACGTCGCTGCAAGGCTGTCCAGCGAGCGCATCCATCGTGCGCTCCAGCTGACCGATGCTTGCATGCGCAAGGCCGGCTTCGCGCGGCCGCGGATTGCGGTCGCCGGTCTCAATCCGCACGCGGGCGACGGCGGCAATTTCGGTCGCGAGGAGATCGACATCATCGCGCCCGTGGTCGCGGCCGGTCAGCGCGAGGGCATCGCCGCGGAGGGACCGTTCCCGGCCGACACCGTCTTCCTGCGCGCCAAGGCCGGCGCCTTCGATGCGGTGCTGACGATGTATCACGACCAGGGCCAGATCGCGATGAAGCTGATGGGGTTCGATCGCGGCGTCACCATGCTCGGTGGCTTCCCTTTCCCGATCTGCACGCCCGCGCACGGCACCGCCTACGACATCGCAGGACAAGGCATCGCGTCGATCGGCGCCAGCCGTGCCGCGTTGCTCCTCGCCGCGGAGATGGCCGCTCGCCGCGCCGCCTGATTTGCACGCACTGGCAGTGAGCGCTTGCTGCGCTCGCCTTGCGGGTAGGATTAGACTTTCGGGAAAAACTGGAAACTTCCGCCGTCGCGACGAGTTGGCGTCCCATGGATATCTCCAGTGGGAGCTGGGAAGATGGTCGACGACGACCCGCTACGAACGGCGGTCGATACCGCTTGGTGCGTGTACCGCGCCCGCCATCGCGGTGTCGATGCTGCAGACGGCCGTCGCTGCCTGCTCGAGCGTCATTTGCGAGGGAGACGGGAAGCGCGCGAGAGTAACGGCGATGCCCAGGAGCTCACGGGTTTCGGGCTTGCCTATCTCGAGCGGCTTTCGGACGACTCATGCTGAGCCTGATTGAGAGCCTCGCGTGCCGCCTGGCGAGCGCAAGCGCGAGGCCGCAGTGGACGCTGCTCGCGATCTCGAACCTTCTGTCCGCGACCATCGTGCTGATCGTCCGGTCAGCGGTATAGCGGCGGGCTGTCATGCGCATCGCTCAGCTTGCTCCCCTGGCCGAAAGCGTCCCTCCAAAGCTCTACGGCGGCACCGAGCGGGTGGTGGCCTGGCTGGTCGATGAGCTCGTCAAGCTTGGACACGACGTCACGCTGTTTGCGAGCGGCGACTCCCGCACGACCGGCAAGCTTCACCCGGTATGGCCACGCGCGCTGCGACTCGGCCGAAAGGGCGCGGATCCGGGTGCGGCCAACGCAATGTTGCTGGAAGCGATCGCGAAGCGGGCGAGAGATTTCGATGTGATCCACGCGCATATCGACTGGCTGCAACTGCCGTTGCTCAGTCGGCTTGGCGTGCCGTTCATGACGACCATGCACGGTCGCCTCGACTTGCCTGGGTTGCCCGAATTGGTTCGGCAATTCCCCGAGGCTGGTTTCGTGTCGATCTCCGATCATCAGCGCCAGCCGCTTCCGGATGCGAAGTGGGTGGGAACGATCCAGCACGGATTGCCGTCGGAGCTGTTGCGCCCCTCCTATGAGGAGGGGGCCTATCTGGCGTTTCTCGGTCGCCTGACGACCGAGAAGGGGCCAGAGGACGCCATCCGCATCGCGCACGCGGCCCGGATGCCTCTGCGCATCGCCGCGAAGATTCCGCGCGCCGAGACCGCCTACTTCAAGAAGCATCTCGAGCCTCAAATCGATGGCGAGAAGATCCAGCTTGTCGGCGAAGTCGATGACGTGAAGAAGCAGGCCTTCCTCGACAAGGCCGCCGCGCTGCTATTTCCGATCGATTGGCCGGAGCCTTTCGGGCTGGTCATGATCGAGGCGATGGCCTGCGGAACGCCTGTGATCGCTTACCGCTCCGGCTCCGTCCCTGAGGTGATCGAGCACGGTGTGACCGGCTTCATCGTCGAGAACGAGGATCAGGCGGTCAAGGCGGTCGGCGAATTGGGCAAGCTGGATCGAAGGAGGGTGCGCGCCCGCTTCGAGGAACGCTTCACCGCATGCCGAATGGCGCGACAGTACGAAGATCGGTATCGCGCGCTGATTGCCGCCACAGATCGAGACTTCAACACGCAGCGGACGGAAACATGAAGACCCTCTCGAATAAGAATCCGACCCCGGCGGGAGTGCGTCTGCAGGCTATTTCGGCATGGGCATCGTCAGCTCCTTGTCGGCCGTATCCACCACGAACACGGCCAGCAGCTTCGCCGGCTCGGTTTCGCTGGCGTTCGCGCTGATGCCGTGGCGATCGCCGGGTCTTTCGGAAAAATTCTCCCCCTTGTGAAAGACCTTGGCCGGGCCGTCATTGACCTGACTGCGGATCGCGCCTTCCAGGACGGTGGCATAGATGAAGGCGGAGGGCGCGTGGATGTGGGCCGGCGACGAGCCTCCGGGACCATACTCGACGAGCACGCCCTTCATGCTCTTGCCGGGGACATTGGGCAGCGCCTGGTCGAATACGACGGTGACTTTCGCCAGTGGGGCCGCCGGCTCGGCTGCATAGGCCGTCAGCGATGAGACGGTATAAACCGCTGTTGCGATCAGCAATCTGCGCATGGGAGTTCCTTCACTGCGATAGGTTCGTAGTTGCAAGTCTCAGAGGCGCGCGAGCCATGTTGCGAGCGGCGTCTTCCCGAGCCGAGCCTCGCCGAGCGGGTTCAGCGATGTGTCCTGAATGGCGGCGCCGTAATATTGCGCTTTTGGGTCGCCGACCACCGTACGGCTGTCGCCGGAGGCTTTCTGGCGGCGCGCGACGAACTCATTGAAGGGAGCCTTCTCGGGGCCTGCGATGTCGATGGTGCCATTCAGCGGCCGCCCCGTTGCGATCTCTGCGAGGCAATCGACCACGTCGTCGGCGGCGATCGGCTGAAACAGCGCCGATGGAACGACGATCTTGTCTCCGGCCGCTCCCGCCTCGCCAATGGCGCCGAGGAATTCGAAGAACTGCGTGGCGCGGACGATGGAGTAGGGGACCGCGGAGGCCTTCACGATGGTCTCCTGGGCGAGCTTGGCACGGAAATAGGCGATGTCGGGCGAGCGATCGGTCCCCACGATCGAGAGCGCGACGTGATGCTTGACGGCTGCGGCGGCCTCGGTCGCGGCGAGATTTCGGCTCGAGCGCTCGAAGAATTCGAGCACGGCGGCGGGCTCCCAGGACGGCGCGTTGGCCACGTCGACGACAACATCCGCGCCCGCCAGCGCCGCAGCGAGGCCTTCCCCGGTCACGGCGTTCACGCCTGATTTCGGCGAGGCCGCCACCGCGTCATGGCCCTGCTGTTTGAGCTTCGCCACGAGCTTGGATCCGATCAATCCGGTTCCGCCGATCACGACGATCTTCATGGCATGTCTCCTTGGCATGTGACGAGCGCGAGATGATTAGCCAGGGCGGACTCGCGCGCTCACGTCGATTAACGTGATGCGAAGCGACTCTATTCGATCACGGGCGCGGGGCTCTTGCCTGTTACGGGCGCGGCTTGCCGGAAAATGCTTCAGAAGCCGGAGTGCGATTTCACAAAACCGCTAGGGTCATTCCCTCGTGCCGCAAACACACTCTGCGATGATCGCAGAGTGCCAGTGTTTTGCCCGACTTGTCAAAATGTTTGAGAGAACAAGAAAGGCAGGCCCGGCTGAAAACACCAATGAAAGCAGCCCTTTGGCTACTGTGCATGGGGTTGTTTTCGGGTTTTTGAATCGGCCGGCTGTCTCACGCCCCGCAGACGATCACGCCGTACCAGCCGAGCCCGCGATAGGTCTCATAGCCCGGCGTCGCATGGAACGCGACCAGGGAGCCCGAGCGGTCATGGTAGAAGCCGGAGCGCTGGCCGTTCAGCGAGATCGAGATGCGCTCGCTGAGGATGCCCTGGCCGTCGGACGCCGCGATGATGCGGAAATTCGAATCGACCAGCAGAACGCGGGCCTTGTCGCTGTCGCCGACGCGCACGCCCTGCACGATGGCGCGAGCCTGCGCCTCCCAGTCGAAGTGGATGGCGAGCACGCCAATCGGAGCGCCGTGGGCCTGACCGCCGGCGCGGACGCTGGCGCAATAGGTCGCCACCTGCGCATTGCCGAGCAGCGGCTGGTTCTCGACGTCGCCGGCGACGTAGTCGTCACCGGAGCGCAAGGTTCGCGCCTCGCGAAACCATTTGGTGTGGGCGACGTTCTGGCCGACGACGCGAAAGCGGTCGGCGCGGCCGTTGGCGATGACGTTGCCGTCGAGGTCGCAGAGCCAGAGATCGAGATAGACCGTGTAGGCGCCGAGGATCACGCCCAGGCGCTGCGAGGCGTGGGAGACCGCCGCGGCGATCGGCGAGGCCGCGCAATCGACCACGGCGGAATCGGTCGCCCACCAGCGCACGTCGCAGGTGCGCTCATAGAGGTTGCGGTCGATCAGCTCGATGGCGTTGAGTGACAGGTCGACCATCCGCTCGCCGCGCGAGCGCTGGCTCATGCGGTCGATCGAGGCGACGAGATCGCCGGTGCGCTTCGTCAGCTGGCTTTCGAGCTCGCGTGCGATGGTCTCGACCTGCTGGCCGACGCCGCGCACCTCCTGCGCCACCACCGCAAAGCCCGCGCCTTGCGCGCCGGCGCGCGAGCTCTCGATCAGCGCGTTCAGCGCCAGCATTTTCATCTGGTTGGTGATCTGCTGGATCGACTTGGTCTTGTCGACCGCGATCTGGTTGACCTCCGCGGTGAGGCGGTTGATCAGCGCGGAGATGTCGGAATCATCGTCAGCGGGTTCGGTGGCGATCGGCTTGGTTTTCAGACCCAGCGCAGCAGACATCGGGGATTTCCCTTGGCAATGAGGTCTGATCTGCAATGAACCCGGAACAATCGCTTACAGATCGAATACGATTCTTTTTCGAGGATTCCACCTAACGCCTGCTTAATTTGCTGTTCCGCCGAATGCCCAAATGATAGTCAGTCGGCGCAGCAAATCGGCAATCCACCGCTTTGTGCGGCGCGGAGATTGCAAATCCCTGGGGATTCCGGGTCAATCGTCCTGCAAGCCGGACCGATACCGTCGGCTCCGGGTTCCTCAAACCAATTGCGACCCATGACGCCGCCTGCAACCGCCTTGCCCGTCGAAGCGCCCCAGGCGTTTCTCGGCGTTGCGCGCTCGCTGACCGACAAGCTCTGGCGCGACCGGCTGGATCCCCGCGGAGCGGCCCAGGCGCTCGCCATGGTGCAGCGGCACCAGCTTCCCGAGCTGTTGGCCCGGGTGCTGGCCGGCCGCGGCGTCGATATCGACGCGGTGCCCGACTTTCTCGATCCGACCATCCGCAAGCTCATGCCGGACCCGTTCACGGTGACGGAGATGGAGGCCGCCGCCAAGCGGATCGCGCATGCGGCGGCGAAGAGCGAGAAGGTCGCGATTTTCGGCGACTATGACGTCGACGGCGCGACCTCGGCGGCGCTGCTCGCCTGGCACCTGCGCCATTGCGGGCTCGATCCGCTGATCCACATTCCCGACCGTATTTTCGAAGGCTACGGGCCCAATGTCGAAGCGGTTCGTGGACTGGCGGCCAAGGGCGCCACGCTGCTCGTCACCGTCGATTGCGGCACCACCAGCATCGAGCCGCTCGCCGAAGCAAAACGGCTCGGCATGTCCGTGGTCGTGATCGACCATCACCAGGCCGGCACCGAGCTGCCGGAGGTTGACGCGCTAGTCAATCCGAACCGGCTCGATGATCTCTCGGGCCTCGGCCATCTCGCCGCTGTAGGTCTCGTGCTGGTGACGCTCGTCGCGGTCAACCGCGAGCTGCGTCAGCGCGGTTTCTGGAGCGCGGAGATGCCCGAGCCCGATCTGCTCGGCATGCTGCATCACGTCGCGCTCGGCACGGTTGCCGACGTCGCGCCGCTGATCGGTCTCAACCGCGCTTTCGTCGCCAAGGGGCTGATCGCGATGCGGCGGCGCGACCATGTCGGTCATACCGCCTTGATGGACGTGGCGCGCCTCAATGGGCCGCCGGAGGCCTGGCATCTCGGCTTCATGCTGGGGCCTCGCATCAATGCCGGCGGCCGCATCGGCCGCGCCGATCTCGGTGTGCGGTTATTGCTGGAAGGCGACAGCGTCGAGGCCGCGCGGATCGCCGCCGAGCTCGACCGCCTCAACAGCGAGCGCCGCGTCATCGAGCAGGCTGCTGAAGCCCAGGCGGAAGCCGAGGCGCTGGCCTCGATCGGGCTCGAGGACAAGCTCGGCGTCATCGTCACGGCGTCCGAAGGCTGGCACCCCGGCGTCGTCGGCCTCGTTGCCTCCCGGCTGAAGGAAAAGTTTTCGCGGCCTGCTTTCGCCATAGCCCTCGAGCCCGGCGGCATCGGCACCGGCTCGGGCCGCTCGATCGCGGGCGTCGATATCGGCAAGGCCGTGCGGCAGGCGGTCACTGACGGCATTCTGCTCAAGGGCGGCGGCCACGCGATGGCCGCGGGCGTGACGCTCCGGAAAGAGAAGCTCGCCGAGTTTCGGGCCTATCTCGAAAATGCGCTGGCGCAGGACGTCGCCGAGGCGCGCCACGTCAACGAGCTCTATATCGACGGCGCCGTCTCCGCGCGCGCCGTAACGACGGAGCTTGCCGCAACGCTGAACCGTGCCGGTCCGTTCGGCAGCGGCAATCCGGAAGCCGTGCTGGCGCTGCCGGCGCACCAACTCGTCTTTGCCGACGAGGTTGGGCAGGCGCATCTGCGTCTGCGCTTCAAGTCGGGCGATGGCGCCATCGTCAACGGCATCGCGTTCCGCTCGATCGGCCAGAAGCTCGGCAACGCGCTGCTGGCCAACCGCGGCCAGCAATTGCATGTCGCCGGATCGCTTTCGGTCGATCGCTACCAGGGCGTCGAGCGGGTGCAATTCCGCGTCATCGACGTCGCGCTACCGGACCAGGGGCCATCCGTGATTAGATAACGCAAGATCTGACTAGCTCAGACGACACAAAATACGTCGCTCAAACAACAAAAAAGGGAGTGAACATGGCAGTGCAGGTTGAGGGCAAGGTCGCGCTGGTGACCGGCGGTGCCTCGGGTATCGGCGAGGCCATCGTCGAGCTGTTCGTGCGCGAGGGCGCGACTGTTGTCATCACCGACATCGATGAGCTGCGCGGCCCCGAACTCGCCAAGCGCGTGACGAAAGCCGGCGGCAAGGCGATCTTCCTGGAGCAGGACGTCACCAGCGAGGAGCGCTGGATCGATATCGTCGCCGAAATCGCCAAGCGCTACGGTCGGCTTGATATTCTCGTCTCCAATGCCGGCATCGGCATCTCCGTGCCATCGATCGTCGACATGACCCTCGCCGACTGGCGCAAGCAGAATGCGATCAACCTCGACGGCGTGTTTCTCTCGGTCAAGCATTGCCTGCCGCTGATGCGAAAGCATGGCGGCGGTTCGATCGTCATGATGTCCTCGCTCGCGGGCCTGCGCGGCGCGCCGGGCCTGTCGGCCTACTCGGCGACCAAGGGCGGCGTGCGGCTGTTCGCCAAATCGATTGCAATGGAATGCGCGGCGGCCGGCGACGGCATCCGGGTCAATTCCGTGCATCCCGGCATCATCGATACCCCGATCTGGGGCAAGATCCCGACCGGTGCGACCGGCGCCGGCCAGAACGCGCCGATCGATCCCGAGGAGCGCGCCAAGGTCGTCACGCCGCTCGCCCGCGCAGGGCAGGCGGCGGAGATCGCCTCCGGCGTGCTGTATCTGGCCTCCGATGCCTCGCGCTACGTCACAGGCAGCGAGCTCGTCATCGACGGCGGCATGAATGCCGGCGGCGTGCCGCGGCGGGCCTGAGCCGCGCAGGGCAGGGTGGCACGCGCAGGGGCTGACGCGCAGGCGCAGCCCCTGTACAACGCCAGGAGCTCCCGAGCCACAGAGGTGTCCTTCGCCATGGCGCACAGCCTTCACGCTTCCTCATCCGCGCCCGCGCCATTCCGCTCGAACCGGCCGGACCTCGCCACCGATGCGATCCGCACCGCGCGTGAGGATCTCGCCGCCTGCTTCCGCATGGCCGCGCGCAACGGTTTTGAGGAAGGCATCTGCAACCACTTCTCGGCCGTGGTACCCGGCCATGACGATCTGTTTCTCGTCAATCCCTATGGCTATGCCTTTCGCGAGATCACTGCCTCAAAACTGCTGATCTGCGATTTCCACGGCAATGTGCTCGACGGCGAGGGCGTGCCGGAGGCGACCGCGTTCTACATCCATGCCGAGATGCACAGGTTGCTTCCGCGCGCGAAAGTCGCGTTCCACACCCATATGCCCTATGCGACGGCGTTGTCGATGACCGAAGGCGATCCCTTGATCTGGGCCGGCCAGACCGCGCTGAAATTCTATGGCCGTACTGCGGTGGACCGCGACTACAACGGCCTGGCGCTCGATAACCAGGAAGGAGCGCGCATCGCATCTGCCGTCGGCGATGCCGACATCGTCTTCATGAAGCATCACGGCGTGATGGTGCTGGCGCCGACCATCGCGGACGCCTGGGACGATCTCTATTACCTCGAACGCGCCGCCGAGGTGCAGGTGCTGGCGATGTCGACGGGACGGAAGGTGCTGCCGGTCGATCCCGCGATCGCGGCAGAGACCTACAGGCAGATGCGCCAAGGCGATTCCGAATCCGCCCGGCTGCATCTCGCCGCGATCCGCAGGCAGCTCGACGCGGAAGAGCCGCAGTACCGGCACTGATCTCTCAGAGTCGTCATTCCGGGGCGTGCAAGGCACGAACTCGGAATCCATCGTGCAACAAGCGAGGTGGAGAAATGGATTCCGGGCTCGCGCCAAGTGGCGCCCCGGAATGATGACGTGTGGGATCGTGCCCTACGACCCCTGCCGCAGCTTCGCCAGCACCTTCAACCCGCCATAGCCGTCCGCCGGCGCAATCCCTGCGCGCTGCTGGAAATCCTTGATCGCCTTCATGGTGTCGTTACCGACCCGGCCGTCGGTGCCGCCGGTGTCGAAACCGGCTTTTGTCAATCGTGTCTGCATCTCCTGCACCTCGGCGAGCGTCAGCGCGCGCTCGGAGCCGGGGAAGGGCTGGATGAAGGGCGGCGCCCCCAGGCAGCGGTCGCCGAGATGGCAGATCGCGAGCGCATAGTTCATGGAAGGGTTGTAGCTCTTCACCGAGTAGAAATTCGGTCCGAGCAGGAAGGTCGGTCCGCCCGCAACCGGTGTCCACATTTGCGCGGATGCGTTCGGCTGCGGGAACGGCTGGCCGTCGGCTCGGGTGACGCCGGCTGACGCCCAAGCCGCATAGGTGCGGCTGCCGCTCATATTGCCGGCGGCGCGCACCTCATAGCCCCAATGCTCGCCGCGATGCCATTTGCCGCGGTTGACGAGATATTTTGCGGTCGAACCCAGCGCGTCGTCGGGCTTGCCGAAGGGCGAGACCTTGCCGTCGCCGTCATAGTCGATGCCAACATTGAGCCAGACTTCCGGCATCCATTGTGAATGGCCCATCGCGCCGGCCCAGGATCCCTGCATCTGCTCCGGCGTGCTCCAGCCCTTGTCGACGATGCGCAGCGCATTGATCAGCTCGGTCTCCCAATAGGCCTTGCGGCGCGGCTCGTTCCAGGCGAGCGCGGCGAGCGAGGGAAACACCGGCGTCATGTGGTTCTGCTGCACCAGGGGATCGCCATAAGCGGACTCGACGCCCCACAGCGCCAGCAGCGTGCCGCGCTCGACACCGAAGTCCCGCTCGATGCGCGCCAGCAGCGCCTCGTTGTTCTTCAGCGCGATCTTGCCGTTGATGATGCGCCAGTCGGAGACGCGACGGTTGATGTATTGCCAGACCTGCTCGTGGAATTCGGGCTGGCTGCGCATCTGCTTGAACACGCTCATGTCGGGCTCGACCCGTCCCATCGCGCGCTGCCAGGTCGCGGCCGAAATGCCCTTGGCCATCGCACGTGCGCGAAAGCTCTCGCGCCATTCGTCGAAGCCCGGAGGCGCGGCGAGGACGCGTGTCGGGAATGCGAGCAAAGCGGCTGCACCGAACGTCGATTGCAGCAGGCTGCGGCGAGTCGGATGGAGGGAGGAATCAGCGTGCGTCATGGGCACATTGTAGCCCGAAACATGGCCGGTGTGGGTCGGTTCCTGGAACAGCCGCGCGGCTGATTCTGCGCGGCCCGGGATCATGTTTCTGTCGGAACAAACTGTCGCAGTCCTGCATTCCCTCCGTATCCGGAAGGAGGAGATGATGATGAGGAAATATCTGTTTGCCGCCGCCATGATCACCGCCGTCGCGACGCCCGCGTTCGCTGATGAAGTCGGCGTTCACGTCGGCCCGGTCGGCGCCGGCGTGACGGTCGGTCAGTCCCACGAGTATCGTGAGCGGGATCGCGATCGCGACCGCACCACCGTCATCAGGGAGCGCGAGCCCTCTGACCGCACCACGGTGATCAAGAAGCAGGATGAATTCGGCAATCGCAGCAAGACCGTAATTCATCACGACAACGACTGAGGGCGCAGGGCCCCGGCGGAGCGTCGGGGCCCGCCTTTCGCATGCAGTCCGTTCATCGAACATTCGGGGTGGAATGAAGATACACACGCATGCGGAAAGCCATGTCGTCGAACTCGACGACGGATCGCAATGGCAGATCTTTCCCGGCGATCTCGCGACCACGCTGAGTTGGAAGCCCGAGACCGAGTTGCACCTCGAGCAAAGCGCCGACCGGGTGAGCTCGCATGTGCTGGTGAATGCTACCGACAACAGCCGCGTACGGGTGATCGCGGCGGACGAGACCTGGGTCGACGGTGAGGTTAAGAAACTGTTGAAGGGCGGGTAGTCGGCTCGCGCGCTTCGCGATATCCTTGACTTTAGGCCTGTCGTTTTACGGTCGGTTCGCTTCCGTCCGCGCAGGATGCGGCATGCGGGAGCTTTTCGACATCATCCGTGCCAATCCTTGGCCCTTCGGCGCCGGGCTCTTCGTCGTCGTTCTGATGATCATCGCCGAGAACTTTGGCCGCGGTATTCACGGCGGCGACGGCGGTGCGGGTGGCGATTTCTCGGATGCCGGCGGCTGTGACGGAGGAGACGGCGACTAGACCACACCTAGTCCCCCTGCAACTCCGTCGCGACGTTGGCGAGCCAGCGGCGAATGCTCGCCTCGGCCTTGGCGTCGAGGCCGCCAGCCAGACGCTTCTCCAGCGCCATCACCCGTTCCCGGCACGCCTTCAACAGCGTTACCCCGCGCGGCGTCAGCGTCCATTGCTGGATGCGGCCATGGACGGGATGAGGCGTCATCAGAATCGCGCCGTCGCGTTCGAGGTTGCGGATGATGACCCCGACCGTCTGCGGCGTGAGGAAGGTGAGGCGGGCGACATCGGCGCCTGATAGTCCGGGATAGGCATTCAGCATCGTCAGCACCGCGAATTGCGGCGAGGTCACGCCGAGATCGGCGAGCGTCCGCTCGGTCGTCAGACGGACTGCGGCGTGAGCCTGGCGCAAGAGATAGCCGAGATAGCCCTGCTCGCCGCGCTTGCCTTCGCCGGCAGCGGGAACACGCACCGCCGCGTCGCCGGCAGGTTCGGGCATCGTGCGGGTTTTCGATCTGGTGACGGCATCGGTCTTGCGTGACATGTCAGAGCTCTTATAATATGTAAGTACACTTATAATAAGACGAGGTGAACCGCAATGTCACATGCCCGTAGCGAATACGAGGATTTCAAGAAGATCGCACCCGACGTCTATGATCTGGTGCTGGCGCTCGGTCAGCTTGCGACCAAGGCCGGCCTCGACAAGCAGCTCATCGAGCTCGTCAAGCTGCGCGCCTCGCAGATCAACGGCTGCGCCTTCTGCGTGCAGCATCATGTCCTGCTGTCGGAGCGGATCGGCGTTCCCGTCGACAAGCTCCATTTGGTCGCGGTCTGGCGCGAGGCGCCGATCTTTTCGCCGCGCGAGCGTGCCGCGCTGGCATGGGGCGAGGCGCTGACCGTCCTGCCCGACGGCGTTAGCGAGGACGTCTATGCCGAAGCTGCCCGGGAGTTTTCCGAGACGGAGCTGATGTATCTGACCTCGGCGGTCGCCTCGATCAACGTCTGGAACCGCTTCGGGGCTGCGTTTCGCTGGACGCCGGCGCCGCGGCCGGTGGCCGCGAATGCTGCGGCATCCTGATCGGCACAAAGGGAGGTTATGATGACAGCAATGAGTTTATCTGCCGTACGGTTGCCGGCACCGTCACGTTCGACGGCGCTCGCCGTCGTCGGAGGGATTGCATGCGCAATTGCGATCGGCAAGGCGCTGCCGGTGTCGATGGATGCCGTCTCCGGCGTGCTCGCGCCGCTCTGCGCCACAGCGGCGGAGACCTCGCCGCTCGACAAGGTTGAACCGATCGGCTCCTACGCATTGCCAAACGTGCCGGGCAAGCGCGTCACCATCGTGCGCGTGACCTATGGTCCGGGCGGGTTTTCACGACCGCATCGTCACGCAGGATCCGTGACCGCCTACATCACCAAGGGCGAGATCCGTTCCCAGCTCGGCGGCGGTCCTGTCGAGACGTTTGGCGTCGGCCAGTCCTTCTTCGAACCGCCGGGCTCAACGCATCTGGTCTCGGCCAATGCCAGCGTGACGGAGCCCGCGGAATTGATCGCGGTGTTCGTGGCGGACGAGGGCGCGCAGCTCACGACGTTCTTGGAGTAGAGTGCGGCTAGGAAGCGCGATCCCGCGATCGCCTCAGCCGTTTCCATGCCGGAGAGAGGCCGTATTGGACTGCCGGAATCGCAACGGCGCCGACAAGCAGTCCAAGCAGGCCTGAGATGGCTGCCTCGACCGACCATTCGATGATGCCGGCAACGGATGGAAGGGCGTGCGCGGCCGCCTCGGTTGCGGCATGGACCGTGCGGCCGACCACGGGCGGGCCGTATTTTTCGATGCCGTGCAGGATGATGCCGCCGCCAACCCAGATCATGGCGGCAGTGCCGATGGTGCTCAGCACCGCCAGGAAGGTGGGCATACCGCGGACGAGTGCGCGTCCAAGCGAGCGGATTGCGGCGCCAATGACTGAGGCGCCGTCGTAGCCCGCAAGGGCCACGCCGGCATCGTCCGCCTTCACGATCAGGGCCACCACGCCGTAGACCCCGACCGTGATACCGAAGCCGACCAGTGCCAGCACCAGCGCCTGCATCCAGATGCTGCCCGCCGGGAGGGCCGCCAGCGTGATCGCCATGATCTCCGCCGACAGGATGAAATCCGTCTTGATGGCGCTCGCGACCTTCTCGTCCTCGATCGACCGGGCATTCAGCGCGATCGGCTCAAGCTGGGCTTCGTGGTGGTGCGCATGATGCGGCATCACGGCTTCGAGCACCTTCTCGGTACCCTCGTAGCAGAGAAAGGCTCCGCCAAGCATGAGCAGCGGCGTCACCGCGCTGGGAAGGAAATAACCAAGCAGCAGGGCAGCGGGAAGCAAAATCAGCAATTTGTTGCGCAGCGATCCGACCGCAATCTTGCCGACGATCGGCAGTTCGCGCTTCGAGGCAAAACCGATGACGTAGTTCGGCGTGACGGCCGCGTCGTCGATGACCACGCCAGCCGCCTTTGCGCCTGCTTTGGCCGCCTGGCTCGCTACATCGTCGAGCGAGGCGGCTGCCACCTTTGCAATCGCCGCGATATCGTCGAGAAGACCGATCAGTCCGACACTCATCACCCCGATCCCTGTTTTTGTTTGAGCCGGCGGTGCGCGCGACGACACGCTCTTGCACCGCCCTTCATTGGAGCGAGGAAGCCCTCAATTCTCCTCGCCGCTCGATCCCTCGCGCAGATCCGGCTTGATGACGTCGTCCGGCAGCGCATGGGCGACCGGCTGCGACGTGATCGCGATCTCCGGGCCGACCTCGCGGCCGCGGGCGTGGATCAGGCGTTCGTAGGCGGAGACCAGGGTGATGTAGGGGCTGACCCAGATCCAGCCGTCGCGTGTGAACACCTGCACGTCGAAATGCAGATGCATCGAGGTGCCGGCGGGATGGTCGAGATAATTCGAGATCACACCGATCTTCTCGCCTTCAGTGACGATGCGGCCATTGAGCACGCCATCGGCGTTCATTGCGTGCGGATTCATGTGCATGTAGCGGAAGCGGATGTGCTCGGTGCGGCTGTTGACTTGAAGCGTCGCGGCCTGGTCCTTGGACGCGCGGATCACGATGGCATCGCGCACGGCGACGACGCCGCGCTGCTTGGGATCGCAGGGCTCGCGGCCTTCGCCGGGCGGCGGGCAGTCGGCGGCGCGGATGTCCTCGCCCTGATGGCCGTAACCGCCCGCGCATTGCCAGACCTCGAAACTGCGGGACTCGCAGAAATTGTCGCGCCAGGGATAGGCGGTCGTGCTCTCCATCTTGTCCCGCTTGGCATAGGATTGCGAGCGGACGAAGGCGGGCGTCTTTTCGAGCGGAAAGCGGATTTGTGCATAGGCCATTGCGTCGGGATGGCCGCCCTGCTTGCGGTAGCCGGTGTTCGGGATGATATCGCCGCTCGGCCGGTAGCTGAAATCCGGCGAACGGCCCGCCGGACGATCGAGGATGTTTGAGGCGATGTCCGTCAACGGCCGCATGCGCTGGCCGCCGGCGACGCGCAGGGCCTTCAGGAAGCGCTCGGCGACCGGATAGGCTTCCTTGCAGGCCAGCCGCCGCGGCTTGGCGACGCTGTCGAGGCACTGGATCGACACCACATAGGCGACGCCGAAACGGGTGAAAGCGTAGCGTACATAGCCTTCCCGGATGAACCTGCGCAGGTCCGGGTAGAGCGCTGTGAGCGGTTTGATCTGCTCGCCCTTGCCGCCTGAGGGATCGGCGATGTCGTAGACGAGCGCCGAGCCCGTGATCTGCACTTCGACCGGCCTTGTGAACACCCGGCTCGGCATGCCCTCACCGGTGCCGGGCTCAAGCGAGAAGGTCGCGCTGTAACCGGCGGGGCCGGCATCGAACATGTCGACGGGATTGAAGTCCGCCTGATAGCGCGACAGCGCGAGCGTCGCCGGCGCGCTGCTGCGTTGCGCCTCGAGGTAAGCGGCGGCGTCGAACGGCAGCAGCACCGGCACGGGACTGCGGGTGATGCCGGTGAAGAATCGCGAGGAAACCGCGTTGAGCTGCACCAGGGCGGGCATCGCGCGCGGATCGTAGCGCGGCACCGAGCGGCGAGGTGCGAAGATGAAATCGTCCGCGACGCGGGGGCGGCTGTTGATCTCGGTGCGGAGTTGGTCGAGCGCTGCGCGCCAGTCGACGCGCAGGGCCGTGAGCGAGGGGCTGCGGAATTCATCCGCAGCGAGCGGAGCGGCAATGAGGAGCGAAAGCGACGCCAAAAGAAGCGAGACGAAGCGGAAACCCTTCCCAACCACTGTCTCGCCCCCCGGCGGCACCTGCGATCGCTCTGTTCCCCGTCAGTCCTTGGCGCGTTCGGAGTAGGAGCCGTCCTCGGTCATGACCACGATGCGGGTACCGACCGCGATGTGCGGCGGCACGGTGGTGCGCACGCCGTTGGAAAGCACCGCCGGCTTGTAGGAGGACGAGGCGGTCTGGCCCTTGGTCACCGGCTCGGTTTCGACCACTTCCAGCGTCACGCGCTGCGGCAGCGCGAGCGAGACCACGTTGACGTCGTGGGTCGACAGCTTGACGGTCATGTCCGGCTGAAGATACGAGGCCGCGTCGCCGACGACGTCCTTGGAGACTTGGACCTGGTCGTAGGTCTCCGGGTTCATGAAGTGGAAGCCGTCGCCATCTTCGTACAGAAACGTGTAGTTGCGCTCTTCAATGGTGGCCTTTTCGACCTGGTCGGTGGTCTTGTAGCGCTCGGAGATCTTTACCCCGTCCGAGATTCGGCGCATTTCGATCTGGCTGACCGGGGTGCCCTTGCCGGGGTGGATGTTTTCGGCGCTGACGACGACATAGAGCTTGCCGTCTTGCTCGATCACGTTGCCTTTGCGAATAGAACTGGCGATGACTCTCAAAGCTATATTTCCTGCTTGCTTGGCCCGGCACCGGCCAGGACGTGATCAATTCGATGGGGGACTTGGGGCCTCAAATCGGACCTCGGCGCCCGTTTCGGGCCGCAACATACTGATTTTGCCGTTAGATGCCAGCGTTTTGCTCGGGTCTGGGGTGGTCGGGTAATGGCTGGGGACAAGCCCATCTCACCGTTCTGGTCGCCCGGGCGGCACCTCGACCGTCGGCCGTTCCTCCAGGCCAGGGGGGCCATTACCGGGTCTGTACGGGGCTTTTTCGCCGAGCAGGGGTTCGTGGAGGTCGAAACCTCCGTTCTCCAGGTCTCACCGGGCAATGAGACCCATCTGCACGCCCCCCGGACCGAGATCGTGCGGCCGAACGGCAGCCGAGCCCTCCGGTATCTGCGGACTTCGCCCGAATTCGCCTGCAAGAAGCTGCTGGCGGCGGGCGAGACGCGGATTTTCGAGCTCGCCCGGGTGTTCCGGGACCGCGAACGCGGCGACCTGCATCTGCCCGAATTCACCATGCTGGAATGGTATCGGGCTGGCGCCTCCTATGACGCCATCATGGCCGATTGCGTCGTCGTCATCGCCCGTGCGGCGCAGGCGACCGGAATCGGCACCTTCTCGTTCCGGGGCCGGACCGCCGATCCCTTCGCCGAGCCCGAGCTCCTGACGGTCGCGGGCGCCTTCGAACGGTTCGCCGGCATCGACCTGCTGTCGACAATCAGGGACGGCGAGGGTAACCGTGCCGCGTTGGCCGAGGCGGCCAGTGGCAAGGTCCGTGTGGCCGAGGACGACACCTGGTCAGACATCTTCAGCAAGGTGCTGGTCGAGCATGTCGAGCCGTATCTGGGGCAGGGGCGTTTGACCATTTTGTTCGAATACCCATCTCCAGAGGCGGCGCTGGCGCGGGTGAAGACGGACGATCCCAGGGTTGCCGAGCGGTTCGAGGTCTACGCCTGCGGCGTCGAGCTCGCCAACGGCTTTGGGGAACTGACCGATGCCGAGGAGCAGCGAAAGCGCTTCACGGAATCGATGACGGAGAAGCAGCGCCGCTACGGCGAAGCCTATCCGCTCGACGAGGATTTTCTGGCTGCGGTCGCCGCAATGCCGGAGGCGAGCGGCGTCGCGCTCGGCTTCGACCGGCTGGTGATGCTGGCAAGCGGCGCATCGCGGATCGATCAGGTGGTTTGGACGCCACCTGCAAATGAAGCGTCTAGTGAGACATGATGAAAACGAACCTTGCACGCACTCTGCGCGAGCCGGCTGAGCTCGTCGCCGAAGGTCTGGCGCCCGCAGCAGCGCTGCCGGCGCTCGAACGCGTTGCCGCACGCTATGCGGTGGCGATCACGCCGGCGCTGGTTGAACTGATCGATCCGTCCGACCCCGACGATCCCATCGCACGGCAATTCGTTCCGAGCGCCGCGGAGCTTGAGATGCAGCCGGGCGAGGACTCCGATCCGATCGGCGATCATCCGCACTCGCCGGTATCAGGGATCGTGCACCGCTATCCCGATCGCGTGCTGTTCAAGCTCGTTCACGTCTGCGCGGTCTATTGCCGCTTCTGCTTCCGCCGCGAGATGGTGGGCCCGGGCAAGGAGAACGCGCTGTCGGAGACCGCCTATCGCGCGGCGATCGATTACATCCGCTCGCATCACGAGATCTGGGAAGTGATCCTGACCGGTGGCGATCCGCTGATGCTGTCGCCGCGCCGGATGGGCGAGATCATGGCCGAACTCGCGGCAATCGATCACGTCAAGATCATCCGCCTTCACACCCGCGTGCCCGTGGCCGATCCCGCGCGCATCAGCGACGAGTTGGTTGCGGCGCTCAAGGTCGAGGGCGCGACCACCTGGGTGGCGCTGCATGCCAACCATGCGCGCGAACTGACGGGACCGGTGCGCGCCGCCTGCGCGCGGCTCGTCGATTCCGGAATTCCCCTGGTCAGCCAGACCGTGCTGTTGCGCGGGGTCAATGACAACATCGCCGCTCTGTCGGATTTGATGCGAGCTTTCGTCGAATGCCGGATCAAGCCCTACTATCTGCATCACGGCGACCTCGCGCCGGGCACCGCGCATCTTCGCGCGACCCTTGCCGAAGGACAGGATTTGATGCGGCAGTTGCGCGGGCGGGTGTCAGGGCTTTGTCAGCCGGACTATGTCATCGACATTCCCGGCGGCGCCGGCAAATCCCCGGTGGGGCCGAGCTACGTCCTGGCGCCGCAAAATACCGCACCCCATGCGGGTGATGCGGAAGCCGAAACGCGCTATCGTATCGTGGACTATTGCGGTGACGTTCATCTCTATCCGCCCGAGACGTGAGCGGTGTTGGAGAGCGCGCCGGTTCGAGAACGGAGAAGCAAGAATGAAGAAGATCATGGTGGCAGCATCGCTCGTGGTCTTGCTTGGCGGCGCAGCGGCAGCACAGACCGGCGGTTCCAAGGGATCGACATCCGGCGGCAGCGGCGGAACCTCTGGGGTGTTGCCGGCGCCGGTCGGTCACCGCCAGCCGCGCGCGGCTGACGTGCCGAGCGAGAAGAATTTGAGCAATCCGAACACCCCTGCGAACAAGGAAGACGCGGAGCTCGATCGGAAGATCAAGAGCATCTGCCGCGGCTGCTGATCCTTTCACCTCTCCCCCGTTGGGGAGAGGTGAGGAGAGCGAATGCGAGTTCGCTCTGAGCTAGGCCGAGCGCTCCTGCAGTCCGGCACGCCGGGCGTTGCGGCGGATTTCCACCGCGTCGGCGAGCTGCTCGAGCGCGGTCGCCGTAGTCGGCCAATCGATGCAGCCGTCGGTGATGCTCTGGCCGTAGGTGAGCGGCTTGCCCGGCACGACGTCCTGACGGCCGGCAACGAGATTGCTCTCGATCATCACGCCCATGATGCGGCCTTCGCCGCCTGAGATCTGGCCGGCGATGTCGGCCGCCACCTGCGGCTGGTTCTCGGGCTTCTTGCTCGAATTGGCGTGGCTGGCATCCACCATCACCAGCGGTGCGACGCCGGATTTGGTCAGCTCGTTGCAAGCGGCCGCGACGCTTGCCGCATCATAGTTCGGCTTGCTGCCGCCACGCAGAATGATGTGGCAGTCCTCGTTGCCCGCGGTCGAGGCGATCGCCGAGCGGCCGAGCTTGGTCACCGCCATGAAGTGATGCGGATGCGAGGCCGACTTCACGGCGTCCGCCGCGATCCGCACATTGCCATCGGTGCCGTTCTTGAAGCCGACCGGGCACGACAGGCCCGAGGCCAGCTCGCGATGGATCTGGCTCTCGGTCGTGCGCGCACCGATCGCGGCCCAGGACACCAAATCGGCGATGTATTGCGGCGTCGTCATGTCGAGGAATTCGGTGCCGGCGGGCAGGCCGAGATTGTTCACTGCCGACAGCACGTTGCGCGCCAGCCGCAGGCCCTTGTTGATGTCGAAGCTGCCGTCCAGATCGGGATCGTTGATCAGGCCCTTCCAGCCGACGGTGGTGCGCGGCTTCTCGAAATAGACCCGCATCACGATTTCGAGCTGGTCGGCGAGCTCTTCGCGCAAGCTTGCGAGGCGCTCGGCATATTCCAGCGCGGCCTTGGGGTCATGCACCGAGCAGGGGCCGACCACGACCAGCAGGCGGTCGTCCTGGCCATTGAGGATGGCGTGGATGGCGTTGCGCGCCGCCATCACCACGCGTGTCGCGGTGAGCGTGCGCGGGACTTCCCGCATCACCTCTTCCGGCGTGCTCAGCTCTTTCAATTCGCGGATACGAAGATCGTCGGTCGTGCTCAGCACGGCGGGCTCCTGTTGTTTAGAGAACCTGCCGGCCAAAAAAAAGCCGCCAGGTCTGGCGGCTTGTTCGGACGTTTGCTTCAATATTCAGATTGAGCGCGATCCTCCTGCCGCCAGCGAGCTGTCGTAGCTAAAGTACCAAAAATAGCTGGTGGCGACGGTGATCATGAAGGGGCATATAGCGCGCCATCGGCGGATTGTCACCCCCCGATCGGCGCGGCAGGTGACGAGGCAGGTCAGGTGTTGCTGTTGCGCGCCGCCAGCGCCAGGCCGATCAGGCTGGCGCCGCCGAACAGGAGGTTGATACCGACGAGGACGCCGATGGCCCATTCCGCCGAGCTCGGCAGTCCCGTGATCACCATGAAGGAGATCGCAATGTCGACGAGGCCCGAGATCAGCAGCCACGACCAGCGGCCGCTGAGTTCGCGGCGGTGCTCCAGTGCGTACATGATGGTGGCGACGCCCTCGGCCAGGAAGTAGGCGCCGACCACGATGGTCAGCGTCAGCACGGCCTGCATCGGCCGGGCCAGCAGCAGCATGCCGGCGAGCACGGCGAGCGCAGCCGAGATCAGCGACCACCAGAAGCCCGGCGTGCTGCGCGCCCAATAGGTCACGATCAGTCCGCCAATACCGCTGATCAGGAACATCCAGCCGAGGAAGATCGCGATTGCAAGACTTGCGAGCGGCGGCAGGATCAGCGCCGCGACGCCGAGAATTGCGAGCAGGATGCCCTCGAACAGGAAGGCCTTCCAGTGGGCCTTGACCGTCTGGCTCATCATGGATTGAAGCCGCGAAAAATCCTCGGGCGACGTCATCGGCAGGCTCCAGATCGAAAGGTCAGCGCTCAATCTAGTATGCGCGCAGCGCGCTCGCCATCCCGCGGCTCACCCACCGCCGGGCGCCGAGGAAAAACCCTCCGCGCTGGTGCGGATGCGGTTGCGGCCGAGAACATAGATCGCCGTTGTGACAATCAGAAGCGCCAGGCCGAGCAGGATCGAGACGAAACCGATCGGGATCAGGGCCAGCGTCAGATTGCGCTCGGGGTTGATGAGCCAGTGATGGATCGAGGTCAGCACGAAGGCGAGCCCGAGAAAGCCGACGCCGCCGCCGGCGAGCAGCAGCGCCCACATCCGGCGGAGCTGGCTGAGCCGCTCCCGCGCGACATCGGTCCGGGGGGCGTGGTGGCGGGCGACGCGCCGGACCAGGCGGATCGCGAAGGCGATCGAGCTGAAGCCGATCAAGAGGCTGGAGGCGCCGAGCCACATCCGCAGCGTCGGATCGAGGTCGGGCATTCTTTGCAGGGTCAGCAGCGGAAAGTCGAAGGCGGAATGCAGCGCAAGCGGGCCGGCCAGCATCAGGAGGCGGCTGGAGAGGCGGGCCCAGTCGCGATGGTGCCGGTTCGCCCCCAGCGCCGTGCCGGCGCGCGCGATCGTCAGGTAAGCGCCCGCGATGATGCCGAGCGCGCCGTGGAACGGCACGGTCAGCACGCTGCGCAAGGCGGCCAGCGAGCGCCACATCTCGGCGTGCTGGACCAGATAGGCGAGGTTCTCGTAAGCGGCGAAGCCGAGACCAACCGCGGCGCCATAGACCACGGTGTCCATCGGATTGGCAAAGGTCCGCCGCTTGGTCGAGGAGATCGCCACGATGGCGATCACCTTGACGGCTTCCTCAGGCAGCGCGACGCCGAAGATCGAATGCATCGCCAGCGCCGCCCAGGGGTCGTCGGGCGCGGCGACCATCTTGGCGAAGGGGGCGCGGGCGAGGCCCAGCAGCGAGATGCTGGCCGCGCCTAACAGGAACGCGGTCCAGACCTGGGCCGGCGGTCCCGGACGCTCCTCGGCGGCGATGACAAGCCACAGCATCAGCAGCGCCGGGGCGATGGCGGCCGTTCCGATGACGGTGGGCAATGCTTCAATCAGGTACATCGGCGCCGAAAATAGGTTCCCTTGATCCGCTTATCTACATTCACCGATGCGACCATGTGTCATGCGCTTGCTGTCGGCTCGCTTAACGAGTGCATTAGCTTCCGTTCATCTGCCGCGGCTCGTGACGGTGTAAAATACACGCGCAATCAATTGCATGACAGCACCTGTTCGTCATCCACAGTAACGATTGCCTCGACCGAGGTCGGGGCGCGATTGGCAAGTCAGATCAAGGAAGTGCGCAGGTTTCTTCGACTCACGGCGTAGCCGTGCGCCGGGCAGGCCAGCTAGCTGCGCTTCGTTGGGCCCTTGCGGGGCGGCGAGGCGATCCGGCGCGTCCGCGCCTGCTCCAGCTCCCAGAAGGCGCGAACGAGGCACGTGCCGAGGCAGAACACGATAAGCACCAGCAGGAAGGCCTGGTCGACGGCGGGGATGTGTATCATGGCGATGATAAAGCAACGCCCATGCCATGCGTTCCCGCACCGGCCGGCGCTTTCTGCCTTCAGTGCGTGGTGAACGGTGGCGGCGCCCCGGGAGCGACGTCGAAGGCGCCGAGATGGAATTCCTCGCCGAGGGATGTGTCGGCTTCGCCCGGTTGCGCCAGCAGCGTGAACGCGGCCTGCGGGTAGAGCTTCCAGATCTCCAGATCGCCGGCGGTGATGGTGAGCCAGCCGAACGTGTACATGTAGCGTCCAGGCTCAGTGACCCGGCCGACCCTGTCCCAAGTGATCTTGTCCACTGTAACTTTGTCGACTGCCATTCGGTCCCCCGATCGCAAGTCTGC
Source organism: Bradyrhizobium sp. 23AC (assembly GCF_054863025.1). Lineage (NCBI taxonomy): Bacteria > Pseudomonadati > Pseudomonadota > Alphaproteobacteria > Hyphomicrobiales > Nitrobacteraceae > Bradyrhizobium > Bradyrhizobium sp. 23AC. The sequence continues at coordinate 52,403 of NZ_JAVAYN010000007.1, forward strand.
AAATGACGCCCGGCCTGGAGGCACGGACGATCAAAAGCTGATCCCGCAATGGGGCCGCGATAGGGCGGCGATGCGGAGGCAAGACGGCCCGGCGGTGGCCGCTGCCTGCCGATTCAGCGCGCCGTCGAGGCCGCCTCTGCTTCGGCCGCCCGCTCCAGCTGACGGTGCGAGGCGTGGAAGACGTCGTGGACGAGACCGATCTTTTCCAGGCCCAGGATGATCAGGCCGTTGAGATCGATCTCCCACCAGGCGTGCGAGATGTAGGCGTCCCGCGGGAAGCGGTGATGGTTGTTGTGCAGACCCTCGCCGAAGGTGAGGATCGTGGTCACGAACTCGTTGGTCGAGGCGTCGTCGACCTCGAAGCGGCGATAGCCGTAGGCGTGGCAGACCGAGCCGGTGAGCTGGCTGGTGAGGATCAGCAGATAGGCGCGAAGCAGGCCGGAGAACAGCACGCAGCCGATCATGGCGTGCACGCCGCCGAATGTGTAGCCGATCACGCCGGGGATGAAGACTGCCGACATCCCGTACCAGACCCAGCGCGTGCGCACGAAGAACATCGCGATCGGATCGGCGAGGATGTCCTTGGCATAGTATTCGTTGTCGGTGGTGGCCTGGTCGAACACCCAGCTGCCCTGGGCGTGCAGGAAGCCCTTGAGCGCGCTGACATAGCGATTGCCGAAGCCGTCGAATTGCGGGCTGTGGGGATCGCCGACGTCATCGGCGTAGAGATGGTGGCGGCGGTGGTTGGCGACCCATTTGGCGATCGAGCCCTGCACAGCCATCTGGGCGATGGCGCAGAAGAAGACACGCATGATCGGGCCGGTACGGAAGCTGCGATGCACGAACAGGCGGTGCATGCCGGCACCGATGCCGAACGTCGTCAGCGCGAACATCCAGGCGAAGGTAAATAGTTCGACCTTGCCGACGCCTTGCGTCACGGCCCAGATGATGCCAGCGACCGCGCCGACATAGAGGATGCCGAGCAGGAGATAGCTCTCGCGCAGCTTGGCCTGGACCAGCGGCCCTTCGGTGACGACGCCGGGTGGAAGCTGCGGCTTCAGCGCGACGGGCGCGTTCGGCGCGATCTCTGCCGGGGCGAACTCGGCGTCGGCGATGGACATTCCGGGGCTTCCAATACTCGAGGCCCGCAGTGATTGCGGACGCACCGGGGCACACCCTATCGCGCAGGGGTCGCCATCTCCAGTCTTTAGTTAAGAAAGAGTTAAGATCGATCGGGCCGGCTTCAGGCCGACTGCAGCAAGGGCGTGCGGACGATCAGGCGGACGAGGTCGTCCCGCGACTGCTTTTCTGCGAATTTGACCGCAAACCCGTGCTCGAACTTGCGGATCACGCGCCCGACGCAGGCGCCGACCGCAAGCGGGGTTCCGAGCGGCGGATCGTATTCGCAGGAGATCGCGACGCCAGCCGTGGAGACGTCGATGATGAAGCACGGATGGCTGCTGCCGTTGGCGAGCGTCAGGAAGGTGTGCGAGACCTGCGGTACGAAACGCGCGTCGTTCCGCAGCTCCTGGACGCTGGCGTCCTTCTGCTTCTTCTCGAGCCAGGTCAGCTTTTCCGACATCCAGGCGCGCCGCGCCCGCGTCATGTCGAGCTCCATCAGGAAGCCCGACTTCAGCGTCGCGCTGATCGTGCACTGGAATTCGCCGAAATCCTGGAAGTAAGAGGTGAGGCGCTCGCCGACCTTGCCGACGACGGGCACGTCCACGATCATTCGGAAGGGCGAGACGCGCTTGGTGCGGCAGGCAAAGCTGCGCAGCTTGCCCTCGCAATCATACCAGCGGGGCAGCGAGTAGCTGCCGCTGACCGTGACGTCCACTGCACGCTGCCTGAGGAACTCTGCGACGGACATGAGGTGCCAATGATGTTCGGGATTGCTTCCGTAATTCCACGGTAGCTGTCAAATTCTAAGCAAATGATACCAGCGCAAAGGAGCAGGGGTAAATTTCCGGTAAATGCGCACTTCGTGCGCCCCGCAGAAAGCGCGGCATAAGGACCCGTTATGCCGCAGGCCGCCTCACAACATCGTCATCGAGGGCGCGGTGAAGCAACGATGCGCTGTGGCGCCTAGAGTGATCCGAACAGCACCAGCAAAGCCAGCGAGCCCATGGCCATCGCGAACTGGATCGTCATCCATATCAGGCCGTTCGGGCTGATCTGCAATCCCAACGGCGGCAACGCGCGCCGCATCGCCAGCGCCGTGGATGCTTCGACAATGGCGAGCAGGAGGGCGATGCCGGCGATGAAAGACCATGACTCGGTCGGAGGCATCCATGGCGCGAGCCAGGCCGGGACGGAGCCCTTCAAGGCGGCGAGCAACGCGAACCAGCCAAACCAGAATGCGGAGCGCTTGACGATGTCGGGGCCGATCGTTTCGGGCTCGAGGCGGATACCGATGGTTGCCAGCGCGGCTTCGATGCGCTCGCCGTCGGTTAGGACAACGAACGCGCCGAGATAGAGCGGAATGCGCGACTGGAAGAGCAGGGCGAGGATACCGAACAGGATAACGTGGCCGATGACGTCGCCGAGAATATCGCTGATTGCGTTCTTGGCGCTGCTGCCTGACGGCACGAGCGCCGCCGGCGCGGAATCTGCCTGACGCTGCGGAAGTGATCTGGCGCGCGCCATGTGCTCCAGCATTTTGGCGCGTCGGTCCGATGGATGCTGGTGGGGATGGCCCAGCCATGGCGGAAGGCCCGGCCACGCTGTGGATGCGCCGGACGAACCTTCAATCTCGGGGTTACACTGCGCCATGGGCCTGGACCGGTTCCAACTGACATTGGTCGGTAGCGGGCAGCGGGGAGGTTCACGCGAAGCGGCGGAAATTGCAGCCGGGCTGTCGTGGGGGCTCAGCGGCGCCATCTATCGCCGCCGCGTGCACTGGCGCTCCCTAGCGGAATCGAACCGCTCTCTCCACCGTGAAAGAGATAAGAACAGGTCCATTGGCGTCCACACTCCATCCAAATAGTCGAATTTAATCAACAGATACTGGCACATAGAACCATGCCCGTCCATTGACGTCCAGCTATGGATATTGGACAAGTGTTGGACACGAAGCGTTTTCAACCTTGCCAAGGTGGCGATCATGGCCCGCACAGTGCGCGACGCGAACCTCGAGAAGAGAGAGGCCCGGAGGCGTCTGGAGGCTCGTGGCAAGCCTTACTACCGGGTCATGGAGGAGGGAGTTCACCTCGGCTACCGACGTCTCAAGACTGGCGCGGGCAGTTGGGTCGTGCGCAGCTACGTCGGCGATCAGAAGTACGAGGTTGAGACGATCGGCCCGGCCGACGATTTGTCCGACGCCGACGGCGTGAAGATCCTGAGCTTCTCCCAGGCGCAGGCGAGAGCGCGTGAGCTTATGGTGGAGCGCGCCCACAGGGCCGCCGGCAAGACGGGCCCGCTCACCGTGAAGGCCGCCGTGGATGCCTACATCGAGTTCCTGGAGGCCAAGCGCAAGTCGGCGAAGTTCAGCCGGTATGCCGCCGATGCGTTCATACTGCCGGAGCTCGGACAGACTGAGGTCAAGGACCTGACCAAGGACCAGATAGAGACCTGGCACCATGGCCTCGCCAAGGCCGGCGCACGCATCCGGGTGAAGAAGGGCGACGAACAGCGGTTCAAGGAGATCGAAGACCCCGAGGAGCATCAGCGGCGCCGTCGATCGACCGCAAACCGCATCCTGACCGTTCTCAAGGCTGCGCTGAACAAGGCATGGCGGGAGGAGAAGGTGCCTAGCGATGCCGCCTGGCGCGCCGTGGAGCCCTTCAAAGGCGTGGATGTGGCCCGCGCGCGCTATCTCGAGCTAGCCGAGGTAACGCGGCTGCTCAACGCATCTGAATTGGACTTTCGCCGGTTGGCCCGAGGTGCGGTCGAGACCGGCGCGCGCTATGGCGAGCTGACGCGGCTTAAGGTCGTCGACTTCAGTCACAACTCGGGCACGGTTTCGATCCGCAAATCGAAGTCGAGCAAGTCGCGGCATATCCACCTGACTGAGGACGGTGTCGCGTTCTTCCGCTCCATTACCGCTGGCCGCGCCGGCACGTCGTTCCTATTCGTCAAGGAGAATGGCGAGCCGTGGAAGAAGGATCACCAGAAAGATCCAATGCGGCAGGCATGCGAGAGGGCGAAGATCGATCCGCCGATCGGATTTCACGGGCTGCGTCACACCTGGGCCAGCCACGCAGTGATGAATGGCGTGCCGCTGATGGTAGTCGCGAAAAACCTTGGGCACAGCGACACCAGGATGGTGGAAAAGCACTATGGGCACTTGGCGCCCAGCTACATCGCCGATGCAATCCGCGCCGGCGCACCGCGGTTCGGTGTCGCTGAAGATGGAAACTTGACGACGATGCAGGCGGGGACCTGATCATGGCGCCGCGGCCCTCGTTTAAAAACGAGATCTCCGACTTTCGACGCGCGCTAGAGCCAGCTGGGAACGACAGCGAACTACAGCTCATCGTCGAGGTCCTTGATCGCTGGCAAGAGCACCCAGAGGTCGAACGATTGTGGGAGAAAATTTCGGCCACTCAGCCGGCGCCCCCGCCGCGCGCCTTCATCGCGTGGCTATTGGATGCGCGCACTACGAGCGAGCGCGTCCAGCGAGTTGTACAGGCAGCGCCCGGCGTAATAGCGAAGGCTCGCGCAGTCTCCAATAAGGATTGGAAGTCTGGCAAATTTGAAGAGGCCGCACTGAAGGCACGTGCCGCCGAGAACTTTCAGAAGCTCGCCGACCAAGTGCTAGGCCACAAGAAGAGCCGTGCACCGCGCCAACGCTTCATGCGTCTGGCTAGTGAGATGTTCGAGCTCAATTGCGGTCAGCCGCGCGATGAGATTGTAGCCAGTCTTACCGAAATTGCGTTCGGTGATTCGGTCAGCGCCGAGGTCGTGCGGGACGCCAGGCGATCCCCCAAACGCCACCGGGACATTCGCGGACCAAAATAGCGATCGAATGTCCCTCTAAGAATTCCAGCAAATCACCCATCCATCCAAGTGCGGCCACACCACACGCACGGAGATGGACATGGAAAGCGCAACTCAGAATTTTTTCGGCAAGAGATCATTTCGCATCGACGAATTCGCCACCCGCAACTCGATCTCCAGGTCGCAAGCCTACGTCGAAGTGAAGGAAGGGCGCCTTAACGCTCGTAAGGTCGGCAGCGCGACGCTCATCACTATCGAGGACGAAAGCGCCTGGCTGGCATCCCTGCCGCAAGCGAAGCCTAACCACGGCAACCAGGCGGCCTGATCATGGGAGCGCGCAAGCCCGAGCTGGCCGAGCCGGTGAAAGTTTACCAAGAGTGGATCAATCGGCGCCACGACGCACTGACCGGCGTGCTTTCCACGCTGGGCGGCACGAACATCGCCGATCTGCGAAAATACGCGATGAGCCGGGAAGGAAAACTTGTTCCGACGTCGAAAGGCATTGCGGTCAAAGTGAACAAGCTTCCGCAACTGCTCGAGGCCGTGCAGATGTTGATCCAGAAGGCGCAGGAGCTCGGCCTGCTCGATGAGGCTGGCGAATGAACGCGCCGGCACCAGTCAAAATTCTCACAGCCTGCGCTGAGAAGTACGCCCTGTGCTGCGTGTCGGGCGAGATGGAAATTCAGTGGGCCGTCGACATGCTCCAAAATTTCGCCGAAGAGCGTGGCCTCGTGGCCGAGCTTGGGCAGGACAAAGTCCAGGATGTGATCGCAGCCGCTTTCATCTGGGCGCGTACACTGGCCGCTGCTGATGAAGCCGAGGTCGAGGACCTGCCGTCCGACTATGCGTTGCAGTTGGTGATGCAGTGGGAGCTCGATGACAAAAGGGATCGATGGAAATGGACTGGCGAGTTGCCGCCTCGGCGCGAACCGCAACCTGAGTGGCCGACGCGCAGGCCGTACGAGACGCCGCAATCGAACATCGATGCTTTCCACTATGTTCTCAGCCTTGGCGATGCTGACCGGCTCGCAGCCTGGCTACGGAATCACCTCAACGATGGGCCCGCGCTGTTCGCCGACCTGGAGGCCGCCTGATGCTCAGCCCCGCAAATCGCGCAATGGCTCTGCAGGTGTTCGAGGATCTGGGCTACATGCGCGAGATAGCTCCGATGGAAGAGCCGCCGCACGACGATCGGCCGCCCGTCTCCTCCATTGAGGAGTTCGGAGGGTTTCCTGCCGGCGAGCAGGTGCCCGAACTGGATGACGCCGAGAAGCCCGTTCCGAAGGCCCTCTATGAGGCGATCACGCCCGCAGCATGGAAGGGCACCCAGCCCGAGCAGCAGCGCTGGCTGGCCACAGGGCGCGTCCCCAGTGGTGACCTGACCATCATGTCGGGCAACGGGGGCAGCGGCAAAACCGAGATCATCACCCAGCTGCTGGTCCACGTCGCCGCCAGCCTTCCGGATTGGTTGGGCTGCACGATCGAGGCGGGCGCGGCGCTCTTCCTGAGCTGCGAAGAGCCCGAGCACAACATCCGCGATCGTGTAGAGCGCATCTGTAAGCACCGCTGCATCGACCCCTATAAGCTGCCGGACCTGCACATGCTGTTTCCCGACCTGGAGAGCACGTGGCTGGTACACGCCAACAAGGACGGCCGCCTGTCCCGCGCGCCGCTGTTGGACTGGCTCGAGGCTTGGATCATCGAGCACAAGCCGCGCCTCGTCGTGGTCGACAACGTGGCCGCTGTGTTCGATGGCGAGGCGATCGCCCGGCGACAGGTACGCGCCTTCCTCGCGATGCTCCGGAAGATCGCCCGCGAGCATGACACAGCGATCGTGCTGCTCGATCATCCGTCGGTGCGCGGCATGGCCGACGGCAGCGGAACGGCCAACAGCGTGGACTGGCGCAACTCGGTGCGCTCGATGCTGCATCTGTCGGATCCTGACAAGGACGATCCGGACGCGCGCGCGCTGACCGTCACCAAGTCGAACTACGGCCGCACCGGCGAGAAGGTGACGCTCCGCTGGGGCGGCCTGACCTTCACCACCGCCATGGCCGGGGAGGCGTCCCCATACCGCGCCGCCGCCGAGCGTGACGTCGACGAGATGTTCCTGCGGCTGCTCGACAGGTTTGCCGCGCAAGGCCGCACCGTGCGCCCCGCCACGGGCCGCGGCAGCGCGCCGTCCGAGATGGCAGACGAGCACGACGCGGGCGGCATCAAGGCTGAGGCGTTCCGCGTCGCCATGGGCCGTCTGCTCACCGCAGGTACGATCAGGATCGTCGAAAGCGGACCACCCAGCAAGCGCGTGAAGCACATCGAAAGGGCCGTCTGATGACCCTTCGATCGCCCCTGCCATCGGTCTTCTATCGGTTCGATCGGGTATGCCAACGCCCCTTCGATCACCCCTGCCAACGGGTGACATCGCCTATTCGATCGACCTTCTTCGATCCCCCCATACCCCTAGGCGCGATCGAAGCGCTCGCCGCGGCCTTGGTGGCCGCTAGCGCTACGGTCGCTTGGAAGGGAAGGGCGGAAGGAGCTGCCCATCGGCATGTGTGCAGTAACTCTCAGTTTCCGCGCCACTCGATCGCGCTCGGTCAGGTATATCCACTCATCCCGAGTAGGGCCGACCAAGGACGTAACCGTTACGATCAGGTCGTCCCGCGGCCTGACGAACGATATCCACTCCGCCAAGGTGGAGAAGGGCAGCGAAAAAGCCAACGGAGACGCGCGTTTGCCGCGTCATGTCCAACGCACGTCCAATATCCGCCGTTCGGGAAAGGGTTTTCGCGCGCGCTCTCTCATGAACTTCAACACTCTTGGAAGCCGACGCGCGCGAGGATGCGAGCTGATGACGTGCCAGATATCCATAGTTCCCACCGAAAAGACCGGGCGGGGGTGGGGGTGGGGGTAAATCCTGCGCCTGTGCCCGAAATTTATGTCCCCCGTCTTTTTCGCGGCGGCGTTCAAAAAACTCTTCGTCCATCATCTGAAAACATCGCTCAACGGTCGCTGACATGACCTCTCGCCCGATCACAGACTATGACGGTCTGATCCAAGCACTCCGGGATCGCCGAGACCAACTAGACGTTGGCCACGAGGTTCTTTGCGAGATCGGTGGTCTGCAGAGCGGCTACGTGTCGAAATTGCTGGCACCACGACCGATGAAAAATCTCGGACCGGTGAGCTTCGGAGCGCTGCTCGGCGCGTTGGGTGTTGCGGTGATTATCGTTGAAGACCCCGCGGCCGTTGCGCGCGTTCGGGACCGCTGGGTGAAGCGGAAACGCCATGTGCAGGTGCGGTGCGTTGCTAATGATCGGCAAACCCCCGCAGATGATGCGAGCACGAACCTGACAGAGGTCAACGATGGCAAACACCACGAGAATGCTCGGCGCGCGGATCAAACCTGATTTGGAGGAGCGCGTGAAGGAATTGGCTGCTCGCGAACGGCGGACTGTTTCGGACTGGATCCGCTGTCGGCTGGAGGACGCTGTCGCTGCGGCATCTCAGCCGCACCAGCACCAAAGCGAAGCAGCGTGAGGATGTTGTCCATGTTTCGCAAGAAAGCCGGCCAAGACGTCGCAGATCCCGTGCTTGCGCCCGCCGAAACGTCGGCCCCGCGGGCCCCGGCGGTACGAGAGAAACTCGATTGCGCCCTTGGCGCGCTGGCGGAGCTCGAGGAGCAGGGGGCGGAATACGCCCTCCAGGCCGCCGAGCGAGAGCCGGGCGCGGCGGACAAGCTGGCAGGTCACCGCAGCAGGATCGATGCTGCCAGAACGGCTGTTGCCGAGCTGCGCGCCGCTTTGGATCTGGCCCTGCGTCAGGACGCCGAGGCCGAGGCCGCCCGTCAGACAGCCGGTCGCGATCGGCTGCTGCGTGATTTTGCATCGACGGCGGAGGAATGGACCCAGGTTGGCATCGAGCTGTCCGGGCATATCGAAAAAGCGGCGGAGTTGCGCATCAAGCTCGGCGCGCTCTCGGAGGAGCTGCAGCAGAAGCTCCCCAGCGGCGTCGTTCCGCATCCGGTCGACTTCAAGTCCGTCGACATCCTGGTGGCCGGCGTCGCGAACCCGATCGCGATCGATGCTCTGCTGGCCGGCGAGATGTTCAAGCACGGGCTTCCGAACGCCTTTCTGCCCGGCGCGCGCCCACCGCACGCTTTGCTGGCGCATGACCGTCCCGCGATCGAACCCGCGGCCACGGCGTTCCGCCGTGGCGGCGCGTATTTCGTCGGCCTTCTGCGCGATCGGTTTGACGCGCTCAAATCTCACCCGTCGGAGGCAGCATGACCGATCAGAACCAAACGCCGGCAACTCCTGCCGAGGCGCGTGCGCAGATCGACGCACTCACGGCCAACGCGGAATTCAGCTCGAAACTGCTATCGGGCGATGTCGCGGCGACGCAGCAGTGGAACGACCTGCATAGCGTGGTGGGAAAGGGCGGCGACGAAATCGAGAACGCCATGAACGGCGTGATCCTCGGAGCCGACATGATCCCCGACGGCGAATCCAAGCGGCTCGCCGAGGGCGCCTCCTGGATGCGCGGCCTGGGTCTTTCGGACGGCGTCGTCCGCGAAGCTCTAGAGGGCGCCGGCGTCAGCAAAGAGGAATACCGCATGGTTTCGGACTGGCGGACCCGACACATGAATGACCCGGCGTTTACGAAGCGGTTTCTCGCGAACGACGCTGAGGCGGTCCGACTTATGCTGACCGCCTCCGTGGTGATCGCCGGCGGCATCAAAGGCGAGGCAAAGGGATTTTGAAGATGTTCGAATATCAGATCGACGTGGTTGACCCCAAGAGCAACGAAGAGCGGCAAGTCACCGTCTCCGTCACGCCTCTTGAACGGGCGCGGGCGAAGCGAACCCCCGACTGGATGCGATCAATCCAGGATCTCGCGCGACCGCTGATCCCGGCCGGCTTCCTGCCGATCGGCAATCGCGTCCGCATGCTGTAGCGAACAGGAGGGTCGACCATGGCCGATCATTTCGTCGCTGTTGCCCGCGGCGTGGAAGGGACGAAGTACTCCGACTTCACCACGGGCACGACGTCTGCGTCGACTGCGCTCTTCGAGCTTCGCATCCTCGATGGCGTCACGCCAACCAAGGTCGAAGTCTACAAGGCACTGAAAGCGTTCGAGCGCTTTTTCGAGAATGCGCAACAAGTAAAAGCGAGCGGCTTCGACGTTCGCTTGTGAGCTCCGGGGCTTCGCTTTGATCGCCCGCATCTTGGCTTTGGCGGTGTGCCAGGGGAGAAAACACTGCCGCTAATTGCGTAACGCGTACGGCCCCCGCAAGGACAAGGCTGAACAGTAACGCCCCCCGCGAGGGACAAGGCAGAAAGGAGAAGGCGGCTCTCCCTACGAGGACACGGGCCGAACGCAGGCGGAGGAGCGAATATCTCTCCGTCGAGATCTTCGGTTCATCGATGAAAGCTCAGATCAAAAAGTTAGCGCTGCTCGCCGTTGTTCTCTTGGTACCCTCCGTCGCCTCTGCTCAGACCTATCCGACCGTGCCAAACAACAGCGTGATCGGCAGGATCGGGGTCGGCACCGGGACCGGACCGGCACAGGCCATCCCGTTCACCTCGCTGCCGTGGACGGTCAACAACACGCCCATCAACGGCGGGACCAACGGTCAGATCCTCTACGACAACAACGGCAAGGTGGGCGAATATTCGGCAGCGGCCGCGCGGACCTATCTCGGTCTCGCGAGCGTCTATTCGGTGGCGTGCTCATCGAACCAGTGGATCGCGGCAATCGTGGCCGGCGTCCCTGGCTGCACCCAGCCGTCGTTCTCGAATCTCTCCGGCAACATTGCCGTGTCGCAGATGAACAGCGGGACGAACGCCAGCCTCAACACGGTTTTCAGCGGCGCGGGAAATTGGGCAGAGCCGCAAGATTATCGGTTCACCGCGACGAATGCATCACCCGCCGCGCAGACGTTGAAAGGTAAGCTGCAGCAACTGCCGGTCATGTGCGAGGACTATAGCGGCGGCTGCACTGCTGCGAACATCACGCAGGCGATGTATGACGCGGCGGCAGGCAACCGCTGTTTTCAGTTCAATGGCAATTACACGATCAATGCAAGCGTCGCGCTGGTCGCACCTTCTGGAGTGCTTTGTTTAACCGGCCGTGGTGGATTGACGGGCAGCGCCGGCATGAATGGGCCGCTGCTCGATATCAAGAACTCCAACAACGGCTTCTTTATGGGGCAAGGTCTGGCGTTCAATTGTGCCAGCGTCCTGTCAATTCCGTCCGCCATCAAGGTATGGACTGATAACGCCGGGGGAACCACCGGCACCAGCATCAACGGACCGATCATCGTGAATTGCCGACGCGGTATTCAATTCGGAGATCCAAACTACACCGACAACCTCGTTGACAGTAATTATATGCAGGGCGGCGGCTACACGTACAACACCGCTCAGCCGCTTGCGATGTACAGCTCTCAAAGCGGCCTGTTCGTAGACAACTGGATTAGTCACGCCGACAACACCAACCTAAGCTCAACCTTCACCGGCACATGCACGGGAACGACATTGGCAGCCTCCGCTATCACGGGGGCATTGTTCAAAGATGATCTCGTGACCGGAACCGGTGTTGCTGCCGGAACGTACATTGTCTCGCAGAGCACTGGCACGCCGGGGCAAGCAGGCAACTATACTGTCTCGGCGGCATGCACCTCATCCGCGAACAGCCTGACAGCTCGGCCTGCCGCAATCAATTATCTGATTGTGGGTGGCTCGCTGAACATCCGAAATGGTAACGTGCAGAACTCGATCGTTGGCGGGAAGATGTTCGTAGCCAGGCCGGTGAATTCGGCCAGCTTTGGATATCCGTATGGCAGGCCTAGCGTAACCGGCGCAACCATCGAAGGGTCGGATATCATCTTTTCGTCAGATACCGATGGCGTTGCGACTCCAGGATCTGGCGCCTTCTATATGAGCGGAAACCAGGGCGACTTTTCCGCAAATACGAACTGCTACATCACCACGGATAGTGCTTGGACTGGCACGATCAGCGTAGCAAACAACAGGCTTTTCTCGACCATTTCACGCACGGCGAACAACATTTGTGCGAACAACAGCAACGCAGTCGTGAATTTTGACCTGGAGAGTTTCGGGTCAAATATGCTGCAGGGATACGCCGGAGTTAGCGGTGGCGTCCAGCGCATGAAGACAAAGGACATCGCGCCGGTCGTAACCTTGACGGGCACCTCTGCAACGCAAGGCGCGGGCGACAGCATCGTCACCTTCAATGGTTCTGGCACGTACACCTATACGATGCTGTCAGCAGCCCGCTACCCTGGCCGGATGCTGTTCCTCAACAACGTGACGGCCAACGCGGTCAACTCGGCGAGCTCCAACATCCAGACGCCGTCCGGAACCATTGTCAGCGCGATCATGGCTGGCGGCATCGGCAAATGGGTCATGCTCGTGGCTGATGGAGCCAACTGGCGCATCGTGGCGAACAATTGAGGGATCACCTTTTCAATTGTCGCAGCTACGGCTCGTGTTTTCCCTTTTTCCCCCGTCGTGAGGGGCGTTTGCTGGTAATTCCTGGAAATTTCAGCTCAGTGCTAGGAATTGTAACTGGCTGTCGGCCGGCCGCGTGAAAATTGTCCGGCATGATGATCGTGTCTTGGTGGCTGTCTGTTGAGTACCAAGAAGATCGTTCGCCTCGGTTCGCAAGGGTTGCAGTCAAAATGTTTGGCCCGACACTGCCGCTTGATCTTGGACCCGCGCGCACAATCATTGCGTGGCATTTTCCTTTAACGGCGAGTGGGTCGCTCCGCTGATTCACGAGATCGTTCAGCTCTGAGAGATCGTCGTCGGAGACTGTGGAGAGCGCGCCGAAGAAGCTACAGAACGCCCCGGTGGCGTCAGTTGCCACGATTTTCGTGAGAGCAAAATCGTCAACGACCTCAGGAAACAAGCCATCTTGCCTTGGAAGTTCGATATCCAGGCTGTGACAAGGCTCTCGTTGACGAACCCGGTAAAGACGATCGTGAGTTTGCGTTGGTGTGGTGTCAGAGTTGCAATCGCCGCGTTGTTCGCAAAACCGCGCGTGATTTCTGCGCGCAGAAGCGAAAGCACCTCCATTGTGGTTTTCGACGGCTCTGCTACCCTGTAGAGAGTCTCGCGGAGCCACTTTCGCGTCTGGAATGAGCCCCATCTGGCGAGGCCGGTGTATGCAGTGATCAGCGTCCCGTCATGAAATTTGAGATGAGCTAGCTTAGCTGACGCGTCATCGACAAGTTTGCCGTCCCAGCTGAGTCTAGTGTCAGCAGCCACGACGGCGTATTTCGCGTTCCCTGCTGCTACGATGAGAGTCATTCAGCTATTCGTGCTCTTGCGCATTTTTATGAACACCGTTCTGTAGGCCTCAAGCAGGTGAAGGCCATCACCTAAACGAACTTTCGCGCGATATTTTCGACAGAATTAGCGAATGTGTTGAGCGTTTTGATCACTGGCTCGTTGCCCAGGTCTGAGTCAATGTAGGCGAGGTTGAATTGCACTGCCAACGGCGGAGGCTGACCCTTTCCCTGAGCAATGTGGATCCACTGGCCCACGTTCTCAACCAATGCTTTGGCAGATTGCGAGCCAATACTGAGAGCCCGCACCGCGTGGCCATTCACAAGGGAATCGGTGATGTTGATCTTGGCGCCGCCGATTGCTCCGAACACCGCACCGCCGACCGAGAACTTGTTGTTCCAGGCTAAGGTGCCGAGCCGCTGGTGTTTGCGCTTCCTGTCGAAGTCGTGCAAACCAAATAAAACCCGATTGGCTTCACGATGTGGCGCAAGATCAATTATGATCTGCTGGTCGTCGGCGGATAGCTTTTTAATCTTTTTCATGCCATCTGACTTGAAAATTTCCTCCGACTTCGAAATTGGGAAATAGACATCGTCGGGCGAGTTTCGGTTTCTGATCGCAAGCTGACATGCAATCGCATCCAAGCAGGATCGCAGCTCATGTACGATCAGTCCTACCTCTTGCCGAATGGCCACTGGTGTGGGGGTCTTCTGCATAACCCGAACCGCATATGTCTCACCGTTGACGACGCAATCAGCCTCCATGGCTTTCGAGAAAAAATCCCGCTCGGCTGCCGACAAGTGCTCAATTTTTTCACGTGCGAGAGCAATACGCTCGAGAATCTCATTTAGGTCAGAGGTGGTCATTACGTTTTACCTAGTATGCCGACCAGTTGTTTCGTCCCAAACGACACCGAAGCTACGCGACTCGGAGCCTCTGATCCGACTTGGTTCACGAGACGGCTTCGATTGGGCGTTCCGCCAGGGGCGAGCTTGGCTCCCTTGTCACACCGCCGGCAATCGCCGCGCTCTACGAGAGACTGACAATTCCAAAAACACGCTAATATGATGGCGCAAACCCCCAAATTCTGTTCCTCGGCCGCCAATGAAATCTTTGCTCAAACCCCTGCTTATCGTCACCGGCATCTTCTTCGGATTGCTGGCGCTCGGCGTCATCACGTTCGAGGATAACGGCTCGGCCTATCTCGGCCCCCGGCACTAAAGGCGCACGGCCATTCAGCGCGATATTGGGAAATTTACGGGTGGCGGCGAGCAACTACGCGCACCGATCGGCCGCATGACCGAACTCGACATCCCGCAGGGGCTGCAGCGCTATTACATCAAGATGACGCTCAACCCGGCGCTGCCCTTACGCGCGCAAAACAGCTTAGTTTCGTCGCAGAGTGCGCTCGATCTCACTGACAAAATCTTCGGCTTGTTGTTGTGCAAGGCGCAGTTTAGTCATCGCATCACCAAGGCTTTGGCTTTCAAACAAAATCGAGTTCAATTGTTGGTTTAGCCCTTCCGGATCAAATCTCACGTTGAAGCTAGGAGCCATATTGGCGGAATTCATCATGATGAGCAGGCCGCGCGAACCGCCGCGCACCTGAGTGGCGGAGTTATCCAATTGATTTAGATGTTGATTTAATCTGCCGAGCTCTTCCGGTAACAGCATGGTGGCCGAGCCGAAACGAACTGGCTGAGAAAGGGTGGACGGCAGCCCGCCTCGAACACGCGCTGATTCCAAAATTCGAAGAACCGCCTCGACGGCCTCGAAGGTGTCCTCCAATCCCCGGCGCAGAGCCCGAAGTTGCTGTCGAATACTATCGGGATCATAGGCATGTCCGCCGGTCGCTCTATCGCGCAACAATATCCATGTCGATGCGAGCGTAGCCACGTTCGAGAGCACCGAAACAGATTGGATTATTACGTCCAGAAACTCTGGGTCGATCTCTTCGTTCTTTTGCATGATTGCCCCCGCTTGTGACAGTGATTCCTCAACCGTAAAGCGAGCGCAAGCAAAATTCACTCACTTGTGCGGTGGATGGCTACCTCCCGGTCTATGCCCGACAGCGGCTCAGGCGCCGCCTAGATCCACAGGCTGCGGGAGATGGTCTCGATTAGCGGTATCTCGCCGTCGCGGAAGGCCGGCGCGTCTAGGGAGGGTGGTGCAAACTTGGTTGGAAACATGCGATCGGCGGCACGCGCGAATTCGGAATAGCGCGTGCGCAGATCCTTTAAGTCCAGTCGCCCTTCCATCACGGCAAAGACCATCTCGCCGACGATCTCCTGTCGCTGATGATATCCTAGCGTGTGCGGCACTACAGCCTCGACGGC
Organism: Bradyrhizobium sp. 23AC; assembly: GCF_054863025.1. Taxonomy (NCBI): domain Bacteria; kingdom Pseudomonadati; phylum Pseudomonadota; class Alphaproteobacteria; order Hyphomicrobiales; family Nitrobacteraceae; genus Bradyrhizobium; species Bradyrhizobium sp. 23AC. The sequence continues at coordinate 67,992 of NZ_JAVAYN010000007.1, forward strand.
GCGCAGTATCACATCAGACGAGGGTGAAAAAATGCCACGGGGCGACAGTCGCTGCATCAAGGCTTTGTGGTTGGTCGCCCGGTTGCGCGCGAAGAGGGGCCGAAGGACGCTTGCCAGCTTGGGCTTGTCTTGCATCGCCGTCATCAGCTGATTCTGGCGGATCACTCGAGTGTTGGGATGGCGGTAGCTGGTAAGCTGGGCCATCGTAAATCCAGCCTGCGCTCCCTGTATCGCTGCTTTCACCTCTTCGGCGGTGTAGCTCGACTTCTTCATTGATGCGTAACGACAGGTGAGACACTGCCTCGCCAGCCATCGGCCGCGCTTGCCCTGTCGTATCCTCACAACCTTGATAGCTGTGTTCTCTGGTGTCAGCGGATGACCATTGGCGCAAACGGTGCGAGCCATCATCTTCCGCCGGCTCAGCTCGATCTTTCGCTCCCGCTCATTCTCCTTTGACTTCTTGAGCATTGAGATCCAGACGGTCGGTCGCTCGTGCTTCACTATTGAGCGGAAGTGCTGGCTGACAGGGCAATTCCGGAAGCTGCCGCCCCCGTCGAGGTGTTCCTCGATCTTGCGCGCGTTGCCGTCGATATCGGCCCCTAATACGGCACGGCGACCAGGCTTCCTCATTGGCAAGCTCCACGGCTGCAAAGGAAGCGATAGGCTCGCGTTGATTGAGCGAGCGGGCCAGTGGGTGCGGTGATGTGATCCCCGATGATCCCGTAATTCACCGGGATCAGGCCGCGCCAAAGCGCCCCCGGAAGGGGATAGACAAAATTCACCAAATCATGGTGGGGTGTCCGCGGGCCTTAGAACCCGGACCTTGAGAAGGCGATACCGCTTGGCGGCGGATCGACCTGCGCGACGAGCCTTGGCGGGCTCTGACCGCGATGGCTGCACCTTGGCGGGTGCGCTGACCTGGCTGTGACGTATCACGGCCGGGGTGGCGTAGCAATGCCGTGGGCCGCCAAGCCTGTGGCTGATGTCCAAGGGGAAACCCCAAAGGCTGCGCCGCGAGTCCTCAAGGCTCGTTCTAAGACCCCGGCTTTGCCGTCCGTCACGGCAAGCGGCCCTTAGAAGCCAAATCTTGAGACCTACCACCATGTCCAACATCATCGAACTGTCTGCGAGGCGGACGCTCCGCGCCCTGCCTTCCGAGAACGTCAGGCCCGTCGAATTCCCGGTCACCGGCTGTCAGCGCGCCGGCCGGCAACGCAATCCCCTACGGCACCACTACAGCCGGGCTGCCATGGCCGTGACGATAGCGGGCAAATTGCATAGAGGAGAGCCGCTCCGCACCGAGGATTGGATCGACGAGCTTAAGTGGCTCCGCGAGGGCGCCGAGGCCGCGCGTTTCTTAGCAAATGAGTTGGAGCGCATCGTTGGGGAGGAGTGCTGAGCCATGAGTGAGATCGTACAATTCCCGCAAGGATATCCCCGCGCTCAGGTCGACGAGGCGCACGCCAAGGCCTTCCGCGGTCTGGAGCATAAGGTCCAGGACATCGACCGGATGGGCGAGATCACGGAGCGTTTGGTCGCCGACTGGTGCCAAGATGTAACCCACGAACGCAGCCTCGAGCTCGCAAATTTCGCGGTCCAGCATCTCGCGGACATGCTACGCGAGTTCAAGACCAGTTACTTCGCCGCCTGGCACGACGAGACACAGCGGGGTGGATCGTGAAGCGCCGGCGCCGAGCCCACAGGAAGCGCGATCGGCAGCGGCTGATGACGCACCGCAAGCGGCTAAAGCGGTAACCCGACATCAACCGATACAGCCTTACGATCAGTCATCGCGGATTGGTGACGAGTACCGCGGTACGCATGGGCATTGAGAACCCGCCGGCTCAAAAGGTCGGCGGGTTTTCTTTTTCCGATGGGATCGATTTGGAGGCATCTCTGTTAGGCGAGCATGGGCATCCAGACGATGACGCGGGCGGTATTGGTCGGCCTTTCTGGCCTACTTGTCTCTGCTTGTGTCAGCTCTGATCAGGTCACTTCAGCTCCTACAGTTCGACCAGCGGCGCCATGGGCGCGAGACCTCAACGTACCGGCCCCAAGTCGACAGCCGGCCGATGCAGCAGTCTCAGGCATAAAAGCGGACCTGAATGCTGCGCGCGAGAGAGCTTCGCGCTAAATCTGGGCTTCGGCTCGGGCTCACAGAGCCCGCCGGAATACGCTGGCTGGGTTTGCGAAGGTTGCTGCAGTCGCCACGGCTCCATGCCGCGTCGGCTCATGCGTCGATGGATGCGAAGAGGTGTGCAGAAAAGGCCCGTCACCAGGGGAGGCAGAACCCGACAAAAAGAAACAGTCCCCAAAAAAGAAGCGCCCAACCGACCGGCGACAACTGCTCCAGCTTCGCTGTGTTGCGATTGATGTTGTTGAGCATCGATTTCTCCCCATCGCGCCCGCCTGCCCACCAACCTTATGGTAGAATAAGCTATGGGCTACAATCAACATGGAACCCCTGAAGGTGTGGCTCAGACGGGATCACAAGGACCGCAGGGACCAAAGGGGGACAAGGGCGATCCGGCGTCGGTCAATATCGGGGCGGTGCAGGCCGACGGCGCCGTCAATTGTGACGGCAGCGAAATGCTTGTGTCGGTGTTCTGCCCGAGTGGTGGCAGCGCGGATGGCCGAAAGTCGCCGACAGTTGGTCTTTGCCTGAAAAAGTGAAACTGGCCCGCCGGTTCACGTTGGCGGGCCTGGAAGTCGCATTGCGAGGGCTTGGAGAAGCACCGCAATGCCCGTTATGACCGCTGCGAAACTGCTCCAACGTGATTGGTTCGCGGTGGTGCCCACGAGATCCACTTTGCGACCGTTCCTTATGTATAACATCCGATCGGAACGTGCCTCCATTTGTTCGTCGGCGTAGACGTTCATCCAATTGGAGGCCGAGACGAACCAAAGGATCGCCGCGACGCCGGCAAGAAAGACAGAGGCCCACGTAAGCAAATCTTTCATGTCAAATTTATCCGCACTTGTGATTCTGGGCGTGTAGCCTAGTCCGATCTCCGGTGAGCTGCTCGACATAGTCGTCGATCGCGCTCCGCAGCTTCTCGGCGTCGGCCCCGGGGGCGCGGCGGCCAAGGATGAGGTAACGACGCAGCCGGTCGAGCTCGGCGAGGTCCGCAGCGATGTCAGCAGCACGAGCTTCCTCGCGGCGCTGGCGCATCCGTTCTTCGTGCCAGGCCTTCGCGGCCGCTCTGTTCTCTGCCTTGGTCAAGGCGCCATCGAACCGCAGCGCGGGCAAGAGTCAAATTGTCGATTACTGGTGGGTCGGAATGCACGCGAGCTACTGCGCGTCGTAGGTGTGGAAAGCAGGCCCAGCCCGATCATTCCTCCGCTTGCGGTTTAGTGCGGCTCACTGTTTAAGGGCCGGGGGACGTTTTGGTCGACGTACCGCCAAGGGGAGGGATGGGCTCGCCAGCGGGGGATCTCGCGACAGAACGCCTTGGCTCCCTGATAGCTATAAAAACCTTCGTTACCGTTGAGCTCGGCGGCATCCTGCTTGCAGGAAGCTTCGGTCTCGACCGTCTTCCAGTCGATCTCCCGCGGCTCGCCGCTAAGCATGATCGTCAGCACCAGTTCGCACACCATACATCCGTCCTCTAAAAGAGGAGGGAACCTATTACTGCAACTACCGATAGTAAAGGGGTGGGCATTCCGAACGACCTTGGGACCTCTGAAGACGGCACTACGGTCGATGGCGGCTTACTATCGGGCGGCACCATAGACAAAACTCACCGGCGATGGGGTCGGCGGTGGCGGACAGTTAGGACCGTATCCTGGCAGAACAGGGGGCTCTGTCGGCCGTGCCCCTTTCGGGAGCCTCGGAGGGCTGTCTTAAGGTCTTTGCTGTTTTTCGGTTGCCGCCAGGAGGACTGCCACAAACGTCACCACCAACACGATCCAGCCAACCGCTGAAACTACGTCCATGACTCGCCCCCATTCAGGAGCGACCCGCGGCTGAGCGGACGGCCGGAAATGTCAGATCGAGTCCACACCTGTTTATTGGACAGATGTTGGACACAGCGCAGCGGGGTTAAGCTAAGTGATTGATTTTGCTGGCGCTCCCTAGCGGAATCGAACCGCTCTCTCCACCGTGAAAGGGTGGCGTCCTAACCGATAGACGAAGGGAGCAAACGCAGGGCCCTGCCGTTTTTCCCGGCACAGCCGCTGGCCGGCCGAGTCGGGCCCGGCGGCTTGCAGCGGGCGAACGTATAGTGGCCTTTCTGGCTCCGGGCAAGCCGTCCGGGACCGGTCTTTTGGCCCCGGTGGACAGCGCCGGCCCCGGGATGATCCGGAGGCGATTTCAACGGATTCTTAGGGTTCCCTGAGTAGCGCTGGAACGGGAGATCTTTCGCCAATGCCACCGCCGAAAAAGCGCGCAGCCCGCAAGCTGCTGTCGCAGCATGCCTGGATCACGCTCGACGGTGGCTTCGCCGCGCGGCATTGCCTGGTCCAGGACATCTCGGATTCGGGCGCCAAGATCACGCTGGACGAGGATGCGAGCCAGCTCCCGGGCGTGATCCGGCTCGCCTTCGCACGCGATGCGCGCACCGGGCGGAGCTGCCAGGTGGTCTGGCGCCGCGGCAAATCAGCCGGCATCAAGTTCATCTGATCGCGGCCGCGGCCGCCCCGATGGCGCATGGCGCCCGTCCGGGATAGAACGCCGCCATGCGCGCGCCGCTCCTCATCCTGATCTCCTTGCTCGCCACATCCGCCGCCGCGACGGAGGCCTTGCGTCTGCCGCCAGCCGAGCGGCCGCAGGCCGGCAAGGCCCTGCCGCTGAAAGGCGCGGCCGGGAAGGCACGGGCGGGCTCCTGCGCCACTTACGGCCCGCGCTTCGTCATGGTCGAGGGCACCGGGACCTGCGTGAAGATCGGCGGCTCGATCAGCATCGACACCACCGTGAGGCGCTAGAGGCCATGCCGGTGGATCTGCTGCGCCTCGACCTCGTCGTTCCCGTCTTGATGTACTGCGCACTGCTCTGGTGGGTCGGCCGCGGCCTGAGCTGGACGGCGCGGCTGGCGACCGCGGCGGTGACCTTGGTGCTGATCGTTTGCGTGCTGATGGTCGAGCGCGGCTGGCGGTAAAGCCAAAACTAAAACGCGAAAACAACCCCATGCACAGTAGCGTCAAGTGCTGAGATGACACTGGACGCTTGCGCCAAAACGCAGATTCATTGTGACGTCAGCGCAGCTTGCGCCGCGCTGCCGGCTCACGACATCGGCGGTGCGACATGCTGTGCAAATCCGGGCCGTTTGCCGAGCTCGGCGAGCCAGCGCGTCAGATGCGGCTGCGCCGGCCGGGCGATGCCCTCGACGCCGAGCCAGCGCCGCGCATAGGAGCCGAGCGCGATGTCCGCGAGCGTGAACGCATCGCCCTCGAAGAAGCGGCGCGAGGAGAGCAGGCGGTCGGCGATGGCCCACACCTCGGCGGCGGCATCGGCATCGCGCTGCACCTGGATCATGTCGCGCTCGGCGGGCGCCGTGCGCACGATGCCCCAGAACACCGGGCGGTCGACCGGCTGCACCGTCGACAGCGTCCAGTCGAGCCAGCGGTCGACCGATGCGCGGCTCTTCGGCGCCTCCGGGTAGATCGGCGTGCTGCTTCCATGCGCGAGGCAGAGATAGCGCATGATCGAGTTGGACTCCCACAGCACGAAGTCGCCCTCGACCAGTGTGGGGATCCGCGCATTGGGGTTCATCGCGAGATAGTCGGCCTCGCGGGTCCGGCCGTAACTCATGCCGGCGTCGATACGCTCATAGGGCAAAGCGAGCTCAGTGAGGCACCACAGCACCTTCTGCACATTGACCGAATTGGCGCGCCCCCAGATCGTCAGCTTGGTGTCAGGCATGAGGCGTCTCCCGCGGCGTTTTCGCTTGCCGCGGGTGATAGCGGAATTCGCCGTTCGGAGCGATGCGCGATTGCGGCGCGCCTCTCATGCAAAAAGCTCCACCCGAGGCGAAGCTTTCGTTGCAAAACAACTCGCAAACTTGAACCCGTCGATCAGCGGCCGAAGAACAGCCACAACAGAATGATCACCGGGATCGGCACGCCAAGCATCCACAGCAACAGCCCTCTCGCCATCACATCCTCCTCCAATCGGCTTCGTTGAAGAGAGAACGTCGGGCGCGAAAGCTTGTTCCTGCCGGCGCGTTACCAATGGCCGGTATTGGGCATCGATGCCCAGGGCTCCTGCGGCGGCTTCGGCTCGCCCTTCTGCAGCAGCTCGATCGAGTGCAGGTCCGGCGAGCGGACGAAGGCCATGTTGCCGTCGCGCGGGGGACGGTTGATGGTGACGCCGGCCTTCATCAGTTGCGCGCAGGTGGCGTAGATGTCGTCGACCTCATAGGCGAGATGGCCGAAGAAGCGATCCTCGCCATACTTTTCCTCGTCCCAATTCCAGGTCAGCTCGACCAGCGGCGCGCCGCGCGACTGCGGCTGCTTCTTCAGCGCCTCGAGATCGTCCGCCGAGCACAAGAACACCAGCGTGAACCGCCCCTTGTCGTTCTCGATCCGCCGCACCTCCTTCAGCCCGAAAGCATCAACATAGAATTTCAGCGCGACATCGAGATTGCGCACGCGCAGCATGGTGTGGAGGTATCGCATGGTTGTTGCTCCCTAACGTTCGGAGGGTTTTGCTTTGGGCCGGGGCGGCGGGAGTAGGAGATAGCAGGAAAGTGGGAGGAGGGGCAGGGGGCGGGGCAAATGTGTGTGAAGGGAAAGGGTTGGTGAAGCGAGCCGGCCGAGCATGGATTGGAGCCGCGGAGTAGGCAGGCTAGCGATGGCAAATGACCTGAGCAGCCCTGTCGCCGCGATTTATGGATCGGCAATTAATTCCGTGACTGGGGGACACGGGCCCACCCTTCGCGTCTGCGGCTCACAAAATAACTGTCCGGGCTGCGCCACGCTGAACTATTCCCGTGACGGTAAACCAAGGCCCTTTGAACTGCTCTTGCGACGGTTGCGGTTGAACCCCAAGTCCGCCGGCGCGACCCATCCATATGCTCCAAGCCGTGCTCAGCGCGATCGTGGATATCCTCCTGTCTGCCGCATGGAGCGCCGTCGTCAGATTCTTCGGTCTGGAAAACGTCGTCGAGATCGTGACGGCGATCTTCGGGTTTGGCTGTATCGTGATCGGCACTGCGGTCTTGTTGCTCGGGCACTGACTAGGGCAATCGTGAGAGATCACCGCAGGCGAGCTTCTCGCCACGTTGATCTTCGGATGCGATTGCCCTGCCTCGACAGGACTCGAAAGCAACGGCCGCTGAAGCAATCGGTACGAGATGGCCGCGCCGTTCCGTGGGGAGCGACGCAGTCCGCCGTGCAGAACGCCGGCTTACTTCATGTTGCTGCGAGTCTTCGTGCCGCCCTGGTCGCTACCCGGGCCGGAGCCGCCCTGGCCGGAGGCGTCGGGCTTCACCATTCCGCCCTTGCTCATGCCGTCCTTGCTCATCCCGGTCGTGCCCTTGGTCATCGAGCCCTTGTTCGGGTTTTTCATGCCGGGCTTCTGCATGTTGTCGGACTGCGGGGCGGGGCCGGTCTGGGCAAAGGCGGAGCCGCACATGAGACCGAGTGCGGCGGTCGCGATCATGAACTTTTTCATCGCAAGCTCCTCGTTGGTTGCATGGGCCAACGGGAACGCGGAAGCCATGTTCCTCGGCTTGACGTTCAGGAAGAAAGAATTCTCCGACGCCGGAAGTCGCCGCCCGCGATTTATGTCAGCAGGCGTGCGTTCTCGCGCGGGGGCGAGCTGCCTGGGGGCGCCGACGTCGTCGCCGCCTGCAACTAGGCCGCAATCCGTTGGTCGACCGGGGCCGTCAGCAGCTTGAGCGCTTGTGCATGTTGCAGGTCGGGGACCGCGATCGCCGTGTGGCTGTAGATCGCATGGCTGCGTGATTTTGCAATCATGTCCAGGATCTGGCTGCCCTTGATGACATGAAGGCCCATGCCCTCGTCAGTGGGGAAGATCGCCAGCACCACGTCATAGGCCGCGATGACGGCCCTGAGTGCTTCGGCCTTGTCCTCGCCGACGTCGACGAAAACACGAACATCAGCCGCGAGTTCACGCAGCTCGTCAAAATCCAGCACTGTGGGGTTACTCCAAACGCAACGAGACTGAAGGGAGCTTGGCGGCGTTGGGTTACTGAAGTGTCAACAAGGCGTGCCGAGCCACAAGTTTCACGGCGAGGTGACTTCACGCTCTAGCGCTTTGCTTCCCCCTTGCGAAGCCGGGCCTCCGCGGCCTCGTCCACGAGGTCTAGGGCGTGGCCGTCATAACTCAGCTTGAGCCCGCGGCCGACGATCCATGTCCATCCCTCTCGGTCCTTCATGGGTTGCGCGTTGAACTGGTCGGAGATCGATTTGACGGCGGCGTCCTGCGCCCCCGGATTGTTCAACTCCGCCTTGACGCGCCAGATCGGGTGCCTAGCGTCGGCCTCCTCGCTGTCGACCGTGACCTTGGCGCCGTTGATGTCGCATTCGAAGGTGTAGGAGTCGCGGCTCCGGCGGCAGAGATAGCGGCGTTGACTGACGAGCTTGCTGGTCTCATCGAATGTCATCCCGGGCGAGAAGCCGAAGATGTCAGACTTCTTCACGAGGGTGAGGGACGCAGGCTTCAGGAAGCTCGGCTGGATCGCGACGAGGGCTGCGACGGCGACAACGATCAAACCTGCGATGACGATAGCGACCTTCATGAGCACCCCACGAGCAACCCTCAGACCATTATAGGCAGCCGGGCCGTTCTACCATGCCCCCAAAAGCGAAAACCCCGCCTGGGGGAAGCGGGGCTCTCTGGTGGGTGAAGCTTAGGGACTTCAATGATATGACGCGCCGGCCGCAAAATGGTTCAAACGGAAATCGGAAGGTCCTGCGGCATCTTCACAGGAAGTGGGGAACCCCGCAGAACCCCTGCTTGCGTTTTCGGCCTCGATGGGTTCTAAGCCCCGTCACTTCATGACCTCTGGCATGAAATCAGCGCGCCCCCGCGCTTCAGGCCGCGTCCCCAGCAGAGTTGCTCGCGCGCACAAAAGGAATTCAGACATGGCGAAGATGACGAAGACTCAATTGATTGATGCAATTGCCGAGGGCACGCAGCTTTCGAAGAACGACGTGAAGTCGGTGATCGAGTACATGGCGACGGTCGGCTACAAGGAGCTCAACGAGTCCGGCGAGTTCGTCATTCCCGGTTTCGTGAAGATGGCGGTTGTGAACAAGCCGGCGACCGAAGCCCGCATGGGCGTCAATCCCTTCACCAAGGAGCCGATGCAGTTCGCGGCCAAGCCGGCGAGCAAGTCGGTCAAGGCCTCGCCGCTGAAGGTGGCCAAGGACGCCGTCTAAGGCGCTGGTGATGTCGTTGCGGCGGGGCGATGCTGCAACGATCAATGGCTGAAGACAAGGTGGTGCTCGGCGACGGCGATGCCGAACATCACCACGACGATCAGGACGAACCACAGAGCGCGCCGGTCGGTTTGTCCCGGCGCGCTCTGCGGTTTCCGGCAAGCCGGGCAGACCGAAAGTCCGATCGGGATCTCGGTCTCACAGAACTCGCAGTTCATCGGCGCCTCGATCATGAAGGGCGCGGGGCATCGGCTCTGGGGTCGGACGCGGAAACGCGGGATACCGCCTCATTCGGCCGGTCAATGCGAATGTTGGAAGATTCGTTCCCGTTACGACCTGCTGCACCTTGGTAGCCGTTGCCTTCAAGAAAAACCCCGCGCTTTCGCACGGGGCTCTTCTGGCTGACGGCGTTGGGATTTCAGCGCCTGGCCGCCAGCCGTATTTCGAACTTAAAGTTGAAAATCCAAAAAGCAACAGCGCCGCGATGACGGAATATGTTCGTTCACCGTAGCGTTGCCATATGACTGGGCGCTGAAATCCCCAGCTTCCATGGGTCCACGCGGCGTTGAAAAGGTTCAACGCGACATGCCGGGAAATCGCGCGCGAGGGACTGGACTTTTTGTTCTCATTTTGTTCTAGTGAGCCGCCTTAAGGACCGCTTTGGAGGTGGACTCATGACCGTCGAAAAACAGCGCGAAGTGATCAGGCTCTGGAACGAGCTCAGGAAGCTCGAGGGCCCGGCCGCGGAAGAGCTCCGCATCCAGATCCTGGAATGCTTCTCGGAAAAGGAAAAAGTGAAGCGGGCGGCTTGATCTGTTCTGGCGGACGCCGACGACACTAGGGGACCCGGCAAGCGCCGTCTGGTCTGACGGCTCGCGCTTGATCGGCGGCTTTCGCAGGGGCGACGAGGCGACCAACTTGAAGTTCGTCTCGGCGGGTGTGGTTGCCGGCGCGAGCATTCGCCGCTGATGCTTCAGGAACGAACATGTGCCGTCAGCGTTCGGCCTGCATGACATGCCCGCGATGCGCCAAGCCGATGATGGCGACGTCCGCCAACAGCTTTCAATGCGAACCTTGCCGCGAGATCGTCATCGTGTTCGCGGTCGTCTCGAAATTCCTGCCGCCGAAGATTGTGCCGAGCTACGCCGCTGAAGAGGTTGCGTCGCGCGCTTTCATCGATCGTTAGGAATCGCTTCGCACTGATTTTTCCGACTCCGATTCGTTCTTTGAGAACGAAATGGAGTCGGATGCAGAACATGTTGCGCCTGCCGCACGCGATTTGACCACGCGCATCAAAACGAGACAGCGTGATGCTTCGCACAGTCCCGTCCGCGCCTTCTCCGTAACGAGTGAGGCGAGGGAGAGCGACATGAATGCGTGCTGGTTTCTCGCCGAGATCGCGAAAGTGTTCTGGTACGATCGACACCCGCGTTTGCGCAAAGGCAAACCGTCGGTGCCGCAAGTGCCGCCGCCGGGATCGAAATCTCCCGAGGCCTCGTCACCCGATGCGACGTGAGGCGATCGTCGTGCCTGCGCGCACGTTTTGTTAAGAGTTGCTCCGCGCCGATTTCTTCGATTCCGATTCGTTCTTCGAGAACGAAATGGTGTCGAAGCTGGAACAAAGCCGGTCGCCATGCTGCGGTCGCTTCGGCTTCCTGCGATATGGCAAGCGGCTCGCTGGAAATCGCAGGCGCTCCGCAAACTCCTAACGATCATTTGCGCGGAAGCCGATAACCCTATTCGGTTAGGTTAAAAGCCCAATCGCGTTGCGCTTGGCGCTCGTTGCGGTAGGTGTCTGGCAAGGACAAGCAAGAAACGATCTTTGCCAAGAAGCATATTTATCATGACACCTTTTTCTGAGCCGTCCTTTTACCAAGGCGACCGACAGACCTACCGGCGCGTCGCCATCGTCGGCGCGCTGTTCTGTCTCGCTTTCGTGGTGATCAGCTTCTCGCTGCGGCCGCAGCTCGAAGACACGCGCGTCGCGGTCAAGGCAGACCGGCTGGTGCGCACGGCGGGCCAGGCGGCGCACGCCAATTAAAGGCGGCGCTAGCGATCGTCGCTATAGGTGCGATCGTCAACCGGCACCTGCGGGCTCGCGGTGCCGCGCGAGGCGAGCGCCACGAAACCGGCATAGCCGGACAAATTGAGCAAGACTTCGAGCCACGCGGGCATATCGGCCTCTTCCGCTCTCTGCGTGAAGGGGGATTCAACGTCCGCGCGCATTCCTGGTTCCGTGCTCTCGCCAAGAAATTCGGAAGAAATTCGAAGGAACTCAAAGCGGAGAAGAGGGGTCGAGCCGGCGGCCGAGGGTCGCGACAGATTCGCTCGACGGCTGCTCTTTCAGGAACTCGGCGATCGCCCGCGCCAGCTCGCCGTCGCTCATCGGCGTCGGCGGCGGGTGCAGCGCGCCGACACCGAAGCTGCGAACGATCTCGTCGTAGTGCTGATCGTCGGAGCTGGGAACCAGTCTGCGGATTCGGGCCAGCAAAGCAGATAACGGCAAACTCTCCTCCTCGGTCGTTCGCCCCGCTGGCAGCAATCCTCGTCTGCTGCCATCTGCTCCCGTGAAACTGAAAACCCCGCCAGCATCGCGGAGATGCTGACGGGGCTTCGTGCTGTCGCCTCAACCCGGATGGCGGAGGCTCCCGCACTTGAGGATGCAATCCCGGGCCGGCGATTTCGTTCCGGCTGGATCGGCTTTTTTTGCTGTGGCCGGTTCCGCGCCCTGCGCGCAACCATCGCAGGCGCTCGTCGTTATCTCCGCGAGACGCGAAGGAGGAGAGCATGAAGAAAACACTGGCAGTTCTGGCCACCGTCGCAGCCGTTGGCGTGACCGCGGTTGCGGCCCCTGCGCCTGCCGAGGCGCGCGGGCGCGGCATTGGCCCGGGCCTCGCATTCGGCCTCGCCGCCGGCGCGATCACCGCGGGTGCGGTCGCAGCGTCCCATCCGTACGGCTATTACGGCCCGCGCTACGGCTATTATGACGGCCCCGACTATTATTACGGGCCGGGCTCCTACGCCTATTACGGCGGCGGACCGTACTACCGGCACCATCGCCACTGGCGCCATTGGTAGCCACTCTCAAGCGAAAAGCCCGGAGCGATGCTCCGGGCTTTTTTCATGCGCATTGATCAGGAGGTGTATTACGGCCAGAGCGAGGGCCGTTCGACCTTGCGGGCGTTCTCCAGGGTCGACACGAAATATTCTTCGCGCTCGCGCTTGAATTTTTCCTGCGTGGCACGGAAGGCGGCGACACGGGCTGCGATTTCATCGCGCTCACGAGCTTTGCGTTCTTCGTCTTCGGTCATGACCATCCCCTCGGGTTTACTTAACTCAAGCACTGCCGCCGCATCATCTTGAGTCGCATTGACACATCCATTGGGGCTCCCGAATGGGGCGTCAATGGGGAGGAGGCATTGCAGGATTGTGATATGCGAAGGCCGGAAAAAATTGCCGAGCGCCTCGCGTTAGCGCTTGATAAGAGCGTCAACAATCTTGCCGCTTGTGCATGATGCTGTCAGGCAAAACGAATCGGGAGACCGCGATTGATTGCATCGGATCTTCAGAGCGGCGTTGAACGGCTCGGCGACATGATTGCCGAGGCGAAGGTCATCGTGCCGTTCACCGGCGCCGGCATCTCGACCGAATGCGGCATCCCCGACTTCCGCTCGCCGGGCGGAATTTGGACGCGCAACCGTCCGATCCCGTTCGACGAATTCGTCGCGAGCCAGTCAGCGCGGGACGAATCCTGGCGCCGCCGTTTTGCGATGGAGGAGGTCTTCGCGGCGGCGAAGCCCGGCCGCGGCCATCGGGCGCTGGCCTCGCTCTACCGCGCCGGCAAGGTTCCCGCCGTCATCACCCAGAACATCGACAATCTGCACCAGGCCTCCGGTTTCGCCGGCGAGCACGTGATTGAACTTCACGGCAATACCACTTATGCGCGCTGCATCGGATGCGGGCAGGCCTATCCGCTCGATTGGGTGAGGCGTCGCTTCGACGACGACGGCCTCGCGCCCAACTGCACCGCGTGCGACGAGCCGGTGAAGACCGCCACGATCTCCTTCGGCCAGATGATGCCCGATGATGAAATGCAGCGGGCGACCGCATTGTCGCAGGCCTGCGACCTCTTCATCGCGATCGGTTCCTCGCTCGTTGTGTGGCCCGCGGCGGGCTTTCCGATGATGGCGAAGAACGCCGGTGCACGTTTGGTGATCATCAATCGCGAGCCGACCGAACAGGACGACATTGCCGATCTCGTCATCCACCACGACATCGGCGAAGCGCTCGGGCCCTTTGTCTCCAATTGAGGCATCAATTTGATTCGCGGCTGTGCAAGCTGTTCATAGGTTCCGCCGAATCTCTTTTTTATCTATGCCTCGCAACCGGGAGTGTTATCTTTTGAGTCGAAAGATTCGCGTCGCGTCCAGTTGAGAAGGTTCTCGAAAGACGCGTGATTCGATGCCGCTGCTGAGGCGGGTCGCATGACAGTGTGGGGTCCGGGGTTATGGGGTCGTCGGACGGATTTGAGTCCAAGAAGCTCGGGGTTCCCGGGCAGGGGGCATCGCCCGGGCGGATCACGCCGGGCGAGCACGGCAGTGCCGGTCGCGAGAGCGGGCTCAGTCCGTTCAGCGGGCTCGGCGAGACCAGCGCCAATCTCGTCGAAGTCCATGGCGTCATCAAATGGTTCGACGCATCCAAGGGCTACGGCTTCATCGTTCCCGACAACGGCTGGCCGGACGTGCTGCTGCACGTAACCGTGCTTAGGCGCGACGGCTTCCAGACCGCCTATGAAGGCGCCCGCATCGTCGTCGAGTGCATCCAGCGCGCCAAGGGTTACCAGGCGTTCCGCGTGGTCTCGATGGACGAGTCGACCGCGATCCATCCGGCGCAGATGCTGCCGCCGCGCACCCATGTCACCGTCACCGCGACCAGCGGGCTGGAACGGGCCCAGGTCAAATGGTTCAACCGGCTGCGCGGCTTCGGCTTCCTGACCTGCGGCGAGGGCACGCCCGACATCTTCGTGCACATGGAGACGCTGCGCCGCTTCGGCATGACCGAGCTCAGGCCCGGCCAGTATGTCCTGGTCCGCTTCGGGCCCGGCTCCAAGGGCATGATGGCGGCCGAGATCCATCCCGAGACCGGATCGCCGGGATTGCAGTCGCACTAAGCGCGGGGCGACTCGCGCTCTAGCGTCCAAGTCACTCCAAGCTTTCAAATCCCCCAAGCTTCCATTTCCCGCAATCGTGAGCAGGGCCGCGTCGGCAGACCGGTGCGCCTCTGGCTTTTCCGGCGACCGCCGCGTAAGGACTGGTCCAGTCCCACGCCTCGAGTGCCCCCATGAATCCTGATCGAAAGGCTGTCTGGTCCGTTCTGAAGGGCTGGCTTGCCGCCGTCCTCGTCATCGCCGGCTGTGTCGTTGCCGGCGCGCCCGCCGGCGCCGCCAGCTTCCAGCCGCTTGAGATCGTCACCAAGAACGGCGTGCAGGTGTTCTCGGTGGAAGTGGCGACGACCGAGGAGGAGAAGCAAACCGGCCTGATGTACCGCAAGGAGCTCGCGGACGGCAAAGGCATGCTGTTCGACTTCAATCCCGAGCAGGAGGTGTCGATGTGGATGAAGAACACCTATGTCTCGCTCGACATGATCTTCATCCGCGCCGACGGCCGCATCCTGCGCATCGCCGAGAATACCGAGCCGATGTCGACCAAGATCATCTCGTCCCGGGGACCCGCCCGGGCCGTGCTCGAGGTGGTGGCGGGAACGGCGCAGAAATACGGCATCCGGCCCGGCGACCGCGTCGGCCATCCGCTGTTCGGCAGCAAATAGGCGGGCAGCCGGGCGCTTCGGGGATTGACGGCGCCTTGGAAGCCTTGCTGGCGCCTTGGGAAGCGTGTATCGACGGGGCTCGCCGGACATTCGGGGTATAGCGCAGCCTGGTAGCGCGGCAGTTTTGGGTACTGCAGGTCGTTGGTTCGAATCCAGCTGCCCCGACCAGTCCCCTCGTTGAATCTCCCGGACTTTTTTCCCTGCCTCCTCCGACGTGATCTGACAGGCGTCGTTCCGCGACTTCTGCGCGATGTTTCAAGCGGTTGCGGCGGGCTGGCCGGGACAGAATTGGCGGCGCCGTATCGAACCTTTGGCTGTCGCCACAGACATATGTGTGTTGGGGATTTCAGCGCCCAATGTCTAAACGGACGCCGCCAAGCGATGATATTCCGCTTGCGCGGCGTTGCGCTTTTCGGGCGTGCTTTTCGGATCCGGCCAATCAGCTCGAGGCGTACCAGCCGAGCGGAAACGGCAGCAGGGGCCATATCCCGTGGTTGTCGTTGGCGGCTTTCGGCAGCTCATGCGCCGGCATCCTCGCGATTGGCGCAGGAGGCGTCGATCGCAGCGCCAGGCGCAGACGTTCACACTGCAAATTCATTGTGGTCGCCCTGACGAGATTCTCGAAATTTCAATTCACAAAATTGGACGTCAGCTTAATCAAATCGCCACGCGCCCAAGATGGCGCGGTCATTCTCAAATCGTGCGCATATTGTAGATAAATCGGCGCCGGCTTTCAACCACTCCCGGCCGTAAGCCCAGGGGGAAGTAAGGTTGATCGGTTAGGTTAAGGATGAGCGGTTGTTGCGGCTGCTCCGGCGATCGTTATCAGATCGATTCCGGCTCGCGATGGGCTGCCTGCAATTCGTGCTCACACAAGGTCACGGTTCGTCGCAGCGCGCGTATCCTGTGAGTTCTGCGTCATGTCTTTCGATCGCAACTTCAAAACCGCCGGTCCGCAATCGAGCTGGAGCGAGATCTGGCACCTCTGGACCGTGATCGTGCCCCGCCGCTCGATCAACGGGCAGCTCGTGGTCGGCAAGGTCTGGCGCCGCCATGACGGCCGCGACTGGATCTACAAGAAATTCACCGAGTTCGACGGCGAAGAAGCCGCCTGAAGCGCAACGAACCATCGTCGCGCCTTGGGCCATTGCTGAGGCCATCGATCTTGGCCCATGGCGGCTGAAGGCCGCGCTTCAACCGCCAGGCGTTGCCGGATCAGGCCGCCTTCGCCGCGGCTGCCGCCGGCTTGGGCGGCGGTGGCTTCAGCGGCTTGTCCTGCTTCTTCGACCACGAGATGTAATAGGCCACCGTCGTCATGATCGCGATGCCGGCAACGCTGACGAAGATCTGCGCGAGCAGCGAGCCTGAGCTCATCGACAGCTCGAAATGGCCGACGAAGGACAGGAAGACGCCGACGCAGAACACGGCGAGCGACTGCTGGCCGCAGACGATCAGGGGATCGAACACCTTCCATTCGAGCCCCGGCCATTCCTTCGGTACGAAGCGGATCACCAGGATCACGATCACGACGAAGTGGATGAAGCGGTAGGGCGCGAGGTTGGTCTTGTCGTTCGGGTTGAAGGCCGAGAACAGCCACTCCGGGAACCTGCCGCCGAACGCCGGGAAGCGGCCGGCCATCGTCATGACCAGCGCGAACAAGAGATAGGCGAGACAGAGATAGAGCGTGATCGGCGCGTTGATCAGCGTCATCGAGCGCCGCGCGCCGCCCATCGCGCACCAGGCGCCGAACACGAACAGCACCTGCCAGCAATACGGGTTGAAGTACCACTGGCCGGCCGGATAGGCGTTCAGATTCCAGCCGAAGTGGCGCGCCGCCAGCCACAGCACGATCGCCAGCACCATCGTCAAATCGGGCTTGCGCAGCATGAACCACAGCACCGGCGGGAACAGGCCCATCAGCACGATGTAGAGTGGCAGCACGTCGAGATTGAGGGGCTTGAAACGCAGGAACAGGCCCTGGCGTAGCGTCTCGGTGGCGTTGTCGACGAGGCCGGCGACGTTGAACTCGTTGATCATCTCGCTATCGCCGAAGCGCAGCGCCAGATAGCTGATCGAGGCGATATAGATCACGAACAGGATGATGTGGGCGACGTAGAGCTGCCAGACCCGCTTGGTCAGCCTGGTGGCGCCGACCAGGAAGCCGCGCTCCAGCATCATCCGCGCATAGACGAACGAGGCGGTATAGCCGGAGATGAACACGAACAGGTCGGCGGCGTCGGAAAAGCCGTAATTGCGCGTCGTGACCCAGTTCACGACGTTGTCGGGGATGTGGTCGAGGAAGATCGCCCAATTGGCGACCCCGCGAAACAGGTCGAGCCTGAGGTCACGGCCTTTTTCAGGGAGCGTGGCGTTGATGTTCAGGAAGGCCATGCGACGAGAGCTTTCGGGAGGGGCGGTTACGCTGATGTCGGCAAAGTAGTGCCGCCGGGCGGGCCCCCAGCGCGAAAGGCGGGTACGCAATTGTCACGGTGCAGCATAATGACTATACCGGTGGTAAGGGTGCCCGGGGCCGGAATCACCGATCAGTTCCCAATCGGTGTCTGTATACTATCCCTGAGGTTTCCAACAACTGCTACCGTGACGCATCGAAATCGAACGAAAAGACGAAGAGGCCGGACCGCCAATGACCGCACGCATTTTCAAGCCCGCCAAGAACGCGATGCAATCCGGCCGGTCCAAGACGAAGGAATGGCAGCTCGACTACGAGCCGGAGCAGCCCCGCTCGGTCGAGCCGCTGATGGGCTGGACTTCGTCCGGCGACATGAAGCAGCAGATCACGCTGCGCTTCCATAGCAAGGAAGAGGCGATCGCCTATTGCGAGCGCAAGGGCATCGCGTACCAAGTGATCGAGCCGCAGGATTCGATCCGCCGCCCGGCCGCCTATGCTGATAATTTCTCGTTCCGCCGCGGCGAGCCCTGGACGCATTGAGGGCGCGGCTGCATCGACTTCAAACGACTTGATGCTCTCGTCATGCCCGGGCCCGTCCCGGGCATCCACGTTTTAGGCGCGCGTGAACGAACGTGGATCGCCGGGACAGGCCGGCCATGACGGTGGAGGAGAGGCATTCCACCCGAACGCGATAGCGTCGCGCCCCAGCGTTCGGACCCTTGGCACAAATTCCGCCGCGTGCTTCGCTAGTCCTGACATCGGAACACGACGGGGTAGGGCTATGGCGGGGCGTGACCAGCTCGACGGCGTCGATCTGAAGATATTATCCGAGCTGCAGCAGGACGGGCGTATCCGCAACAACGAGCTGGCGCTACGCGTCGGCGTATCCGCGCCGAACTGCCTGCGGCGGCTGAAATCGCTGTTCAGCCGCGGCGTGATCCGGGCGGTGCGGGCCGTCATTGACGAGCGGCGGCTCGGCTATGAGGTGGTCTCGTTCGTCTCGATCCAGCTCGGCAGCCAGGCCCAGCCGGTATTGGAGGCGTTCGAGAGCTCGATCGCCGCGATCCCGCGCATCCAGCAGTGCTGGCGGATCTCGGGCGACACCGACTATCTCCTGAGATGCGTGGCGCCGAGCGTGGAGAGCATGCGCCAGCAACTTCTGCATTTCGCAGCAATGCCTGACGTGAAGAACGTCCGCAGCTTCCCGGTGCTGGGGGTCGCCAAGGATGTGCCGCTGCCGTTGCAGGAGGTCGTTGCGGTATCGGCGGGATAGGGAACGTTCCCAGGCGCTGCTATTCCAAGATCACGAAAAATCCGAAGGCGCCACGCGTCGTCGATTTCAGCACTATAATACTGATTAACTCACATAACTGTGACATGTGATTTCGGAAGTCCTGCGATGCGCTGAGACGTGATTGCCGGTCCCGGTGCGCCGCCTAGATGCAAGGGGTGAACCTCAGCCTGCGTCGCATCCTGAGGACTCTTTTGTGGGACCCTGAAGCTGGAAAAGACACCATGACCTCGACCTCGAAGACGATTGTCGCATCCGCTGCGACGCTGTTTGCATCGGCGTTTCTCATGATGACTGCACCCGCCGCGCAGGCGGAAGAGTACTGCATCACCAACGGCGCCCAGGCCGCTCATGGCTGCGGCTATCCGACGATGGAAGCCTGCCGGGCTGCGGCGGGCGGGATCGGCGGGACCTGCTCGCAGAGCGGCGGCGCGAAGACCTCGAACGACGCGCTGGCCTATCAGCCGAAGCAGTCGCGCACCAAGCTTCGCCCGGGCGCGCAGACCAACTCGAATTAACGCCTGAATACGGGTTTCGAGACTGCGGCCTCCGAGAGTTCATCTCGGGGGCCGTAAATTCATGACAGTAAGGCGACAGCGGGCGTGTCTCAGCGATACCGGCCGCGAAACTCCCGCGGCGAGGCACCGGTCCAGGTGCGGAACGCGCGGGAAAAGCTCTTCTCGTTGCGGAAGCCCGCGATCTCCGCGATGCGTTTGATCGGCGTGCGGCCTCGCATCAGCTCCTGTTTTGCCAGTTCGAACTTTGCCTCTTCCTTGAGGTCGCGCAACGAGGTGGCCTCCTCGCGCAGGCGCCGATGCATGGTGCGGGTGGAGAGCGCAAGCTCGCTTGCGACATCCTCGGCACCGAGACTGCGTCCGCGCACATTGCGGAGCACGCGGCGGACACGCTCGACCAGCAGCCGGTCGCGCCGATAGGGCAGCACGGTCAACCGCAGCGCGCCCTTGAGCATGTTGTCGAGATCGGCCGGACTGCGCGTCAGCGGCAGCGAGAGATAATGCTTGTCGAAGACGATCCGAGCGCAGTCCGCGTCGAAGCGGACGCTTTTGCAGAAGATGGTCGGATAGACCGAAAGGTGTCTCGGCTCAGGATAAGGGAATTCCGCCGCGCGTAGCGCAATCGCGGAATCGACCGCCCAGCAGGAGAAGCCGAGGGCGTAGCGGAGCAGAGTGACGAGGCAGAATTCGCGCAAGGGCCCGAGGTCGCGCAGTTCCCGGATCGAGACGGCCGCGGTCTCCTCACCGAACTCGAGATCGAGCAGCACGTCCTCGGTGAGCAGACGATGATGCCGGCACCAGCGCTTGAGCGCGACCTCCAGCGTCGGCGCCGTGATCGAGGCGCGGCACAGCATGCCGTAGGTGCCGAAGGGCAGCCGCCGCGAGAACCAGCCGAGCGCCTCGTCGTCGAGCTCCCGCATGGCATGGCCCGCCAACGCCTCGAACTGGGCGGCGGTGATCCGGCCATCCGGAGAATTGACAAGGTCCGGCGCTACCTGACCGCGGCTCAGCGCCTCCGCCGGGTCGCGGCCATATCGTTCATAGGCGGCGACCACGCCGCGGACGAAGGCGGTGGGGGTCACGGCGCGGCGCGAGGTCGCGGTGGCGGCTTGAAAAGGCATTGCGAACCTTTGGGAATTCCTCTCGAAAATCCTCGCCAAGTTTGGCGGAAAATGCAACCTTTTCGACCGCAAGGGGGCTTCGATCCCGCTAGGTTCGAAGGTCAAATACGGAGGAAATCGCCTTGAACATCCCGAGCATCGACTTCGATCTGGGCGAAGACGTCGGCATGCTGCGCGACACGCTTCGCGCCTTCGTGGAGGCGGAGATCACCCCGCGCGCGGCCGACATCGAGAAGGCCAATCTGTTCCCCGCAGACCTCTGGAAGCGCTTCGGCGACCTTGGCCTGCTCGGCATGACCGCGCCGGAGCAATATGGCGGCTCCAACATGGGCTATCTCGCCCATATCGTCGCCATGGAGGAGATTTCGCGCGGCTCCGCGGCCGTGGGTCTGTCCTACGGCGCCCATTCCAACCTCTGCGTCAACCAGATCCGCCGCAACGGCAATGACGCGCAGCGCCAGCGCTATTTGCCGAAGCTGATCTCCGGCGACTATGTCGGCGCGCTCGCGATGTCCGAGCCAGGCGCCGGCTCCGACGTCGTTTCGATGAAGCTGCGCGCCGACAAGCGCGGCGACCGCTACGTGCTCAACGGCTCGAAGATGTGGATCACCAATGGCGGTGACGCCGACGTGCTCGTCGTCTACGCCAAGACCGATCCGGCGGCCGGCCCGCGCGGGATGACCGCTTTCCTGATCGAGAAGGGCTTCAAGGGTTTTACCCACGGCCAGCATCTCGACAAGCTCGGCATGCGCGGCTCCAACACCTATCCCTTGTTCTTCGACGAGTGCGAGGTGCCGGAGGAGAACGTGATGGGCAAGGTGGGCGAGGGCGTCAAGGTGCTGATGTCCGGCCTCGACTATGAGCGCACGGTGCTGTCGGGCGGCCCGCTCGGGATCATGGCGGCCTGCATGGACGCGGTCGTGCCCTACATGCACGAGCGCAAGCAGTTCGGTCAGCCGATCGGCGATTTCCAGCTGATGCAGGGCAAGCTCGCCGACATGTATGCGACATGGCAGGCCACGCGCGCCTATGTCTATGCGGTGGGACGCGCTTGCGACCGCGCCGACCACGCCCGCAGCTTGCGCAAGGATGCGGCCGCGGCGATCCTCTATTCCGCCGAGAAGGCAACGTGGATGGCCGGCGAGGCGATCCAGGCGCTCGGCGGGGTCGGCTACACCAGCGAATTCCCAGTGGGGCGTCTCTGGCGCGATGCCAAGCTCTACGAGATCGGCGCGGGGACGTCCGAAGTTCGCCGCATGCTGATCGGCCGCGAACTGATGTCCGAGACGGCTTAAAACCATCACCTCATTGGAATCAACATGCCGCTCCATTCCAGCATCGATCCATCTTCATCAGACTTTGCGCGCAATTCCGAGGCCATGCGCACGCTTGTCGCGGACTTGCGCGAAAAGCTCAGCCAGGTCGCCGGCGGCGGCGGCGAGGCCTCGCGCAACCGCCACACCTCGCGCGGCAAGATGCTGGCACGCGAGCGCGTCGACCTCCTGGTCGATCCCGGCACCTCGTTCCTGGAGCTGTCGCCGCTCGCGGCTTACGGCCTCTATGGCGGCGACGTGCATTCGGCGAGCGTCGTGACGGGGGTGGGGCGCATTTCGGGGCGCGAATGCATGATCGTCGCCAACGACGCCACCATCAAGGGCGGCACTTACTACCCCATGACGGTGAAGAAGCATCTGCGCGCGCAGGACGTGGCGCGGCAGAACAATCTGCCCTGCGTCTACATGGTCGATTCCGGCGGCGCCTTCCTGCCGCTGCAGGACGAGATCTTCCCGGACGAGCGGCATTTCGGCCGCATCTTCTATAACCAGGCGCAGATGTCGTCCCAGGGCATTCCGCAGATTGCGATTGTGATGGGCTCCTGCACCGCGGGGGGCGCCTATGTTCCGGCGATGTCGGACGAGAGCATCATCGTGCGCAATCAGGGCACCATCTTCCTCGGCGGCCCGCCGCTGGTGAAGGCCGCGACCGGCGAGGTCGTCAGCGCGGAGGAGCTCGGCGGCGCCGACGTACATTCGCGCCAGTCGGGCGTCACGGACCATTACGCACAGAACGATGCGCACGCGATCGGCATCGCCCGGCGCATCGTCGGCACGCTGAAGCCGTCGGTGCGGCCGAACCTCAATATGCATCCGGCGCGTGAGCCGCTGTTTGCTGCGGAGGAGATTTACGGCGTGGTGCCGGTCGACGGCCGCAAGCCGTTCGACGTGCGCGACATCATCGCCCGCGTCGTGGATGGCTCCGAGTTCGACGAATTCAAGAAGCTCTACGGCACGACGCTGGTGTGCGGCTTCGCCCATATCTGGGGCTATCCGGTCGGCATCATCGCCAACAACGGCATTCTCTTCAGTGAAAGTTCGCTGAAGGGCGCGCATTTCATCGAGCTGTGCTGCCAGCGCGGCATTCCCCTGGTGTTCCTGCAGAACATCACCGGATTCATGGTCGGCAAGAAGTACGAGGCCGGCGGCATCGCGCGCGACGGCGCCAAGCTCGTGACGGCGGTTGCGACCGCATCGGTGCCGAAGTTCACCGTGGTGATCGGCGGCTCCTACGGCGCCGGCAATTACGGCATGTGCGGCCGCGCCTACTCGCCGCGCTTCCTCTGGATGTGGCCGAACGCGCGCATCTCGGTGATGGGCGGCGAACAGGCCTCGATGGTGCTGAGCCAGGTCCGCCGCGACAATATCGAGGCCAAGGGCGATAGCTGGTCGAAGGAGGAGGAAGACAAATTCCGCGAGCCTATCCGCGCCCAGTATGAGAGCCAGGGACATCCATATTACGCGACCGCGCGGCTGTGGGACGACGGCGTGATCGACCCCGCCGACACGCGTCTCGTGCTCGGCCTCGGCCTTTCGGCGGCGTCGAATGCGCCGATCGAACCGACGAAATTCGGCCTGTTCAGGATGTGATGCGATGGACCACTCAAAGCTCTACCGCCGTTTTCGCACGCTCCTGATCGCCAACCGCGGTGAGATCGCCTGCCGCGTCATCCGTACCGCCCGCGCCATGGGCCTCCGCACGGTCGCGGTCTATTCCGAGGCCGACCGCGACGCGATGCATGTCGCGCTCGCTGATGAAGCCGTGCTGCTCGGGCCCGCACGCGCCCGCGACAGCTACCTCAACGTCGAGCGGCTGATCGAGGCCGCGCGCAAGACCGGCGCCGAGGCCGTGCATCCCGGCTACGGCTTCCTGTCCGAGAATGCCGAATTCGCGCGGGCCTGCTTCGATGCAGGGCTGGTGTTCGTCGGCCCGACGGCCGGAATGATGACGGCGATGGGCTCGAAGTCCGGCTCGAAAGAGCTGATGGAGAAGGCCGGCGTGCCGCTGGTTCCCGGCTATCACGGCGAAGCCCAGGACGAGGCGACGCTTTCGAAGGCGGCCGACAAGATCGGCTTCCCCATCCTGGTGAAGGCGTCCGCCGGTGGCGGCGGCCGCGGCATGCGCATCGTCCGCTCGGCCGACGAACTTTCTCCTGCGATCGTCAGCGCCAAGCGCGAGGCCAAGGCCGCGTTCGGCGACGATCGCATGCTGATCGAAAAATATGTCGACAATCCCCGGCATATCGAGGTGCAGATCATCGGCGACAGCCATGGCAATCTGCTGTCGCTGTTCGAGCGCGAATGCACGTTGCAGCGCCGGCACCAGAAGGTGATCGAGGAAGCGCCGTCGCCGACGCTCAATCCAGCCCAGCGCGAGGCGGTCTGCGCCGCCGCGCGAAAAGCGGCCGGAGCGGTGAACTATGTCGGCGCCGGCACGATCGAGTTCGTCTCCGACGGCAAGGACGTGTTTTTCATCGAGATGAACACGCGCCTCCAGGTCGAGCATCCCGTGACCGAGCTGATCACTGGGATCGACCTCGTCGAATGGCAGCTGCGCGTCGCCTTCGGCGAGGCGCTGCCGTTGAAGCAGGACGAGATCAAGCTCAACGGCCACGCCGTCGAGGCGCGCGTCTACGCGGAGAATCCGACCAAGAACTTCATGCCGTCGGTCGGCAGGATCTCGACCTGGCGGCTGCCCGCCGAGACCGGTGGCCTGCGCATCGACGCCGGCTACCGCGAGGGCGATAGCGTCTCGCCTTACTATGACGCCATGCTCGCCAAAATGATCGCGTGGGCGCCAACGCGGGACGTTGCGATCGAACGGCTGAACCGCGGGCTGGAGGAATCCGACGTCCGCGGCATCGTCACCAACATCCCGTTCCTGTCGGCGCTGATGACGCATCCGAAGGTGCGGACGAATGCGATCGATACCGGCTTCATCGAGCGTGAGCTGGCGGTGCTGACACAGGCCGCGCCGGCGCCGGGTGAGCTCGAGCTGTGCGCCGCAGTGGCCGCTATCGTGAATGGCGAGCGGCAAGCCGCGCAAGAGGGCGCGAACTCGCCCTGGCAAACCTTTGGCTGGCAGCCGGTCGGCCGCCGGCAGCGCAGCTTTGCCTTTCGCGTCGGTCATGGCCCCGAGCAGAAGATCGTGCTGAACTACGGCAGCGGCCCGTCCACACTTGCCATCGGCGAACGCGAATTGGCGTTCGCGATCACGCCACGCGACGGCGGCTTCGATCTGACGCTTGACGGCGTCAAATCGTCGGTCGCCGCGGTCATCGCCGGCCATGAGCTTTACTTGCGCACGCGCAACGGCCGCTTCGACCTGCACTGGGTCGATCCGTTCGGCGGCGAGAGCGAGGAGCATATCGGCGAGGACAAGATCGCAGCGCCGTTGCCGGGCACCGTTGTCGCCGTGCTGGCCGAGGAGGGGGCCAAGCTCGAGAAGGGCGCGCCGATCCTGACGCTGGAAGTGATGAAGATGGAGCAGACGCTGCGCGCGCCCTATGCCGGCGTCTTGAAGTCCATCAAGTGCAAGGTCGGCGACATCGTGCAGGAGGGCGTCGAGCTCGCGGTGGTCGATCCTGCGGGAGAGTGACATGAGCGACCCCGTCCGCATCATCGAAATGGGGCCGCGCGACGGCCTCCAGAACGAGAAGACGCCCGTCAGCGTCGAAGCCCGTATCGCCTTCGTCGAGGCGCTGGTCGCGGCCGGCCTCGACACGGTCGAGGTCGGGGCGTTCGTCTCACCCAAGGCGATCCCGCAAATGGCGAGCTCGGATGCCGTGCTGCGCGGCGTGAACCACATCAAGGGCGCCGAATTCCACGTGCTGGTGCCCAACGAGAAGGGCTATGACGCCGCGCGGGCCGCGGGCGCGAAAGTGGTCTCCGTATTCGCCGCGGCCTCCGAGGGCTTTTCCCGCGCCAACATCAATTGCACGGTCGCCGAGTCCATCGAGCGGTTCAAGCCGGTGCTGGCGCGCGCGAGGGACGACGGCGTCAAGGTGCGCGGCTATATCTCCTGCGTGCTCGGCTGTCCGTTCGACGGTGAGATCAAGCCGAAGGCCGTCGCCGACCTTGCGAGCACGTTGTGGGAGCTCGGCTGCTACGAGATCTCGCTCGGCGACACCATCGGCGTCGGCACGCCTGATAAGGCTAAGGCGATGCTGCGCGCGGTTGCCGCCAACATTCCCGCCGCCAAGCTTGCAATGCATTTCCACGACACCTATGGGCAGGCGCTCGCCAATCTCTATGCCGGCCTGGAGGAGGGCGTGCGCGTCATCGACGCCGCCGCCGGCGGCCTCGGCGGCTGCCCCTATGCGCCGGGCGCGACCGGCAACGTCGCGACCGAGGATGTCGTCTACATGCTCGAGGGCATGGGGATCAGGACCGGCGTGGATATGGAGAAGCTGCTGGCGGCCACGAACGAGATGGGCGGTGTGCTGGGCAAGCCGCCCGTGAGCCGAGTGGCGTCCGCACTGAATGCGAAGAAGAAGCGGGCGGCTTCGTAGGTCTTCGCCATTGTAAGCGCAGGTGCCGTAGGGTGGGCAAAGGCGCGTAGCGTCGTGCCCACCATCTTTTTATGATCGAGACAGGTGGTGGGCACGCTTCCGCCTTCGCTCTTCGAGCTACGGCGGACAAGTCGCTTTGCCCACCCTACGCGACCTGCTTTCACGCCGCCTTCAAGCCGACATCCGGCAGGCGCGGCCGGCTCTTCAGCGCCTTGGCCATCATCGCCTCGACCTCGGCCTTCTCCTGCGGCAGCAGGGCGAGGCGCGGCGGGCGGGTCAGCGCGGTGCCGCGGCCCATGATGTGCTCGCACAGCTTGATGCACTGGACGAGGTCGGGGCGCGCATCGAGATGCAAGAGCGGCATGAACCATTCGTAGATCGGCATCGCCTCGGCGAGGCGGCCGGCCTTGGCCAAACGAAACAGCGTCTCGCCCTCGCGCGGGAAGGCGTTCGACATGCCGGAGACCCAGCCCACGGCGCCCATGGCGATGCTCTCGACGATGACGTCGTCGAGGCCTGCGAACAGCACGAAGCGGTCGCCCACCATGTTCCTGGTGTCGATGAAGCGGCGCGTGTCTCCGGAGGAATCCTTGAAGCATACGACGGTCTCGACGTCAGCGAGCGTGACCAGAATGTCCGGGGTGACGTCGTTCTTGTAGATCGGCGGATTGTTGTAGAGCATCACGGGCAGGTCGGTCGCGGAGGCAACGGCACGGAAATGCGCGGCGGTCTCGTGCGGCTTGGACGAATAGACCAGCGCCGGCATCACCATCACGCCGTCGATGCCGACGCGCGCGGCTTCCTTTGCCGTCTCGACCGCAAACGCCGTAGTGAATTCGGCAATGCCGCACAATACGGGCACGCGGCCGGCGGCGACCGACTTGGCGGTCTCCATGATCGCGACCTTCTCCTTGCGCTCCAGCGAGGTGTTCTCGCCGACCGAGCCGCAGACGATCAGGCCCGAGACGCCGTCGCGGATCAGACCGTCCATCACCTTCGCGGTTGCATCGATGTCGAGCGAGAGATCGTCGTGGAATTGGGTGGTGACGGCCGGGAAGACGCCTTCCCAGGAAACGCGGCGGCTCATTGATTTGACTCCAAGTAAAAGATTGCCGGCGGGGGGCTGGATCCGCCGGGCGTGGTGAAGAGGATGGCGGGTGGGATCAGAGCGTCGCGCCGACCTTGCGCAGCTCGGCGAGAACCGGCGCCTTGGGCAGCCAGATCTTGTCGAACTCGGCAATGACGGCTTCGGTGTCGCCGGCCGGGACCTGGCGGATCGGAATCGGCGCGTTCTTGAAGTTCTCGATCAGCGCGGGCTCGTTGCCGGCGAGTTCGTCGATCTGCGCATCCAGCGTCGCCTTCACCGTCTTGGCGATCAGCTCGCGGTCCGCGGCGGGGAGCGACTGCCAGACCCGTCCGGAGACGACGGCCGCCATCGGCATGAAGACGGCATTCATCTGCAGGATCACCTTGGAGACCTTGTCGAAACGCTGGTTCCAGGAGAATTCGAGATCGGCCTCGAGGCCGTCGACCTGGCCGTTGGCCATGGCGTCGAACACCTGCGGCGTGGGGATCGGCGTCGGCGCTGCGCCGAGGGACGAGTAGAAGTCGCGATAGACCGGCGTCGGGTTGATGCGCAGCTTCATGCCCTTGATGTCGGCGAGCGTCGTCAAGTCCTTCGACGAGAAGACCGCGCGCATGCCGGTGATGCCCCAGCCAAGCCCGATCGTTCCGGTTTCCTGCGGCAGCACGTCGAACAGTTTGACGGCCGCCGGATGCCGCACGAATTTCGCCACCGCCGGCGTCGAGCGCACGATGTAGGGCGCGTTGATCGCGGCGATGTGCGGTACGCGCGAGCCGAGCTCGGCGGCCTGGATGAAGCCCATGTCGAGCGCTCCGGACTGCAATTGCTGCATCATCGCGGGCTCGTTGCCGAGCTGGCCGGAGTGGAACACGGTCAAGGTCAGGCGGCCGTTGGTCGCGGCCTTGAGATCGTCACCGAATTTGAGCGCGGCCTTGTTCCAGGAATGGCCGTTCGGCGTGATCAGGCCGAGGCGGAATTCCTTGGTCTGGGCGAGTGCCAACGACGGTGCGAACACCGATGTGGCGGCACTGGCGGCGAGAAAGCGGCGGCGTGTAAGCGGCATGGTCGGGCTTCCTTTTGAACGGGCCTATTTGATGAGGATCAGCGAGAGCGACGGGTAGAGCGAGAGCAGCACGAGGAGGACGCAGGAGATGACGAAGAAGGGCAGCGTCACCATGAACATCTTGCCGGGCTTGGCGCCGGTGACGGCGGCCGCAACGAAGAAGCAGAGCCCGACCGGCGGCGACAGCAGGCCGAGCACGAGATTGATCACCACTACGACGCCGAAATGCCGGGGATCGATGTGATAGACCTCGGTTGCGACCGGCAGCAGAATCGGCACCGTCATGATCAGGCCGGGAATGCCGTCGATGACCGTGCCGATCACCAGCAGGATCACGTTGCAGATCAGCATGAAGCTGACCGGGTCTTTGGCGGCGGTCTGGATCCAGGCAGCCGTCTCCTGCGGCACTTTGCCGAAGATCAGGACCCAGGAGAACACGGCTGCGGCCGCGACCAGGAACAGCACGATCGCCGAATAGATCGCGCTGCGCAGCATCATCTGCGGCAGCTGCGAGAACTCGAACTCCCTGGTCCAGTATTTTCCGACGAGTGCAGCAGCCACCGCGCCGACCGCGGCGGACTCCGTTGCATTGGCGAGGCCGCTCAGAATCGTGCCGACGATGACGATCGGGATCAGCAGCGTCGGCGACGTCCGCAGGATCGTCACGACGCGCTGGCGCGGCGTCTGATAGTCCGCACGTGGATAATTGTAGACATAGCCCATCAGGGCAATGACGAGGCAGAACATCACGGTGAGGATGACGCCCGGCACGATGCCGGCGATCAGCATGTCGCTGACCGAGACCTGCGCGAGCACGCTGTAGACCACGAACATCACCGAGGGCGGGATGATCGGTCCGAGCATGCCGCCATAGGCGGTCAGGCCCGCAGCGAACGTCTTGTCGTAGCCCTTCTTCTCCATTTCCGGCACCATGATCTGGGCCATGATCGCGACCTGCGCGGTCGCCGATCCCAGGATCGAGGAGATGAACATGTTGGCGAGGATGTTGACGTAGGCGAGCCCGCCTTTGAGCGAGCCGACGAAGGCCATCGCCATGTCGACGATGCGCCGTGTGATGCCGCCGCCGTTCATGATCTCGCCGATCAGGATGAAAAGCGGGATGGCAATCAGGCCGTAGCTGTCGACGCCGCCGAACAGCTGCAGCGGATAGGACTGGAACAGCACGGGATTGCCGGATGCGGCGATGTAGACGAGGCCGGCGAGGCACAGGCAGAGGCCGATCGGCACGCCGACCAGCATGAAAACCATAAAGGCCGCTGACGTGATCATCAGTTGACCCCGTCGAGCTCGGAGAGCTGGAAGCCCCTTGGCGGCACGCGCGGCACCAGCCCCAGATCTTCCAGCAAATTGGCGAGGCCGTGAACGGTCATCGACACCGCGAAGATCGGCAGCGTCAGGTAGAGCACCCAGGTCGGCCAGTTCAGCGTCTGGGTGTGCTCGGTGTAGAGGAAGTTGAAGGTTTCGGCCGCGAGCTTGCGCCCGTCGAAGCCGGCGCGGGCAAGGCCAACCGGATCCATCCAGAGCATGCAGGTGACGATCAGGGCGGCGCCGAATACGACGACGAGGCCGGTCGAGATCACCTTCGCGATCTTCTGGTGCTGCGGCGAAAGACGTTCCGTCAGCATGGTCACCGCGAAGTCGAGCCGCAGGCGCGTCATCGCGGAGGCGCCGATGAAGGTCAGCCAGACCACGCAATAAACAGCGGATTCGTCGATCCAGTAGATCGGAAAGCGCGCGTAGCGGGTGACGACGTTCACCAGGATCAGGCCGGTCAGCACGTACATAAGGGCCATCAGCGCAAGGCGCTCCACGGCGAGCAGGGCGCTGGAGGCGCGAATGACCATCCTTCGAACGCTGAACGCGCGGTTAGCCGGGATCGTCTGCTCGATCATGAAAGAGGCCCCACACCCCGAAAATTGTCGTGCTATCGACAAATGTATAATTTATACAATTTGGGTGTCAAACGGAGATTGGGGTCATTTCGGCGGCAGGCCGCGCTTTTGCTGGGCACGCTGCTGTGCGGGGCACCCGGCTTTTGCTGGAGCGCCCGACATGCAAGAGAGAGACCGCTTCGGCCGGACGAGTCGGGAAGGACAACAGAAGGTCAGATGAAACAGCCTCTGAAGCATCGCACCCTGTCGGCCGCGATCGTCGACCAGCTCAGGCAGGCGATCCTCGACGGTACTTATCCGGCCGGATCACAGTTGCGGCAGGATGCGCTTGGCGAGGCCTATGGCGTCAGCCGCATTCCGGTTCGCGAGGCGCTATTCCAGCTCGAGGCCGAAGGCCTGGTGCGGATCGTGCCGCAGAAGGGTGCCATCGTCTCGGAGTTGTCGCTGGACGAGATCAACGACGTGTTCGATCTGCGCCGGATCCTGGAGCCGCGGCTGCTGGCGCAGTCGGCGCCGCATTTCAGCGCTGATGATTTCGACGGGCTCGACGACATCCACAAGCGCTTCGAGAAGGCGATCAAGGCGAAGAACGTCAGCGAATGGGGCCAGCTCAACGCCGACTTCCACATGGCGCTTTACGTTCACGCCCCGCAGCCGCGCACGCGGGCGATCGTGCTGTCGCTGCTCCAGACCAGCGACCGCTACACGCGGCTGCAGCTCTCCAACACCAAAGCGATGGGGACGGCCGAAAAGGAGCACGCCCATATGATCGCGCTCTGCCGGGCACAGAAGGTCGATGAGGCGTGCCGGTTCCTTGAACGGCACATCGAAGCCGTGCGCAAGGATCTGTTGCAGGTGGTGGCAAACGCGCCGAAGCAGCGGCGGAAGAGCGAATAGCTTCGCAGGGTGGGCAAAGGCGCGTAGCGCCGTGCCCACCATCTCTCAGTGATCGCCGACAGGTGGTGGGCACGCTTCGCTTTGCCCACCCTACGGTAGTTGTGATTGCCGTTACCTGCTCCCGTCCGGCCCCATCACCAGATCCGGCAGCCCGGTCGAAATCGCCGGGAAGAAGCACAGCAGCAGCACTGCCAGCATCATCAGCAGCACGAACGGCAGCGTGCCCCAGATCACCTCGCGCAAGGGGATGTCCGGCGCGACGTTGCGGATGACGAAGATGTTGAGGCCGACGGGGGGATGGATCAGCCCCATCTCCATCACGATGGTCATGACCACGCCGAACCAGATGATGTCGAAGTTGGCGGCACGCAGTGGCGGCAGGATGATCGGTGCCGTCATCAGGATGATCGAGACCGGCGGCAGGAAGAAGCCGAGCACGACGACCATGACGAGGATCGCGAACAGCAGCTCCCAGCGCGGCAGGTGCATCGCGACGATGGATTCGGCGACCGATTGCGAAATGTGCAGATAGCTCATCACGTAGGAATAGAGCAGCGACATGCCGATGATCATCATCAGCATGGTCGATTCCCGGATCGTCGACTTCATGATCGGGGCGAGGTCGCTCGGCCGCCACACGCTGTAGATCGCCGCGATCAGCGCCAGCGCCAGCAGGCCACCGAGGCCGGCGGTCTCTGACGGCGTGGCGTAGCCGCCATAGAGTGCGATCATGACGCCGGTGAGCAGCAGCACGAACGGGATCACGCGCGGCAGCACGCTGAAGCGTTCGGCGAGCGTGTATTCGTCGCGGGCGAGGATCGCCGCTTCCGGGCCGCCGTTCTTGTAGATAGCTTCGGCGGCGGCATATTCCTGGCGGAAGCGGATCACGGCATAGGCGCCGAACAGCGAGACCAGCAGCAGGCCGGGGCCGATGCCGGCGAGGAACAGCCGTCCGAGCGATTTTTCGGCTGCGACCGCGAACAGGATCATGGTGATCGAGGGCGGCAGCAGGATGCCGAGCGTGCCGCCGGCGGCGATGATGCCCGCGGCAAAGCCGCCGGAATAGCCGCGCTTGCGCATCTCGGGAATGCCGGCCGAGCCGATCGCCGAGCAGGTCGCAGGCGAGGAGCCCGCCATCGCCGCGAACAGCGCGCAGGCGAACACGTTGGCAACGCCGAGCCCGCCGGGAACGCGATGCAGCCAGGCATGCAGGGCCGAATAGAGATCCTGGCCGGCGCGCGACTTGCCGATCGCGGCGCCCTTCAGGATGAAGAGCGGGATCGACAACAGCGTGATCGAGGCCATTTCCTCGTAGACGTTTTGCGTCACCGTATCGAGGGACGCCGCCGGCATGTAGATGCCCATGAACACGACCGCGACCGCGCCGAGCGCGAACGCAATAGGCATGCCCGAGAACATCACGAGCAGCGTCGCAACACCGTAGGCAACGCCGATACCGAACACGCTCATGGACGCTTGGCTCCGGTAAACGGCAGCGCAAGCTGCACGAGGATCTGGATGCAGAGCAGGCTCATGCCGAACGCCATCAGCGAATAGGGAATGGCGAGCGGCGGCGACCACATCGAGTTCGAGACCTGGCCGTCGACATAGGCCTCGTGGGCCAGTGTCCAGGACTTCCAGGTGAAGAAGGCGCAGAACAGGAACGTGGCGGCATCGACCAGCCAGAGCCTGATCCGGTTCGCGAGGGGCGAGAGCAGGCCGACAAAAGCCTCGATGCCGATATGGCCGCGGTTCTGCTGCACATAGGCGGCCGTCATGAAGGTCGCGCCGACCAGCAGGAACACGGCGGCCTCGTCCTGCCAGTAATTGGCGGCCTTGAACAAGGCGCGGCTGAGCACGCTGTAGCTCAGGATGGCGCAGGCCGCGACCAGCGCGATCGCGGCGAACACGACGATGATGCTGTTGAGGATGGCGAGACCACGATCGATCGCTGCCGCAAGGCCTGTCCTTGCGGCAGCGCTGGTTTGATCGTCACGATCCGGAAGCGGACCGTGGCTCATGCGGCGACGTCGGTGGCGAGCTTGAGCAGGTTCGCCGAGGTCGCGGTCTTGGCGCTGTAGTCCTTCCACGCGGTGTCGCGGGCGATGTCACGCCACTTGCCGACGGTCGCGGCGTCGAGCACCGAGACCTTGGCGCCGGCCTTCTCGTAGACCTTGGCGACCTCGACGTCGTCGTCCTGCGCGCCCTTGCGGCCAAAGGCCTCGAGCTCGGTGCCGACCGCGAGCAGGATGTCCTGCTGGTTCTTCGGCAGCTTGTCGAAGATCGCCTTCGACATCATCAGCGGCTCGAGCATGAACCAGTAGGAGGCACCTGCGCCCGAGGTCAGGGACTTGGCGACCTCTTCCAGACGGAACGAGATCAGGCTGGTCGAGGAGGTGATGCCGGCATCGCAGGCGCCGGTCTGCATCGCCGCGTAGATTTCGTTCGAGGGCACCGACAGCACCGAGGCGCCGGCGGTCTGGAGCACCATGTCCATCTCGCGCGAGCCGCCGCGCACCTTCAGGCCCTTGGCGTCTTCCGGCGCGACGATTGGCTTGGAGCGGCTGGCGACGCCGCCGGCCTGCCAGACCCAGGAGAGCAGGATGATGCCCTTGTCGGCGAGGAAGTCGGTCAGCGCCTTGCCGACCGGCTCCTTCTTCCAGCGCAGGCCCTGGTCGTAGGTGGTCACGAGGCCGGGCATCAGGCCGATATTGGTCTCCGGCAGCTCACCGCCAGCGTACGGCATCGGATAGAGGCTGATGTCGAGCGCGCCCTTGCGCATCGCGGAGAACTGCGCGTTGGTCTTGATCAGCGAAGAGTTCGGATAGATCTCCGCGGCAATGTCACCATTGCTGCGCTTACTGACTTCGGCAGCGAACATGCGGCAGAGGCGGTCGCGGAAATCGCCCTTGTCGATGGTGCCACCCGGGAACTGGTGCGAGATCTTCAGCGTGGTCGCGGCATGCGCGGTGCCAATGCCGAAGCGGAGAATGGCGGGTGCGGCGACGGCTGTCGCGATCAGATGGCGGCGCGTGAGCATGGTGTGTTCCCTTTGAACGTTTCTTCAAACGGTTCTTGTTGGTGTGATTGGGGCGGGTCATGTGACCGGCACGTAGGCCCATCCTAGCCGGTCTTTCACCCGATATTCTCTCATCTGATAGTTCGAGACCGAATGCCGCGGCAAGGGGGTGGCCGTGCTGCGCTGCACACATCTTCTTCCCGCCGCAGGCCCTGGCCTCCTTCGAACGGCGGACCGCAGCAGGCTCGTCAAAAATTTATCTCGCGGCGGGGTAACAATGCGGGGCGTCCATCCGTCGAGATTGAATAGCGGCGTCCGTCGCTGACAAACACCATCTCGAAGGGAAGATGATCCATGACCATTCGCACCCGTATCGTGCTCGGCGTCTCCGCTGCCGCTCTCTCGCTCGGCCTCGCGCTCGCGCCGGCCGCCTTTGCTCAAGACAAGATGGGCAAGGATGACGGCATGATGAAAAAGGACACGATGTCCAAGGACGGCATGATGAAGAAGGATACCATGTCCAAGGACGACGGCATGAAGAAGGATCACATGTCGAAGGACGGGATGAAGAAGGACGACGGGATGATGAAGAAGAACTGATCTTCGACCGTCGTCCGCAGCAGACGGACGTGTCGAAAATCCAGGGGCGGTCGCGTGGACCGCCCCGGAATAGTAAGTTCAAATTCAGTTGAACGCGACCGTGAATGCTACTTGCGCTTGGCCTTGCGGGCGGCGTAGCGGGCGTCGCGCTTGGCCTTCTGCTCGGCCTCGACTTCAGCCTGCTTGGCGACCGCCTCCTCCGCCTCGCGGGCGATCCGGGCTGCCTCCGCGGCTGCGGCTTCTTCCGCGATACGCTTCTGCTCGGCCTTTTCGGCCTCGCGCGCTGCCTTTGTCTCGGCGCGCTTGGCCGCGAGGGCCTCGCGCTCGGCGCGTCGTGCCGCGACCGCCGGATCGTCGTGACCGGGCTGCGACTTGAATTTGTTCAAAAGATTTTTGCGTGCTTCCTGCGCCGCCTTTTGTCGGTCGGAGAAGCCTGGTTCCCTAAATCCACTCATCGAACGAACCTTGTCTTCCTCACTTTCAGCCCTACATCACTGCGTGTTGGTACGTCGGCTGGGCATAGCGGGCGCCACGCGACGCAGAAGCGTGTACATCGGCGCGCGTCGCGAAGCCACCCATAATCGCAGCCGATCAGGTAGACGAAAAATCGCCGCCCCGACGATCTCGTAGCCCGGAAAAACTGCCGAATTGTGATGTCCCTCATAAGGGAGCACGAGGGCGACGCCTAGCGTCCGCCCCGATACGAGACGGAGCACGGGCATGACGATCTTCCGCTTCCGCCAGAAGGCGCTGGCAATCGCCTTGGCCCTGATTGCCGTGGCCGGCGCCGCGCTACTGCTCGCTCGTCCCCAGCCCATCGAGAGCGCCGTCCTGGGTGCCGACTGGGAATGCACCCAGACCGCGTTCGTGCTGACGACCTGTGCACCGCGGCTCCAGCAGGCGACCCCGGCGGTCGAAACCTCGCGCAAGGATGCGATCCGGGCGACCCGAGGCTGAACCTGACGAGCTGGACCGATCGGGATGTGACGGGACGTCGCAGAGGTGGTAAGCCGGCGCCCGCACGGTAGGTAGCCATGTCCACGTCCAAGCTCGAGTCCAAGCCCGAACCGGGCGAGAAGCCGAAATTCCAGCCGAAGCCTCAATCCGGCGATAACCGCCGCGGCGCGATCGCCGGCTTGATCATCGCGATCCTGATCCTCGGTGTCGGCTGGTGGCTCGCGCGGGACCTTACCGCGGCCAGCAAGATGCAGGACTGCCTGATGTCCGGGCGGAGCAATTGCAACGTGATCGAGCCGGCCCGCTAGAAGCACTCCAGCGCAGCCCGTCGAGCCGAAAAATTGCCGTGATCTTAATCATTTGTAACGCGACTTAGCCAAACAAAGCAGGTCAGCTATGTCAGCCGGCATCAAGCCGAGCGCGATCCGAATCGTCTATCGCGCCAGGCACCACGGCATTCGAGAGAGTAGGGGTCAAGCACGCATGAGTGCGTCCAGCCGCATGAAGATCATCATTCCCTTGGTTTCGGCCATGTCGTTGCTCGCGCTTTCGGCGCAGGCCCAGGACGCCGGGCCGTCGAGGGACGCCAGGCCACCAAGGGACGCCGGTCAACCTCCGGCCCGCCCGGGCGCAGGAGCACCGCCTGCGGACAGTCAGAACATACGCAGGGGCCCCCCGCCGCAGCAGGCGGCCCGGCCCGCGCCGCAGCCCGGTGGCCAGCCCCATGCGGGTCCCGGTCCGCACGGCGCCGGCGGCCCACCGCCAGGACGTTATGTCGCCCGTGGTCCCGCTCCGACGCGCGACTGGGGCGGACATGCCTATCGTGGCAATCGCTCCTGGGACGGCGGGCGCTGGCGCCACGAAGTCCACAACGGCCGCTCCGGCTGGTGGTGGGACGTTGGCGGGGTCTGGTATTATTATCCGCAGCGGATGGCCGGTCCGCCCGGCTACATCTCCGAGGAATATTACGACGACGTGCCGGTGGCCTATGCCCCGCCGCCGCCTCCGGTCGCCTATGCACCGCCACCTCCGCCACCGCCGGCTGATCCCGGCGCGAGCGCGCTTGGCGGCGCCATCGTCGGCGGCGTGCTGGGCGGACTGATCTCGGGCAACGCAACAGGGGCTGCCGCGGGCGCGGTTCTCGGCGGCGCGACCGGAGCCATCGCCGGTGCCACCGCCGCATCCCAACCCGGCTACTACTGGGCGCAGGGCAATTGCTACTACCGCTATCCGGACGGGCAGTACGTGCCGACCGATCCGCGAGCGTGCCGCTAAGGCACCGGTCGCATCCTGACCTCAAAGAGGCGGGCGAAAGCCCGCCTCTTTTGTTCTGGTGCAGTCAACCGATTGTCTCGATGCGTATGTCGGCGCGACGTTCGGCGGCGCACAACAACTGCCTCAAAATAGCACTGGCTCCCGGTACCGCTTCACGCGATTCTCAAAAGAAAAAGCGTTGGGAAATCGATTCGCGGGGACGTGGGACATGCTGGATGCAATCCAGATCAGCTTGGCGCTTTGGGCCATGATCGTTTGCGGCGGGATCAAGCTGGGGCAGATGCTGCACTGCCTGTTCTAGGGCACGATCGCGGCCGCGATCCTTACTCGCCAGCGCGACGGATCGTCCTGCGTCACACGAGCCAGTTGAAGAACGCAATTGCGCCCCAGACCAGGCCGGCGATCCAGGCCAGCATCACGATGCCGATGGTCCCGAGATAGGCGATGCCGAGCAGGTCGGTCCTTTGTCGTTGCGTCGGGACGTTGGCCGGAGCTGCTGCGTCTTGTGTCATGACGGGAAGTACCATCGATGCCTCCGCGTGCTGCTGGAGCGTCGAAACATGGTTTAACCGAGATGCAGGTCGCGGACTGTGACACAATTCACAGATCGCCTGGATGGAGCCCAGCCCAATGGCTTCGCAATCAGCGCATGCATGCAGAGAACGATCGTGCCGGGGCGTTTGTTCTCAGTCCGGAGACGCGGACTTACCCCGCAATCATACGGACGAAATTGCCATGTGCTTGTCCAGATAGCCCGCTAGAGTCGGTCTCATGTGTACCAAGTACGACCCACAGCACGAAGCGGAGGCCGCGATGAAGCAGGCCGCGGCATCGGAAGGCGCCGACCGGCAACGGCTGATCCAGTTGGCGCTGGCCTGGCACGAGCTGGCCCGCGACCAGCGCGACGAGCGGACGGATTGAGGGCATTCGCAGGGGAATTTCGCGTCAGACGATGACGGGCCGAACTCGGTCAGCCGGTTGATCTGCATGAGAAAGCCCCGTGCTCGGGGGACAAGCACGGGGCCCTTCAAAGCCGACCGGGGCTGGCAGGTCGGCACCACTTGATTTCAAGCCATCTAACGTGCCGGTCGTGATCTCGTTCCACGCCGCTGCTCATTTTGTTGTGCCGTGTTCGATACGCCTGGCGTTGCGCAAGGCGACCCGCCTCGCTCGCGCTCAAACAGGAACCTCCGTTCCCCGAGGACGTTGGCCGTCCATGACCGACCCCGAGTTACGCGCCCAGTCCTTCGACATTGCCTGGAAATATCTCGACCGATCCGGCCTGCTCACAGGCGAGCACGAGGACTCCGCCCGCTTCATCCTGAACAGGATCGATAGGTTGATGCTGCGAGGAGAGCGCCGCAGGCTGTTGTTGTCGAACGCTGCGATCGACGCCTACCTGCTGCGGCCGACGCTCGTGCCCATGGCTACGTGATCGATGGCTACGTGATCGATGGCTACGTGATCGATGGCTACGTGATCGATCCGACGAAACGCGATGTTAAGAAAAGCGCAGCGCCGATTTTGCGATTACGATTCGTGCTTTTGGAACGAAGCGGAGTCGGATCGTGAACAAACAAAAAGCCCCCGAAGGGGCTCAATGTTCAGGCGGCTTCCGTCTTCGGTACGGCGTCGGCATTCATTGAAAGCTTGACGACATCGCCTTCGACGGCACCGACATATTTCATGTCGATGTAGTGATGATGGTCCTTGTGACCTTCCGGGCTGTCCTTCCGCGTCAGCTTGATGCGGTTGCCCTCGACGCGGTCGACGGTGCCAACATGTGCGCCGTCCTTGCCGATGATTTTCATGTGCTCTCTGATCTCAGACATGTTGTCCTCCTTGCGCCGTCTCAACGGCCAGGATCGATGTTCGTTGCAGCAGGCGTGCGTTGGACCCAAGGCGATTTCCGCACGTTGAGGTCCGATCGGATCTGCCCAAGACGCGCATGGAGACCATACAGGCCTATCTGGAACGGAAGCACAGGGAACTCGGGCTGTTAAACGATTGCCTGAGCCATCCGCTCGATTTGACGCGTCCGCGATCGGTCGACGAGGTCGTCAGGTCGAAATTCCAGATCACTGCGGCGCTCAGGGCAGAGCACGAGCTGCACGGGTGGAAGGCAACGGAAACTGCCTGGTCGCACAGCGCCGATCCCGTCAGCGGGCCCTTCAAGTTCAGTTACGACTACCAGCGGGCCGATCTTACGGTGCGCGGTCCTTCCTTTTATGAGTTCGAATGCGGCGGCATGAGCGCGGCGATCTATACTGCCTCGGGCATGGCTGCGATCTCCGCAGTGCTGCTCGCTTCCGCGCAAATCGTCGAGAAGGCTGATTTTCTGGTGCTTCCCGGTTCCTACGGCGAGACGATGGAGCTGATCCGGGGCCTTGTTCCTCATTTGCGGCTCGTGGCTTTGAGGCCGCCGTTGGGTGATGCGTTTGCTTCGGCGAATTCGCCCAAAATTCTGCTTTTGGATTCCTGCTCCCGCGCCGGCGCTATTGAGGCGGCGATCCGAAGCGACGGCTCAGGTCTCGATCTCGTGATTTTCGATACGACATGCTTCGCAGGCAGCTCGGGCCGGATCCGGCGCGTCCTGGGCTGGGCCCGGCGATACGGAATTCCACTGGTGCTGGTGCGAAGCCACAACAAGCTCGATTCGCTCGGGGCGGAATATGGCCGCCTCGGCTCGGCGGTTTTCGTGCAGGGGAATGATGACCAGCAGCGGGCAGGGCGCCCTGAATGGACACGTCTTGCAGCCGAAACCCGCAACGCGGTGCGATTGCTCGGCGGCGCGGCGTTGCCGGCGCACTTCCCGCCCTTTGTCGGCAGCGCGGCCTACTGGGCCCTCACGAAGAGGCGTGTCGCGGCGATCTTGCGCAACGGCCGAAGCACAGCTCGCCATTTTGCTGCAAAGCTCCCGGCGCTCTCGGCCGAACTCCATTTCGCCCACGGTCTCTACGTCACCTTGCGGGGCAGGCGCCCTCTCGACGAGGCGAGCGCGCGGCAGGACGCCGAGGACATGAGCAACGAACTGCGCGCCGAGGGCCTACCGATTCGCCATGCCGGCAGCTTCGGTTTCGACTTTGCCGCGACCGAGTGGTTTCACGACGCGACCACGGATCAATATAGTGTGCGGGTGGCGGTCTCGGATTTGCCGACGGAGGTCTGGGGCGATCTCACCTCAGCGATTGCGCGCTGGTGGCAGGTTCGTCAGTCGACAGGTGGCGGAGGATGAATGTCGTCGCTTGCGCGGAAGAGGGCGCCTCGATCAGTCGATCGCCAGGCAGTGCTCCAGGGCCGGTTTTTCGCTGTTGTCGCGGCTGGGACGCGCCCACTCCTGAACGGCGAAGGAAAGGTGATGCTGGCCCATGGCGGCGCCAATGATCGATGCTTGAGCCACCTTGATGGGCCTGGTGACCACACTGGTGTTCACAACGCCTGCGTCGATTGCCAGATACGACATCGCGACGATCGCCACCGCAAATGCGATGGCCATTCTCGTCCATTCGGCAGGAAGCATCGGAGTCCTTAACGCGGGCGCAATTCGCCCGCCGCTTACATAGGGCTGATCGGCACGGTTCAAAGGCCCGCGTATGGTTACCCACGCGTTCGTGAAGGGCGGTGGATTTAGAATGAGACTGGCGATCCCAGCAGGACTCGAACCTGCAACCCGCGGAGTAGAAATCCGCTACTCTATCCAGTTGAGCTATGGGACCGTCGCTACGCCAGCCTCCGTTGGGAGGCCGGCTGGTTCATCTACCATGCCAAATATGAAAAATATCGTCTTTCGCCAAGTCTGAACCGAACCCTTTTCCTCAGAGCCGCGACAAAGCGAGACGGTGGCATGTCAGGGTGCCGGGTTGAGCGGCAGCGGACTGGACGATGGATCACATCGCCGGGAATGCTGGCCAGCTTCCGGGATGTGGCCGCCGGTCGACGGGTCGGGTATTGCTGCGCCATCAGGACGGTGTGTGCGGCGGTATCTTGATCGGTCTCCTCTGGGCTTGCCTTTCCATGGCGAATGCGACGATTTGCACCTTTGGTTCCATCGCCTTGAGTCCGTCACCTTTCCGCGCATTTCATGCTGCCTGCGGGCGGCTGTCCGCGATTTCCGGGAGTCCATCATGATCGGTCTTGCTCGCGCCGTCACAATCTGCGCCACGCTGGCGCTCGGCTTCAGCGCGGCACACGCTGCCGACAAGGCGTTCAAGCGCGACGACCTCGCCGATTCCGCGATCAAGCTGGAGGCCCAGATCAAGAGCGAGGCGGGGCCCGTCGCCAAGACCAATGCGACGTTGAAGACGGACGCCGACGCCGCCTTCCGGCGCAACGATTATCGCACCGGCCTATCGGTCCTCGGCCAGATCGCGGCGACCACGCCGGAAGACGCCGGCAACTGGTTGCGGCTCGCCAAGGTCATCTTCCAGATCTCGCCGAAGAGCTCGAGCGAGCAGACCTTCCTGCTGGAACGCGCCTCGACAGCGGCCTACATCGCCTACCTGCGCGCCGGCAATCCGGGCGAGGAGGCCGACGCGCTTGCGGTGCTCGGCAAGTCGCTGTCGGAGCGCAAGCTATGGCGGCCGGCGCTGGATTCGCTGCGGCTGTCGCTCGACATGCGCGAGGTCGCCGACGTCCGCGGCCAATATGAGAAGATGCGCGACGAGCACGGCTTCCGGCTGCTCGACTACACCGTGGACTCGGATTCGGCGAGCCCGCGCGCCTGCTTCCAGTTCTCCGAGGAATTGGCAAAGCGCACCGACTTCGCGCCGTACCTGGCGCTGGCGGGCCAGGACAAGCCGGCGGTCTCGGCCGAAGGCAAGCAGCTCTGCGTCGACGGGCTGAAGCACGGCGAGCGCTACAACATCAATCTGCGCGCCGGCCTGCCGTCCACTGTGAAGGAGGGGCTGCCGAAATCGGCCGAGTTCAACGTCTATGTGCGCGACCGCAAGCCGTTCGTGCGCTTCACCAGCCGGGCCTATGTGCTGCCCCGGACCGGCCAGCGCGGCATTCCCGTGGTCAGCGTCAACACGCCCGCGGTCAACATCAACGTCTTCCGGATCGGCGACCGCAACCTGATCAACACGGTGGTCGACAGCGATTTCCAGAAGACGCTGTCGAAATACCAGCTCTCCGATCTCGGCGATGAGCGCGGCGTAAAAGTCTGGACCGGCGAGCTCGCAACCGCGATGACGCTGAACCAGGACGTCACCACGGCCTTTCCGGTTGACCAGGCACTCGGCGAGCTTCAGCCGGGCGTCTACGTGATGACGGCCGCCGCCAAGGGTCCGGGCTCGGACGACGATTACCAGCTCGCCACGCAATGGTTCATCGTCTCCGATCTCGGAGTAACAGCCTATTCCGGCAATGACGGTATCCATGTGTTCGTGAACTCGCTGGCCTCGACCGATCCGGTCGGCAAGGCCGAGGTGCGGCTGGTTGCCCGCAACAACGAGATCCTGGCGACCCGCAAGACCGACGACAGCGGCCATGTGCTGTTCGAGGCCGGCCTTGCGCGCGGCGACGGCGGCTTGTCGCCGGCGATGTTGACGGTCACGGGTGAGAAGGCCGATTATGCCTTCCTCAGCCTGAAGTCCTCCGCCTTCGACCTGTCCGATCGCGGCGTCTCCGGCCGCGTGGTGCCGGCAGGCGCCGATGCCTTCGTCTATGCCGAGCGTGGCGTCTACCGGTCCAGCGAGACCGTCTATCTCACCGCACTGTTGCGCGACGGGCAGGGCAATGCCGTCAGCGGCGGACCGCTGACGCTGGTGATCGAGCGCCCTGATGGCGTCGAATACCGACGTGCCGCGCTCGCCGACCAGGGCGCCGGCGGCCGTACGCTGTCCGTGCCGCTCAACTCGGCCGTTCCGACCGGGACGTGGCGGGTGCGCGCCTTCACCGACCCGAAAGGCTCCTCGGTCGGCGAGACCACTTTCATGGTCGAGGACTACGTTCCTGATCGGATCGAATTCAGCTTGTCCGCCAAGGACAAGCTGATCAAAGCTAACGCTCCAGTGGAGCTTAAGGCGGACGGCCATTTCCTCTATGGCGCGCCCGCGTCCGGCCTGCAGCTTGAAGGGGACATGCTGGTCGCGCCCGCAACCGAACGTCCGGGCTTTGCCGGTTACCAGTTCGGCGTTGCTGACGAGGAGACCAATTCGAACGAACGTACGCCGCTCGAGAACCTGCCCGAAGCCGACGCCAATGGCGTTGCGACCTTCCCGGTGACGCTGGAGAAGCAGCCGGCCTCGACGCGTCCGC
Source organism: Bradyrhizobium sp. 23AC (assembly GCF_054863025.1). Lineage (NCBI taxonomy): Bacteria > Pseudomonadati > Pseudomonadota > Alphaproteobacteria > Hyphomicrobiales > Nitrobacteraceae > Bradyrhizobium > Bradyrhizobium sp. 23AC. The sequence continues at coordinate 111,411 of NZ_JAVAYN010000007.1, forward strand.
AGGAGGCGCAGATCTTCGTCCGCATGGTCGAGACCGGCGGCCGCGCCGTCGAGCGCAAGATCGTGCTGCCGGTGGCGCCCGCGACCGCCCTGATCGGCGTCAAGCCGCTATTCGGTGACAAGAACGTCGCCGAGGGCGACAAGGCCGAGTTCGATGTCCTGTTCGTCTCGCCCGAGGGTGAGAAGCTGCGCCGCGACGGCCTGCGCTACGAGCTCCTGAAGATGGAGTCGCGCTACCAGTGGTATCGCCAGAACAATTACTGGGAGTACGAGCCGGTCAAGTCGACCTCGCGCGTTGCCGACGGTGATGTGACCGTTACGGCCGACAAGCCGGCGCGGATTTCGCTCAGCCCCCAGCCCGGCCGCTACCGTCTCGATGTAAAGTCGAACGACGCCGATGGCCCGGTGACCTCGGTGCAGTTCGACGTCGGCTGGTATTCCGACGGCAGCGCCGACACGCCGGATCTCCTGGAGACCTCGATCGACAAGCCGCAATATTCCTCCGGCGACACCATGACGGTGTCGGTCAATGCCCGCAGTGCCGGCAAGCTCACCATCAACGTGCTCGGCGACCGCCTGCTGACGACGCAGACCATCGACGTGAAGGAGGGCACCGCGCAGGTGAAGCTCCCGGTCGGCAAGGACTGGGGCACCGGCGCTTACGTGGTGGCGACGCTGCGCCGCCCGCTCGACGCCGCTGCCCAGCGCATGCCGGGCCGGGCGATCGGCCTGAAATGGTTCGGCATCGACAAGCAGGTCCGCACCCTGCAGGTGAAGCTGTCGCCGCCGTCGCTGATCCGGCCCAACGCAACGTTGAAGATCCCGGTCAAGCTCGACGGGCTCAATCCGGGCGAGGATGCCAAGATCGTCATCGCCGCGGTCGATGTCGGCATCCTCAACCTCACCAATTACAAGCCGCCGGCGCCGGACGATTACTATCTCGGCCAGCGCCGCCTCAGTGCCGAGATCCGCGACCTCTACGGGCAGCTTATCGACGGCATGTCCGGCACGCGCGGCCAGATCAAGTCCGGCGGTGACGCGGGAGCGGCCGAGCTGCAGGGCTCGCCGCCCGCGCAGAAGCCGCTGGCGCTCTATTCCGGCATCGTCACGGTTGGCTCCGATGGCAGCGCGGAAGTCAGCTTCGACATTCCGGAGTTCGCCGGCACCGCTCGCGTGATGGCGGTGGCGTGGACCGCGACCAAGCTTGGCCGCGCCAACACCGATGTCGTGATCCGCGACCCCGTGGTGCTGACCACGACGCTGCCGCGCTTCCTGCTCAATGGCGACCACGGCACGGTCAACCTCGAGATCGACAATGTCGAGGGCCAGGCCGGCGACTACGTGATCAACGTGAAGACCGGCGGCCCGGTGAAGATGACGGGCAATCCCACCACCACGGTCAAGCTCGCCGCCAAGCAGCGCAACTCGTTTGCGCTGGCGATCGACGCGACCGCGGCCGGGCAGGCGACGCTCGATGTCGACATCAAGGGACCGAACGGGCTGACGCTGGCGCGCCACTACGCGTTCGACGTCAAGGCGGCGACGCAGGTGCTGGCACGGCGGTCGATCCGGACGCTGGCGAAGGGCGAGAGCCTGACGCTGACCTCGGACATGTTCTCCGACCTCGTGCCGGGCACCGGCAGCGTCTCGGTTTCGGCGAGCCTGTCGACCGCGCTCGACGCGGCAACGATCCTGAAAGCGCTCGACCGCTATCCCTATGGCTGCTCGGAACAGATCACCAGCCGCGCGATGCCGTTGCTCTACGTCAACGACCTTGCTGCCGGCGCGCATCTGGCCATGGACACTGAAGTCGACCAGCGCATCCGCGACGCGATCGAGCGGCTGTTGGCCCGTCAAGGCTCGAACGGCTCGTTCGGCCTGTGGTCGGCCGGCGGCGACGACGCCTGGTTAGATGCCTACGTGACGGACTTCCTCACCCGCGCCCGTGAGAAGGGTTTTGCGGTGCCGGACGTCCTGTTCAAGAACGCGCTCGACCGCATCCGCAACTCCGTCGTGAACGGCAACGAGCCGGAGAAGGACGGCGGGCGCGATCTCGCTTACGGCCTCTACGTGCTCGCACGTAACGGCGCAGCGCCGATCGGCGATCTCCGCTATCTCGCCGACACCAAGCTGAACAACCTCGCAACGCCGATCGCGAAGTCGCAGCTCGCCGCCGCGCTCGCGCTCGTCGGCGACCGCAACCGCGCCGAACGCGTCTATGGTGCCGCGCTCGACTCGCTCGCGCCGAAGCCCGTCCTGGAGTTCGGCCGCACCGACTACGGCTCGCAGCTTCGCGATGCCGCAGCTTTGGTGTCGCTTGCCAGCGAAGGCAATGCGCCGAAGGCGACGCTGACGCAGGCGGTGTCGCGGGTCGAGACCGCGCGCGGGCTGACGCCCTACACCTCCACGCAGGAGAATGCGTGGCTGGTGCTGGCCGCGCGCGCGCTGGCCAAGGAGAACCTGTCCATGGAAGTGGACGGCCAGCCGGTCAAGACCGCGCTCTATCGCAGCTACAAGGCTGCGACGCTGGAGGGCAAGCCGCTGAAGATCACCAACACCGGCGATGCGCCGGTGCAGGCGGTGGTCTCGGTGTCGGGCTCGCCGGTGACACCGGAGCCGGCAGCATCGAACGGCTTCAAGATCGAGCGCAATTACTTCACGCTCGACGGCAAGCCGACCGACATCAGCAAGGTCAAGCAGAACCAGCGTTTTGCGGTGGTGCTGAAGATCACCGAGGCCAAGCCTGAGTACGGCCACATCATGGTGTCCGACTATCTGCCGGCAGGCCTTGAGATCGACAACCCGAAGCTGGTGTCATCGGGCGACAGCGGCACGCTGGACTGGATCGAGGACGGCGAGGAGCCCGAGGATACCGAGTTCCGCGACGACCGCTTCACGGCGGCGGTCGATCGGGCCTCGGACTCCAAATCGGTCTTCACCGTCGCTTATATCGTGCGCGTGGTCTCGCCCGGCAAATACGTGCTGCCGCAAGCCTATGTCGAGGACATGTACAATCCCTCGCGCTACGGCCGGACGGGCACGGGCACCGTCGAGGTGCGGGCGGCGAAGTGAGTGCTGATTGAATGAGCGCAGCGGAGCCACATACTCAGTCGTCATGCCCGGGCAAAAGCGCGAAGCGCGTCTTCGCGCAAATGTCCCGGGCATCCACGAACTGTGGCGCAGCGGGCAAGAACGTGGATGGCCTCGACAAGCCCGGCCATGACGCAGCAAGGGGCCGCGGCCTTCGTATCCTCTCCGCCTTCGCACTCTCTTTCGTCCTCGCCATCGTCGGCTTCGTGATCTGGGTCTACTCGCTCGGCCCGCTCCCGCTCGACGAAGCCCGGCACGTCTCCACCACCATCGTCGACCGCAACGGCAAGCTGCTGCGGGCCTACGCCATGGCCGACGGCCGCTGGCGGTTGCCGGTCGATGCCAAATCCAGCGTCGACCCGACCTATCTGAAGCTGCTGTTCGCCTATGAGGACCAGCGCTTCTACGCCCACAACGGTCTCGACCCGCTCGCGCTCGGGCGCGCCGCCTGGCAGCTGGCAACGCGCGGCCACATCGTCTCAGGCGGCTCGACCATCAGCATGCAGCTGGCGCGGCTGATGGAGCCGCGGCGGCAGCGCTCGCTCTACGCCAAGCTGCGGCAGATGGTGCGCGCGATCGAGATCGAGCGCAGCATGAGCAAGGAGCAGATCCTCGACCTCTATCTCGCGCTCGCGCCTTATGGCGGCAATCTCGAGGGCATCCGCGCCGCCTCGATCGGCTATCTCGGCAAGGAGCCGAAGCGGTTGTCGCTGGCCGAAGCCGCGCTGCTGGTCGCGCTGCCGCAGTCGCCGGAGACGCGCCGCCTCGATCGCCATCCGGAGGCCGCGCGCAAGGCCCGCGATCGCGTGCTCGACCGTATGGTCGAGGAGCAGGTGGTCAGCGCAGACGACGCAAGGCAGGCCAAGGCCGTGCCCGTGCCAAAGCTGCGCAAGCCGATGCCGATCCTGGCGCCGCATGCGTCCGATACCGCGCTGTCGACGGTCAAGGATAAGCCGGTCATCAAGCTGACGCTGGATGCGAATTTGCAGAAGGTGCTGGAGCCGCTGGCCCGCGACCGTGCCATTGCGCTCGGGCCGAACATCTCGGTCGGCATCATCGTGGTCGACAACGAGAGCGGCGACGTGCTCGCCCGCGTCGGTTCGGCCGATTACTTCGACGAGAGCCGGGCAGGGCAGGTCGACATGACCCGCGCGATCCGCTCGCCAGGATCGACGCTAAAACCCTTCATCTACGGGCTCGCCTTCGAGGACGGTTTCGTCCATCCGGAGAGCCTGATCGACGACCGGCCGGTCCGCTTCGGCTCCTACGCGCCGGAAAATTTCGACATGACCTTCCAGGGCACGGTGCCCGTGAGGAAGGCGCTGCAACTCTCGCTGAACGTGCCCGCGATCGTGCTGCTCGACCGCGTGGGCTCCAGCCGACTGGCCTCGCGCCTCCGGCAGGCCGGCGGCAATCTGGTTCTGCCCAAGGACGAAGCGCCGGGGCTCGCCATGGGGCTCGGCGGCGTCGGCGTGACGCTGCAGGATCTCGCCCAGCTCTATACGGGCTTTGCCCGCCTCGGCACCACCAAGCCGCTGCGCGAGGTGATGGCTGACAAGGACGACCGCGAGCCACTCCGGCTGCTGGATCAGGTCGCGGCCTGGCAGGTCGGCAACGTGCTGCTGGGAACGCCGCCGCCGGAGAACGCCGCTCACAACCGCATCGCTTTCAAGACCGGGACCTCCTACGGCTATCGCGACGCCTGGTCGGTCGGGTTCGACGGCCGGATGACCATCGGCGTCTGGGTCGGCCGGCCCGATGGTGCGCCGGTTCCCGGCCTGATCGGGCGCGTCGCCGCCGCACCGATCCTGTTCGACGCCTTCGCCCGCAGCGGCAAGACGCTGGCCGCATTGCCGAAGCCGCCAAGGGGAACCCTGGTTGCCAGCAACGCCAAGCTGCCGTTGCCGCTGAAGCGGTTCCGCCCCGTCGGGGAACTGGTGCGGACCGGCCGCGAGCAGGCGCTGCATATCCAGTTCCCGCTGAACGGCTCGCGGATCGACGTCGATCGCTCCGGGGGGCAGGAGAGCGCCGCGATGCCGGTCAAGGTCGCTGGCGGCGTGCTGCCCATGACCGTCATGGTTAACGGTACGGCGCTCGGTGAGATCGACGGCCGCCGCCAGCGCCTGATCGATCCGCCCGGTCCGGGCTTTGCGCGGCTCACCGTGATCGACGCCACGGGCGCCGCGGACACAGTCGTCATTCGAATTCAATGACCCTGCCTCAAGCGGTTGTGGCGATGGCGGTTTCAGCGTAAGCGGAACCAATGGCCGAGACCTATCCTACACCCCGTTTTGGAGCTCCCCGCGAGCCGAAATCGCCCGCAAATCCGGGCAGCGGGCTCGTGCGCATGCTCGATGTCGCCACGGCCAGCCATGCCCGCGCCGTCGCCTTCCTGCTCGTGTGCGCGCTGCTGTTGTTCCTGCCGGGCTTCTTCACGATCCCGCCGATCGATCGCGACGAGGCGCGGTTCGCCCAGGCCACCAAGCAGATGGTCGAGAGCGGCGATTATGTCGACATCCGCTTTCAGGAGGACGTCCGCTACAAGAAGCCGGTCGGCATCTACTGGTTGCAATCGGCGACGGTCGAAGCCGCCTCGATGCTCAAGCTGCCGAAGGCCGAATTGCGGATCTGGGTCTACCGGCTGCCGTCGCTGTTCGGAGCGATCGGCGCCGTGCTCATGACCTATTGGGCCGCGCTCGGCTTCGTCACGCGGCGCGCCGCGGTGCTGGCGGCGCTGATGATGTGCGCTTCGGTGCTGCTCGGCGTCGAGGCGCGGCTGGCCAAGACCGACGCGATGCTGCTGTTCTGCGTGACCGCCGCGATGGGTGCGATGGCGCGAGCCTATCTGTCCTGGCAGCGCGCCGAGGACGAGACGCATCCGCCGTGGAGCTGGCCTGCGATCTTCTGGACCGCGCTTGCGGTGGGCATCCTGATCAAGGGGCCGCTGATCCTGATGTTCGCGGCGCTGACCATCGTCGCGCTCGCGATCCAGGACCGCGATGCCTCCTGGCTGTGGAAGCTGCGCCCGGTGTGGGGCCTGATGTGGATGCTGGTGCTGGTGCTGCCCTGGTTCGTCGCGATCTTCTGGCGCGCGGGCGATGCCTTCTTTGCCGATTCCGTCGGCGGCGACATGCTGAGCAAGATCGGCGCACAGGAATCCCATGGGGCGCCGCCCGGACTTTACCTGGCGTTGTTCTGGATCACGTTCTGGCCGGGCGCACCGCTTGCGGCGATGGCGGCGCCCGCGGTGTGGCGGGCGCGGCGTGAGCCTGGCGCGCAGTTTCTGCTGGCTTGGCTGATCCCGTCCTGGATCGTGTTCGAGGCGGTGCTGACCAAGCTGCCGCATTACGTGCTGCCGCTGTATCCGGCGATCGCCATTCTCACCGCCGGCGCGGTGGAACGGCGCGTGCTGTCGCGCTCCTGGCTGATGCGCGGTTCGGCCTGGTGGTTCGCGATCCCCGCGGCCGCCTCGATCATCGCGGTGGTCGGTGCTGTGATGCTGACGCGGCAGCCGGCTTTTGTGGCCTGGCCGTTCATCGCGGCATCGTTGATCTTCGGCCTGTTCGCCTGGTGGCTCTACGACAACAACCGCGCCGAGCGCTCGCTGCTCAACGCGCTGGTCGCGGCCCTGATGCTGGCGGTGGTGGTGTATGGCATCGTGCTGCCGTCGCTGACGCCCCTGTTTCCGAGCATCGAGATCGCGCGCGCGCTCCGCAACGTCACCTGCGTCGGGCCGAAGGCGGCGGCTGCCGGCTATCACGAGCCGAGCCTCGTCTTCCTGACGGGCACCCAGACCGTGCTCACGGACGGGTCGGGCGCGGCCGACTTCCTGAGGCAGGGCAGCTGCCGCTTTGCGCTGATCGAGCAGCGTTCGGAGCGGAGCTTCGTGCAGCGCGCCGAGGCGATCGGGCTGCGCTACAAGGTCGGTACCCGCATCGACGGCTATAATTTCTCGCAAGGGCGCGCGATCTCGATCTCGATCTTCCGCTCGGAAGGCACCGAATAGGATGCCTGTTACGACCAGCCCCGCGCCCCGTCCGGGATATCCCGCGCAATTACTCGCCGTGTCCCGGCGCGCGCTGGCGCAGCTCGTCCGCACGCCCTCGCATTCGCGCCGCGCAGAGGCCGCGCGAAAACTGGCGCGGCATTCGCTGTGGCTCAGCGCGGCGGGCGCGGCCCTGATCATTGCGCTGATGCTCGCGTTCGACCAGACCGAGATCCAGCTGATGCCGGCGCGCGGCACGCCAAGCCTGTGGCCGATCCGCATCCTCACCGATTTCGGCAAGGACGAGTATCTGCTCTCGGTGCTCGGGGGCGTGCTGGTGGTGTTGGCGCTCGTTGCGGCCGGGCTTCACGGCACAAGCCGCGCGCTACTCCTCGGTCTCGGCACACGGCTGCAGTTTGTGTTTCTGTCGATTGCCGTGTCGGCATTCGTTGCCGAGGTCCTGAAATACATCATCGGCCGCGGCCGTCCGTTTGTCGGTGGCAAGGCCAATCCCTTCAACTTCGTGCCGTTCGAGGGGACGGGGGCTTATGCCAGTTTGCCGTCGGGCCATGCCGTGGCAGCGTTCGCCCTGGCGTTTGCCGTGTCGGCATTGTGGCCGCGCCTGCGGGTGTTCATGTTCACTTACGCAATCGTGATCTTGTTGACGCGTCTGGTGCTGGTCGCGCATCACCCGAGCGACGTCGTGGCTGGCGCCCTGGTCGGCACGGTCGGCGCCATGGCGGTCCGCTATTGGTTCGCGGCCCGGCGGCTGGGCTTTGCTATCCGCGCCGACGGCACCATCGTGCCTCTCCCGGGGGCAGTTTCGGGCCATCTCAAAAGGGTTGCCCGCGGGGCATCCGCCCCATAAAAGCGGCTGCCTGCCGGGACCGCCGGTTCCCAGGGGTCCCAGGCCCACTTCCAACCACGAGCCGCCTTTGTCGACGTCCCAGCCCTCGGTTTCCATCGTCGTTCCCGTGCGCAACGAAGCCGACAACATCGCGCCGCTGATCGCGGAGATCGGCGCGGCGCTCGATGGCCGCTGGGCCTATGAGATCATCTATGTCAACGACGGCTCGACCGACGCGACCGGCGAACGGCTCGCGGCGATCATGGCGCAGCGGAGCAATCTGCGCCAACTGCGCCATGCCAGATCAGGCGGCCAGTCCGCGGCCGTGCGCAGCGGCGTGCGCGCGGCGCGCGGCGCGATCGTGGCGACCCTCGATGGCGACGGCCAGAACAATCCGGCCTTCCTGCCCGACCTGATCGCGGCGGTCGAGAAGGGAGCAGGGCGCATCGGCCTCGCCGCGGGGCAGCGCGTCGGACGCAAGGATACCGGCTTCAAGAAATTCCAGTCGCGCGTGGCCAACGGCGTCCGCAACTCCATCCTGAAGGACGGCACGCGGGATACCGGCTGCGGGCTGAAGGCATTCCGGCGCGAGGTCTTCCTGATGATGCCCTATTTCGACGGGCTGCATCGCTTCCTGCCGGCGCTGGTCCGGCGCGAAGGCTACGACATCGCCTATGTCGACGTGATCGACCGGCCGCGCCATTCCGGCGTGTCCAACTACGGCTTCTTCGACCGGCTGTGGATCGGCATCATGGATCTCGCCGGCGTGTGGTGGCTGATCCGCCGCAAGAAGCCGACACCAGATGTGACTGAGGTGAACGCATGATCATTCAATACGGTCAGGCGCTGAGCAACTATCTCTACGACGTCTTCGTCGCCAAGTTCGATTTCTGGCTGGCGTTCGGCCTTGTCGCGCAGCTGTTCTTCACCGCGCGCTTCCTGGTGCAGTGGATCGCCAGCGAGCGCGCCGGCAACAGCGTGGTGCCGATGGCGTTCTGGTTCTGCTCGATGGGCGGCGGGCTGATGACGCTGGTCTACGGCGTCGTGAAGCGCGAGCCGGTCATCATCCTCGGACAATCGCTCGCGACCATCATCTATATCCGCAACATCATGCTGATCATCAAGAACCGCGGTAGGGCCTCGAAGACGCTGGATCGCTGATCGGAAGGGCTAGCGCGGCAACGCCGACGCCGTGCCCGACCCGGGCAGGGCGGCTGTCTCCGCCTCGGTCCTGCGATACGGCACGCCGGCCGCGTCCAGCACGGGATAGGCGACCGAGCAGATGTGCGAGTGGATGCGCCTGAGGTCGCGCAGCACGTCGAGATGCAGCGAGGTCGTTTCGATGGTTTCGGGACGACCCTCGCGCAGGCGGTCGAGGTGGCGCTCGACTGCGGCAAGCTCGGTGTTGCGCAGTGCAGTTTTCTCCACCAGCAGCTTGCGCGCCTCGTTGGCGTCGCCCGACATGAAGACGCCGAAGGCGATCCGCAGCGAGTCCATGGTGCGCTTGTGAAAGGCGGCGAGCTCGTCGGCCCCTTCCGCCGAGAACTGGAAGCGCCGCTTGATCTTCTTGGTGGCGAGCTCGCTCAGGCTCTTGTCGATGATGTCGCCGATATGTTCGAGGTTGATGGCGAAGGAGATGATCTCCATCGCACGCCGTCCTTCGCTCTCGTCGAGGCTGCCCCGCATCAGCTTGGTCACGTAGAGCTTGATGGCCTCGTCGAGACCGTCGACGAAATTGTCCATCTTGGAGACCTGGTCGACCAGGGCACGGTCGCCGGTCATCATTGCGGCCATCACCTTGCGCAGCATGACCTCGACGAGATCGCCCATCCGCAACGTCTCGCGAGCGGCGTCGGCGAGCGCCAGTGACGGCGTCTCCAGCGCAGTCTCGTCGAGATAGCGCGGGCGGGCCGGATCGGCCTCCTGCACGCGATCGGGCAGGAGACGCGTCAACAGGCGCGACATGGTGTCGAGCAGGCCGATGAAGACGACGGCGGTGCCGACATTGAAGGCGATGTGGAAAGCCGCCGTCATCTTGGCCAGATCAGGCTGCCAGGCGTGCATGTGCTCGGCGATCGTGCCGAGGAAGGGCAGGACGAGCGCAATCCCGACGACGCGGTTGACGAGATTGCCGACCGGCAGACGGTAGCTCGCGGGATCGTCACGCTTGGCGCCCTCGAACACGGGATTGATGGCACTGCCGAGATTGGCCCCGAGCACCAGCGCCAGCGCCGCGTAGGGCGTGATGAACTGCGAATAGGCCAGCGACATGATCAGCAGCACGCTGGCGACGCTCGAATGCACGGCCCAGGTGACGAGGGCGGCGATGACGATGCACAATATGGGATCGCCCGTGATGGCCGACATCACGATGCGGACGCCCGGTGCGTTCTCCGCCGGCGCCAGCGTGTCGAGCAGGATGTGCAGCGAGAGCAGCATCAGGCCGAGGCCGATGCAGACGCGGCCGATATCCTTGATCCGCGATCGCGGGCCGGAGCGGAAGGCGACGAGGCCGAGCACGAACAGGACCGGCGCGACGGCTGCGATGTTGAACGACAGCACCTGCACGATCAGCGTCGTGCCGACATTGGCCCCGAGCATGATGGCGAGCGCAGCGGCGAGGCTGACGAGCCCCTCGGCTGCGAACGAGCTCGTGATCAGGGCGGTCGCGGTGCTGCTCTGGAGCAGCGCGGTGAGGCCGAGGCCGGCGGCAAAGGCGCTGGCACGGTTGCTCAGCGCCTTGCCGAGCAGGCGCCGCAGGTCCGGGCCGAAGGCGCGCAGGATTCCGCTGTGGACCATGTGCAGGCCCCACAGCAACAGCGCAACGCCGCCCATCAGATCGAGCAGAACCAACGTTCCCATGCTCCGTGTCCGGATTGGAGTCGATTGGTGAAGCTAGCGCCAAATGCTTGAGGTTCAAACCTTTTGTTGGCGCGTCGGCGTTAACGTTTACGCCAGCTGCACGTTCCCGCGGCGCGTTTCGCGTCCGCCGCGGCGCGCGTTGGCGCGTCCGCAGTCGAGATGCCTTGTGAGCAGGCTCACATTGCCGCCTTGAGGGCAGCGAAGCCGCGGTCGAGATCGGCCTTGAGATCGTCGACGCTCTCCAGACCGATGTGGAGACGCAGCGTTGGGCCGCCCGGCGACCACTTGGTCGCGGTGCGATACGCGTCGCAGTCGAAGGGAATTGCAAGGCTCTCGAAGCCGCCCCAGGAGAAGCCCATGCCGAACAGTTTGAGCGTGTTCAGCATGGTGTCGACGGCCTTCTGCGGGGCCGGCTTCAGCACGATGCTGAACAGGCCGGAGGCGCCGGTGAAGTCCCGCTTCCAGATCGCGTGACCGGGATCGGTCTCCAAGCCGGGATGCAGCACGCGCGCGACCTCGGGCCGGCTAGCCAGCCAGCGCGCCATGTCGAGTCCGGAACGATGATGCTGCGCCAGCCGCACCGACAGCGTGCGCAGGCCGCGCAGCGCCAGGAAGACGTCGTCGGGTCCGGCGCAGACGCCGAGCAGGCGGATGCCTTCCGCGATCTGCGGCCAGGCCTTGGCGTTGGCCGAGATCGTGCCGAACATGATGTCGGAATGGCCGCCGATATATTTTGTTGCGGCCTGCATGCTGATGTCGACGCCCTGTTCGAGCGAGCGGTGATAGAGCGGCGTCGCCCAGGTGTTGTCGTCGATGACGAGCGCGCCGCGCCCATGCGCGACCTCGGCGATGGCGCGAATGTCCGGCATCTCGAACGACTGCGAGCCCGGCGCCTCCACCAGCACCGCCCGGGTGTTCGGCTTGAACAGCTTGTCGATGCCGGCGCCGATCATCGGATCGAAATAGGTGGTCTCGACGCCAAAGCGGGTGAGCATGCCGTTGCAGAAATTGCGCGAGGGCCGATAGACGTTGTCGCAGACCAGGAGATGGTCGCCGGCCTTGAGCACCGAGAGCAGGGTGGTCGAGATCGCCGACAGCCCCGACGGGACGATGCCGACGCCGGCGCATTGCGGGCCCTCCAGCGCCATCAGCGTCTCCTGAAACGCCTTGGTGGTGGGGGAACCGTGGCGGCCATAGGTGAACTCGCCGCGATGGGCGTGCAGGTCCTCCGCGGTCGGATAGAGCACGGTCGAGCCGTGAAAGACCGGCGGATTGACGAACCCCTTCTGCGCCTTGGTGTCGCGGCCGGAGGTGACCAGCCGGGTCTCGGCATGCTGCTCTTGGGGGTGCGAGGAATCCATGCGTCTGCTTTCAAAACCGCGTTTCCGCTCGGGCTTGGCGCCTGACGGGCTGGCCGAAAGGCCGCTGTCGTTAATAACAGAACACAGAAGAGTCCCGTCAACCCCTTGACCCGGCACGCCAGTCGTTCTGTGATGCGCAGGTGCTATTCAGTCGCCGCATGTTGAGGGGCCTGCCGCGACCTTCGATCCATCGTCTGACCGGACTTTGCGCCACAGCCATATCGGCGGGCGCCTGCGGCGGGGATTAAGGTATGGCCTCCCGGGATCGGCGGGTGTTCGGCAAGGTTTTCCAGCATGACTCTTGCAGGGCTGGCCTTGATACGCCTGGCCCTGGCAGCGATGATCCTGAGACAACGTTCCTTGAGACGACTTTGAAAGGCCCAAAGCCCATGAAACGCGTAACCCTGGCTCTCACCCTTGCTCTCGCCGCCGGCCTCGCCGCCCAAGCAGCCGATGCGCAAACGCTCAAGACGGTCAAGGACCGGGGCATGCTGTCCTGCGGCGTCAGCCAGGGCCTGCCGGGATTCTCCTCGCCCGACGACAAGGGCAACTGGACCGGCCTCGACGTCGACGTCTGCAAGGCGATCGCCGGGGCGATCTTCAACGATGCGACCAAGGTCAAGTACGTGCCGCTGTCAGCCAAGGACCGCTTCACCGCGCTGCAATCCGGCGAAATCGACGTGCTCTCGCGCAACACCACCTGGACCATCTCGCGTGATACCTCGCTCGGCGCCAATTTTACCGGCGTGACCTATTATGACGGGCAGGGCTTCATGGTGAAGAAGTCGCTCAAGGTGAATTCGGCGCTCGAACTCAACAGCGCCTCGGTCTGCGTGCAGACCGGCACCACCACCGAGCAGAATCTGGCCGACTACTTCAAGGCCAACAACATGAAGTATGAGGTGATCGCGTTCGGCACCAACGACGAAACGGTCAAGGCCTATGAGGCCGGACGCTGCGACGTCTTCACCACCGACCAGTCGGGCCTGTACGCCAATCGCCTGAAGCTTGCCAATCCCAACGACCACATGGTGCTTCCCGAGATCATCTCAAAGGAGCCGCTCGGCCCCATGGTGCGCCACGGCGACGATCAGTGGTTCGACATCGTGAAGTGGACGCTGTTCGCGATGGTCACCGCCGAAGAGCTTGGCGTGAGCTCGAAGAACGTCGACGAGAAAGCGAAGCTGGAAAATCCCGAGTTGAAGCGCGTCCTCGGCACCGACGGCAATTTCGGCGAACAGCTCGGCCTGACCAAGGACTGGGTGGTGCGGATCGTGAAGGCGGTCGGCAATTACGGCGAGGTGTTCGATCGCAATGTCGGCGCAGGCTCGCCGCTCGGTATCAATCGTGGCCTTAACAATCTCTGGAACAAGGGCGGTCTTCAGTACGCGCCGCCGATCCGCTGATCATCCTGATCCGCTGGCAGCGGCATGAGCACCGAGGCCCGAAAACCGCCACCCCAGATCGCGCTGAAGATCAGGCGCGTTCTGGGTGGCAAGGCAGGCTGGAACGGCGTTGCCGTCCAGTTTGCCTTCGCGGCGATCCTGGGCTGGATCGGCTATGAGATCGTCTCCAATGCCCGTGCCAACCTCGAAAACCAGCACATCGCCGCCGGCTTCGGCTTCCTCAGGAATAATGCCGGCTTCGACGTCAACCAGACCCTGATCTCCTACACCGGCTCGGACACGTTCCTGCGCGTGTTCGTGGTCGGGCTCCTGAACACACTCGTGGTCTCGGTGGTGGGCATCGTCTTCGCCACGTTGATCGGCTTCATCGTCGCGCTGTGCCGGCTGTCGCCCAATTGGCTGTTGTCCCGCGTCGGCGAGATCTATGTCGAGCTCATCCGCAACCTGCCGCTGCTGTTCCAGATCCTGTTCTGGTACCTCGCGGTGCTCGCTGCCTTGCCCAATCCGCGGCAGAGCATCTCGTTGCTCGGCGTTGCCTTCATCAGCAATCGCGGCCTCGTCATTCCAAGCCCGGTCGGCGGGAGCGGCCTGGAGCCGTTCCTGGCGATGCTGGCGCTCGGTATCGTCGCGTCACTGGTCTTGCGCTTCTATGCGCGGCGCGCGCTGTTTCAGGAAGGGCGGATGATCCGGATCTGGCCCGCTGTGCTGGGCCTGCTGTTCGGGCTGCCGCTCGCCACGATGCTGGTATCAGGTCTGCCCTTCACCTTCGAGCTGCCGCAGCTGAAGGGCTTCAACTTCGCCGGCGGCTCGCGGATCATCCCGGAATTCGTGGCGCTGACGCTGGCGCTGTCGACCTATACCGCCGCCTTCATCGCCGAGATCGTGCGCGCCGGAATCCTGTCCGTCCACAAGGGGCAGATGGAGGCGGGGGCCTCGCTCGGCCTCAGCCGCGGCACCACGCTCCGGCTGATCGTCGTGCCGCAGGCCATGCGCGTCATCGTGCCGCCGCTGACCAACCAGTACCTCAATCTCACCAAGAACTCGTCGCTGGCGGTCGCGATCGGCTACCCCGACCTCGTCTCGGTGTTCGCCGGCACGTCGCTGAGCCAGACCGGGCAGGCGATCGAGATCATCGCGATGACCATGGGCATCTATCTCCTGATCTCGCTGCTCACCAGCGCGGTCATGAGCGTCTACGGGTGGCGCGTCAGCCGGAGTCTTGGCGCATGAGCGATATCGCCTCGAGCAGCTTCGTCCGCCGGGACTTACTCACCGAACGTCCCGCGCCTGTGAAGACCACGGGCTTTGTCGGGCTGATGCGCACGCGCCTGTTCAACTCGCCGACCAACATCCTGCTCACGATCGTGGGCGCCTTGCTGTTGTGGTTCACCATCGTTCCCTCGGTCAGGTTCTTGATGGTCGATGCGGTCTGGAGCGGCAAGGACCGCACGGCATGCCTCGCGGAGAACGCCGGCTTTGCGGTCGGCGCCTGCTGGCCCTACATCCACGCCAAGCTGCCGCAATTGATCTACGGTTTTTATCCCGAGGCCGAGCGCTGGCGGGTCAACCTCACCTTCATCCTTGCGGTGGCCCTGCTGGTGCCGCTGCTCGTGCCGCGTCTGCCGGCAAAGGGGCTCAACGCCAGTCTGTTCTTCTTCGCATTTCCGGTGATCGCGTTCTTTCTGCTGCACGGCGGCGGCATCAAGGGCTTCGGCCTCAGCTGGACCGCCGGCCTGCTGGAATTGTTCGACGACAGCATCATCGGCGCCGGGCAGGCCGTGCTCGGTCTCAGCAAGACATCCGCCGCCGCGCCGTTGTTGTGGTTGGTCGGGAATTTCATCGTGCTGGTCGGCACGGCGATCTCCTGGTTGATCCTCCCGCTGACCTCGTTGCGCGATCAGATCCAGGGAGCGGGCCAGTCGGTCTGGGCCGATTTCGCCGTGACGACAGCAGTCGTGTCGTTGATCGCCTTCGGCCTCGGCGGCGGCTTGCGCACGGGTTGGCGCGCTCTGGCCTCGAGCATCGCTGCCTTCGCCGCCATCGCTGTCGTGATCAAGCTGATGGGGCTCGATCGCGGTGGACTGCCGGTTGTGACGACGAATTTGTGGGGCGGCCTCCTGGTGACGCTGGTGGTCTCCGTCACCGGAATCGTCACCTCGCTGCCGATCGGCATCGCGCTGGCGCTCGGCCGCCGCTCCACCATTCCGCTGATCCGGATCTTCTCGATCGCCTTCATCGAGTTCTGGCGCGGCGTGCCGCTGATCACTGTGCTGTTCTTCGCCACCTACATGCTGCCGCTGTTCCTGCCCGGCAATTTCACCGTCGACGGTCTCGTCCGCGCGCTGATCGGCATCGCGCTGTTCACGGGCGCCTATCAGGCCGAGAACGTCCGCGGCGGGCTCGCTGCGATTCCGCGCGGGCAGGGCGAGGCCGCCGCGGCCCTGGGGCTGTCCTGGTGGAAGACGACCTCGCTGATCGTGCTGCCGCAGGGGCTGCGTCACGTCATTCCGAACCTCGTCAACAGCTTCATCTCGCTGTTCAAGGACACCTCGCTGGTCTCGATCGTGGCGCTGTTCGACCTGTTGGGCTCGCTCAGGGCCTCGTTCTCGGACCCGAAATGGTCGACGCCTTCGACCGCGTTCACCGGCTTCGCCTTCGCCGGGATCATCTACTTCATCTTCTGCTTTGGAATGTCGCGCTACTCGCTGTTCGTCGAGCACCGCCTCAACGCCCACCGTCGCAACTGATCGAGGTCACCATGTCCGACCCCATTGTCAAGATTTCCGGCCTCAACAAATGGTACGGCGACTTTCACGTGCTGCGCGACATCGACCTCGCGGTCGCGAAGGGAGAGCGCATCGTGATCTGCGGACCCTCGGGCTCCGGCAAGTCGACCCTGATCCGCTGCATCAACGCGCTGGAGGAATTCCAGGAAGGCGAGATCGTCGTCGACGGCATCGCGCTCGGGCCCAACCTCAAGCACATCGACGCGGTGCGCCGCGAGGTCGGCATGGTGTTCCAGAGCTTCAACCTGTTTCCGCATCTGACCGTGCTGGAGAACTGCACGCTGGCACCGATCTGGGTGCGCAACATCCCGAAGAAGGACGCCGAGATCAACGCGATGAAGTTCCTGGAGCGGGTCAAGATCCCGCATCAGGCCAACAAGTTTCCGGGGCAGATGTCCGGCGGCCAGCAGCAGCGCGTCGCGATCGCCCGCGCCCTGACGATGAACCCGAAGGTCATGCTGTTCGACGAGCCGACCTCGGCGCTCGATCCCGAGATGGTCAAGGAGGTGCTGGACACCATGGTGGACCTCGCCGAGGAAGGCATGACCATGCTGGTCGTCACCCACGAAATGGGCTTTGCCCGCGAGGTCGCCAACCGCGTGGTGTTCATGGATGCCGGGCAGATCATCGAGGCCAACACGCCGAACGAGTTCTTTGCGGCGCCCCAGCACGCCCGCACAAAACTGTTCCTGAGCCAGATCCTGCGCTGAGCACCTGCCATCCGGAGGCCGCGCCGGTCTGACCGGGCCACCAGCCTGGCACCATCCGAATCAGCTGTGCCTCTTTCCGGGCCATCTTCCGGAGAGAGACCTTGCAGGGCAGTGTCGGCGCGCGCGCATTCCAGAATGCGCGATTGCACAAGAAGTTGAGGAAGCAGGCGGACGCCGTCATGTCGCTCGCGGTCGAGGCGCTCCGGCAGGGCAGATTTGCGGAGGCCGAGACGCTCTGCCGCGGCATTGTGGAGGAGGTTCCGGATCATTTCCACGCCACGCACCTGCTCGGCCTGCGCGCGTATGAGGGCGGGCGGCTGGAGGAGGCGCAACGGCTGTTCGAACGCGCGATTGCGCTCGATCCGCGCTCGCCCGATGCCCATGGCAATCTCGGCGCCGTGTATTTCGATCTCCAGAAATTCCAGGACGCGCGCGCATGCCAGGAGAAGGCGATTGCGCTGAAGCCGAATTGTCCGATCACCCTGACCAATCTCGGCAATACGCTCCTGAACGTCGGCCTCGGCGAACAGGCGATCGGGCTGCACGAACGCGCTATCGGGCTGCGGCCCGACTACGCCGATGCATTTTGCAACCGCGGTATGGCGGAGCTCATGATCGGCCGGTCCGAGCGCGCCAAGGAGAGTTTCGATCGCGCCCTGTCGTTTCAGCCGCGTCATGCAGAAGCGATCGCCGGCAAGGGCATGGTTTGCATCGAGCTCCGGCATTACGAGGAGGCGGAAGCCGCCCTCGCGGCAGGGCTCGCGATCAAGCCGGGTTCACCGCGGATTCTGGCGCAGCGCGGACGGCTCAACTTCGACCTGCACCGGCTGGAGCAGGCGGCGGCGGACTTCGATGCGGCGCTGGCGCAATCGCCGCGGCTCGAGCTCGCACTGCGTGGCAAGGCGCAAGTCAACCTTCTCTTGGGGAACACGACGCAGGCGATTGCAGCCGTCAAGACCCTGCTCGAGGACAATCCGCGGTCCGATTATGCAATCGTGCTTCTCGGGGCCTGCTACGCGAACCAGGGAGACGTCGCGACGGCGCTCGAGCACCTTGACGCGGCGCTCGAGATATCACCTGACTATGCGGATGCGATCGCACGCAAGATATTCATCCTGGATTATCTGCCGGAGGCCGATTTCGCGATCCAGCAGGCGGCGCGAAAATCCTGGTGGGATGCGATCGGCACCAGACTGCCGCAACGGACACTGCCGCCCCGGGAGCTCGATCCGGGCAGGCGGATCGTCGTCGGATATGTCGCCTCGGAATTCAGAAACCACTCGGCCGCGTTCGCGCTGTTGCCAGTGCTGCGCCATCATGATCACACGAGGTTCGAGATCGTCTGCTATTCCTGCTGGCCGCTGCAGGATGAGATCACCGAGAGATTCAAGCCTCTCGCGGACGTCTGGGTCGATGCCGCGCAGCTTTCGGACGACGAGCTCGCCGATCGCATCCAGGCGGACAAGATCGACATCCTGATCGACGTATCCGGGCATACGGCCGGCAACAGGCTGCCTGTATTTGCCCGCAAGCCGGCTCCGATCCAGGTCACGGGTTTCGGACACGCTACGGGCACGGGCCTTCAGACCATGGATTACGTGCTCGCCGATCCAATCTTCATTCCGCAATCGGCGCGCCATTTGCTGACTGAGAAGGTCCATGATCTGCCCTGCCTGATCACGATCGATCCCATCCTGGACGTGCCGCCCTCGGAGCTTCCCATGGTCCGGAACGGCCATGTGACCTTCGGCGTGTTCAACCGCATCTACAAGATATCGGACGAGGCGATCCGGGTGTGGTCGAAGGTGATGCGTGAGGTGAGGGGGTCGAAGATCATCATCAAGCACGGGCTGCTCGACGATCCCTTGCTGCGCGACGGCTTGGTCGCGCGGTTCGTGGCCCAGGGCATTGCCGAAGAGAATATCACCTGCCTCGGCTCGACCACGCGCCACGAGCATCTGCTGGCCTTTGCACAAGTCGACATCTCCCTCGACACCTTCCCGCAAAATGGCGGCATCAGCACCTGGGAATCCCTCTATGCGGGCGTTCCGGTCGTCGCCAAGCTCGGCAACGGCTCTTCGTCGCGCGCCGGGGGCTCCATCGTGGCGGCCGTCGGCCTCGACGACTGGGTCGCCGAGGATGACGACGGCTACGCCGCGATCGCATGCAAATATGCGGCAGAGCCCGCTCATCTGGCGACGTTGCGGGCGGAGCTGCCGGCTCGGATCGCAGCCTCGCCTGCCGGCAACGTCGAACCTTACACGCGTGAGGTCGAAGCGGCCTATCGCCGGTTCTGGCACGATCATTGTGCCGCGGCCTCGGAACGCGGCGAGGTGGCGTAGCCCGACCTTGCGTTGCCCCCCGGGAAACCCCGGAGTCGCTATTGGTCTGGTCACCGGCGGGCCAGGGCAGCGAATCAGTTAGACTCCGCTGAGGGCATCCTCCGGAGAGACACCTTGCAGAACAGCGGCGGCGGCGCGCGCGCATTCCAGAATGCGCGATTGCAGAAGAAGTTGATGAAGCAGGCCGATGCCGTCATCGCCGCTGCGGCGAACGCCTATGGCCAGGGCCGATATGCCGAGACCGAGGCGCTGTGCCGCGAGATCCTGAAAGCCCTTCCGGATCATGTCGACGCCATCCACCTGCTCGGCATGTGCGCCCATGACGGCCGGCGCTTCGAGGAGGCGCAACAGCTGCTGGAGCGCGTGATTGCGCTCGATCCGCGCCTGCACGATGCCCATAACAACCTTGCGACCGTGCATTTCGACCTCGGCAATTACGAGGACGCGCGGCGCTGCCAGGAGAGGGCGATCGCGCTGAAGCCGAATTTCGCGGTGGCGCTGACCAATCTCGGCAACACGCTGATGCATATGGGGCTCTACGAGCAGGCGCTCGAAATGCACGAGCGCGCCATCAAATTCAAACCGGATTATGCCGACGCGCTCTGCAATCGCGGCATGGTCGAGATCGTGCTTGGGCAGATCATGCGCGCCAAGGAGAGCTTTGATCGCGCCCTGCTGTTTCAGCCGCGCCACGCGGAGGCCATCGTCGGCAGCGGCATGGTCAGCATGGAACTGCGGCACCACGAGGAGGCGGCAGCCAAGTTAGCCACGGCGCTCGCGATCAAGCCCGGCGCGCCGAGGATCCTGGCCCAGCGCGGGCGGCTCAGTTACGAGCTGCAGCGCCTCCACGAGGCGCTGGCGGATTTCGATGCGGCGCTTGCGATTTCGCCCAAGCTCGAACTGGCCCTTCGGGGTAAGGCGCAGGTCTGCCTCGTCATGGGAAAGACCGCGCAGGCGATGGCGGCCGCGACGACCTTGATCGAGCGCAACCCGCGCTCCGAGATGGGGTTGGCGCTGATGGGCTTCGCTTATTCGAACCAGGGAGAGATGGACGCTGCGATCGAATATCTCGATCGTGCGCTGGCGCTCCGGCCGGACTATGGAGACGCGATCAGAGGCAAGATCTTCCTGCTGGACTACCTCGGGGATGCCGATTTCGCGGTCCAGCAGGCTGTGCGAAAGTCATGGTGGGATGCGATCGGCTCGAAGATTCCGCAAAGGACGCTGCCGAAGCGACCGCTGGATCCGGACAAGCAGATCGTGGTCGGATATGTCGCGGCCGAATTCCGGCAACACTCGGCGGGGCTCACCCTGCTGCCGGTGTTGCGCCATCATGATCACGCCAAGTTCAAGATCATCTGCTACTACTCCTGGCCGGGAGCGGACGAGTACACCGCCATGTTCAAGCAAATGGCGGACGTTTGGGTCGACGCTTGGCAGATGTCGGACGACGAACTCGCCGATCGCATTCAGGCCGACAATGTCGACATCCTGATCGACGTTTCGGGCCACACGACCGGCAACAGGCTGCAATGCTTCGCGCGGAAGCCGGCTCCGATCCAGGCTACCGGCTTCGGACACGCGACGGGCACGGGCATGCAGACCATGGACTACGTGCTCGCGGATCCCATTTTCATTCCGCCATCGGCGCGGCATTTGTTTCCGGAAAAGATCTACGATCTGCCGTGCCTGATCACGATGGAGCCCGTCACCAATCTGCGGCCTTCCGAGCTGCCGATGCTCCGCAACGGTTACGTCACCTTCGGCGTGTTCAACCGCATCTACAAGATCTCGGATGATGCGATCCGTGTGTGGTCGCGCATCATGCGGGAGGTGCCGGGATCGAAGATCATCCTCAAGCATGGTTTGCTCGACGATACCTTGCTGCGCGATAGCCTGATCGCACGCTTCATCGCGCAGGGCATTGCCGAGGAGGATATCACGTGCCTCGGCACCACTTCGCGCGACGATCACCTGATGGCTTTCGACAAGATCGATATTTCGCTCGACACGTTCCCGCAGAATGGCGGCATCAGCACCTGGGAATCCCTCTACAAGGGCGTTCCCGTCGTCGCCAAGCTCGGCATTGGAGCCTCCTCGCGTGCCGGCGCCTCCATCGTGGCCGCCGTCGGTCTCGGTGACTGGGTCGCCGAGGATGACGACGGCTATGTCGAGATCGCCCGCAAATTCGCCTCGCAGCCCGAGCATCTGGTGAAGTTGCGCGCGGGCTTGCCGGCTCAGATCGCAGCCTCGCCCGCCGGCAATGTCGAGATCTACACGCGCGAGCTCGAAGCGGGTTATCGTCAGTTCTGGCGCGACTATTGTGCCGCCGCCGCGGAAAGCGACGACGCTGCGGTAAGCGGGGCAGACGCACCTGGCGGTTCCTGAGCCGGATCCTGCAGCGCGCACCCAGAATAGCCCGGAACGCGAATCAGTTAGACTCGCCGCGGGCTCATCTTCCGGAGAGACACCTTGCAGAGCAGCGCCGGCGCGCGCGCATTCCAGAATGCGCGATTGCAGAAGAAATTGAAGAAGCAGGCCGACGCCATCATCGCTGCCGCGGCGAGCGCCTATGGCCAGGGCAGACATGCGGAGACCGAGGCGCTCTGCCGTCAGATCCTGCAAGCCATTCCGGATCATTTCGACGCGATGCATCTGCTCGGCCTGAGCGCGCAACAGGGCGGGCGCCTGGAGGAGGCGCAACAACTGCTCGAGCGCGCAATCGCGATCGATCCGCGCTCGCACGAGGCCCACAACAATCTCGCGGCTGTGCACCTGGCCCTTCAAAATTTTGAGGCCGCCCGTGCATGTCAGGAGAAGGCGATCGCGCTGAAGCCGAATTTTTTGCCGGCCCTGGTGGGCCTCGGCAACACCTTTCTCCAGATGAACCTGCGCGAACAGGCGATCGAACTGTACGATCGCGCCCTCAAGCTGAAGCCCGATTATGCCGATGCGCTCTGCAATCGTGGTTTGGCCGAGCTGGCGCTGGGCCGGTTTGCCCCTGCCATGCAAAGCTTCGAGCGCGCGCTGCTGTTTCAGCCGCGCCATGTCGAGGCGCTCGTCGGCAAAGCCGTGGTCGGCCTCGAGCTCAAGCATTACGATGATGCGGAAGCTGCTCTCGCAGCGGCGCTCGCGATCAGGCCCGGTTCGGCGAAGATATTGGCGCAACGCGGGCGGCTCAATTACGAGCTGCAGCGTCTGGAACCGGCGGTTGCCGATTTCGATGCGGCGCTTGCGATTTCGCCCAAGCTCGAACTGGCTCTCCGGGGCAAGGCACAGGCTTGCCTCGTGATGGGAAAGACGGCGCAGGCGATGGCGGCCGCTGCGGCCTTGATCGAGCGAAATCCGCGCTCGGAGACGGGGCTGGCGCTGATGGGCTTTGCTCATTCGAACCAGGGAGACATGGACGCCGCTATCGCATATCTCGATCGCGCGCTGGCGATCCGGCCGGACTATGAGGATGCGATCCGGGGCAAGATCTTCTTGCAGGACTTCCGTGCTGAGGCCGATTTCGCGCTCCAGCAGGCGGTGCGACGGGATTGGTGGGACTTGATCGGCTCCAGGATACCGCGGCGGACTCTGCCGAAGCGACCGCTTGATCCGGACAAGCGGATTGTGGTCGGCTATGTCGCTACCGAATTCCGACAGCACTCGGCGGGGCTGACTTTGCTGCCGGTGCTGCGCCATCATGATCACACCAACTTCAAGATCATCTGCTATTCGTGCTCGCCGTCACGAGACGAGATGACCGCCAAATTCAAGTCGCTGGCGGACGTCTGGGTCGATGCATGGCAGCTTTCGGACGACGAGCTCGCCGATCGCATCCAGGCCGACAATGTCGACATTCTGATCGACGTTTCGGGCCACACGACCGGCAACAGGCTGCAGGTCTTCGCGCGGAAGCCGGCTCCAATACAGGCCACCGGATTCGGACACGCGACGGGCACGGGCATGCAGACCATGGACTATGTGCTCGCGGACCCCGTCTTCATTCCGCAATCGGCACGGCATATGCTGGCCGAAAAGGTCTTTGACCTGCCGTGTCTCAACACCATCGATCCGATCCTGGACGTGCCGCCTTCGGAGCTTCCCATGCTTCGCAACGGCCATGTCACTTTCGGCGTGTTCAACCGTGTCAACAAGATCTCGGACGAGGCGATCCGGGTGTGGTCGAAGGTGATGCGCGAGGTGATCGGATCGAAGATCATCGTCAAACATACGCTGCTTGACGATCCCATGATCCGCGGCGGCCTGCTTGCGCGGCTCGTGAACCAGGGCATCCCCGAACAGAACATCACCTGCCTGGGCTCGTCAGGGCGGGCGGATCATCTGCGGACCTTCGCGCAAGTCGATATTTCGCTCGATCCATTCCCGCAGAATGGCGGCATCAGCACCTGGGAATCCCTCTATGCGGGCGTTCCTGTCGTGGCCAAGCTCGGTCACGGCGCCTCGTCGCGCGCCGGCGGCGCCATCGTGGCGGCGATCGGGCTTAACGACTGGGTCGCCGAGGATGACGAGGGCTATGTCGAGATCGCCCGCAGATTTGCGTCGCAGCCCGAGTATCTGGCGAAGTTGCGTGCGGGCCTGCCGGCTCGGATCGCGGCCTCGGCGGCCGGCAATGTCGAGATCTACACGCGCAGGGTCGAGGAGGGCTACCGCCACTTCTGGCGCGACTATTGTGCCGCGGCCTCGCAAGGCGGCGAGGTCGCGTAAACCGGCCGAACGGCGCTGACGTTGTGGACCGCGTCCCCGACCCGAGAGGGCGCGTGACGATCACACGAAGGGCGGCTTGATGTTGCTGCGCTTCTCAAGCCATTCCGGCACCGGCAGGTTCTTGGCCCGCATGAAGTCCGCGTTGAACAGCTTCGACTGATAGCGGCTGCCGGAATCGCACAGCACGGTGGCGATGGTCTTGCCGGGCCCGAGCTGCTTGGCGAGGCGCATTGCGCCTACGATGTTGACACCGGTCGAGCCGCCGAGGCACAGGCCCTCGTGCTGCAGCAGCTCGTAGATCACGCCGACAGCTTCGGCATCGGGAATGAGATAGGCATCATCGACCTTCGCGGTCTCCACGATGGCGGTCGCCCGGTTGAGGCCGATGCCCTCGGTGATCGAGCCACCCGGTGTCGCCTTGGGATCGCCGGTCCTGAAGTATTCATACATGCCGGCGCCGTGCGGATCGGCGCATGCGATCCGCACGTTCTTGTTCTTCTCTTTCAAGTAACGGCTGATGCCGGCGAGCGTGCCCCCGCTGCCGACCGAGCAGACGAAGCCGTCGACCTTACCGCCGGTCTGCTCCCAGATTTCGGGGCCCGTGGACTCGTAATGCGCCTTGGCATTGTCGAGGTTGTTCCACTGATCGGCGAACAGCACGCCGTTCGGCTCGGTCTTGCGCAGCTCGTCAGCAAGACGGCGACCGACATGCTGGTAGTTGTTGGGATTGGCGTAGGGCAGGGCCGGCACCTCGATCAGCTCGGCGCCGCACAGCTTCAGGAAATCCTTCTTCTCCTGGCTCTGCGTTTCCGGGATCACGATCAGGGTACGGTAGCCGCGCGCGCTCGCGACGACCGCAAGCCCGATGCCGGTATTGCCGGCGGTCGCTTCCACCACGAGACCGCCCGGCTTGAGCTCACCGCGCTTCTCGGCCTCCAGGATCATCCATTTGCCGGCGCGGTCCTTGACCGACTGGCCGGGATTCATGAACTCGGCCTTGCCGAGAATGGTGCAGCCGGTCAGTTCCGAGGCGCGCTTCAGCTTGATCAGCGGGGTGTTGCCGATGGCTTCGACAACGTCATTTCGAATGGTCATGTCAGGGAAATCGCTACCAAGGGGGTTGATCTGGTTGGCGAGAACGTAGTGCTTGGGAGGCCAAAGGGGAAGGCTTTTGCGCTGCGGCGAAACCGAGCGAAACCTCTGCCCAAACAGCGATATTCCTGAGAGGCGCGCCCGACGGCGATGCGCTCGGCCGCAAGCCGGGATATCGATAGGAGGAAACGCCCGCGCTCCGTCCGGCCAGGGAAGATGATAGTCGTCACCAGCCAACTCGCGACAAACTTTTTCCAAGGCCGAGGCTTCTCGCCATCGAGGGCCGTGGATGACGCCCGGATGGTCGAATCATATCGGCCCGAGGAACGGCTTTCTGTTCGGCGATTGACGGGCTTGTGAGATTACTCAGCCAGGGCGCGACTGAGGCGGGGCGTGGTGCGGTCGGATGGAAACGCCCAAGTGCCGCTGTGGCAGCAATATCACATGAAATCTTGGTAAGCTTGATCGTGTATCCCAATGTTTCAGAATGAGAAAAATCCCTGCGAGACAGCCGTCTTTTGAATTTCGAGCGGTTCGTTTCCACTTCGTCGGCGTGGCCATCTCGCAACTGCGGGACTGTCCCGCAGTTCAGCGCCCGGCTAGTATGGTTTTCGAGGTTCCGCAGAAAGCATCGCCGCTGTGAACGAGTTGTCCAAAGCCCCCCGACTGTCCCGCCGCGAATCGGTTAATCCGGCTGCGCGGCGGTTCGATCTGCCCGGTGGGGGATGGATGTGACACAGGATGTTCCTGCGATCGCCGTGCGGCGGTCTGAAGGTTCTGCATCCCGGACGCTGCGCGCGACGCGCTGGATTGCGGTGTTGTGCCTCGCCGCCGGTTCGGGTGCTTGCGTGCTGACCCAGGACCTTCCGGATCCCGCCCTCGACGTTCCCACGCAGTACAAATATGCGGGCAAGGGTGATGCGCCGCCGTCACTGGATTGGTGGCGCGGGTTCCGCTCCGCGGAGCTGACGCAGCTGATGGAGGAGGCGCAGACCGTCAACCTCGACATCGCCGCCGCCGTTGCGCGTATCGTCCAGGCCGACGCCCAGGCGCGACAGGCGGGGGCGGCGCTGCTGCCGAGCGTCTCGACAGGCGGATCGGAAACCTATTCGCGCACCTCGGGCTCCAGCGCGTCCGGTCTGTCCATCGGCGGCCGCGAGGTCGTCAACTATTCGGCCTCGCTGAGCGCGAGCTATCAGCTCGACTTCTGGGGCCAGAACCGCGACGCATTGCAGACCGCGGAAGAGACCGCGAATGCCAACCGTTTTGATCGCGACACCGTCGCCCTGACGACGCTTGCCGGCGTCGCCAATGCCTATTTCCAGGTGCTGGCCTCGCAGGATCGCATCAGGACCTCACAGCGCAACATTGCGAGCGCGCAGCGCATCCTCGATGCGGTCAGGGAGCGGCGCAAGGCCGGCACCGGCACCGATCTCGACGTCGCTCAGCAGGAGAGCGTGCTTGCCAACCAGAAGGCCCTGGTGCCGCCTCTGCGCCAGACGCTGGACCAGAACGTCAACGCGCTCGCCGTGCTGGTATCGCGCCCGCCGAAAAGCGTGCGCGTGCTCGGCGGCTCGCTGGACCGGATCGCGATCCCGCGCGTGACGCCCGGCCTGCCGTCGGAGCTCCTGACGCAGCGGCCTGACATTCGCCGGCAGGAGGCGCAGCTTGCGTCTGCGACCGCCAACATCGGCAACGCCCGCGCACAATTCTTTCCGACCATCCAGCTCACCGGCAATGGCGGCTATCAGAGCTCGGCCTTGGTCTCGCTGTTCCAGCCGCATGCGGCCTTCTTCCAGCTCGTCGGCAGCGCCACGCAGCCGATCTTCGATGGCGGCAAGATCCTCGGCAATTTCGAGTTCGCCAAAGCGAGGCAGGACGAATTGCTCCAGACCTACCGCAAGACCATCATCCAGTCGTTTGCCGACGTCGACAATGCGCTGTTCTCGATCAAGCAGACCACGATCAAGCTGCAATTGCAGCGCGACGTCGTCGTCGCCTCGCGCCGCGCCTTCGATCTCTCCGAGCAGCAATTGCGCGCCGGCACCGCCGACATCGTGACCGTGCTCAACACTCAACTGACCCTGTTCCAGGCGGAAGACGCGCTGTCACAGGCGCAACTGGCCCGCTTGCTCGCCATCGTCAGCCTGTATCAGGCGCTCGGCGGCGGCTGGGAGCCGCGAATGGAGAAACCGGTCAATGCTCTTTAAGCCGGATACCAAGCAGGACGCGAAGGAGGGCACGGCGAAGAAATCGCGCGGCCGCGGTTTCATCATGACCCTGATCACGCTCGCGATTCTGGGCGGTCTCTTCTATCTCGGCTGGACTGCCACGCATCAGCAGCAGGCCAATAACCGCAACAACCAGCGGCTCGATCTGCCGGTGCCCGTGCTCGCGGCGACGCCCCGCGTGCAGGACGTTCCGGTCTATCTCGACGGTGTCGGCGCGATCCGCGCGCTCAACACCGTGACCGTACGCTCGCAGGTCGACGGCAAGCTGATTGCCGTGAATTTTACGGAAGGGCAGGACGTCAAGAAGGGCGACGTGCTCGGCGAGATCGATCCTGCGCTCTACCAGGCCACCTACGACCAAGCGGTCGCCAAGAAGGCGCAGGATCAGGCCCAGCTCGCCAACCAGCGCATCGACCTGACACGGTACGAGCAGCTCGCTGCCTCCAACGCCGGCTCCAAGCAGCAGGCCGACACCCAGCGCGCGCTGGTCGCGCAGACCGAGGCGCTGGTCAAGGCCGACCAGGCTGCGATCGACAACGCGGCGGCGACGCTGAGCTACACCAAGATCGTGGCGCCGCTCTCGGGGCGAGCCGGCCTGCGCCAGGTCGACCAGGGCAATATCATCCATGCCGCCGACACCACGGGCCTCGTGGTGATCACGCAATTGCAGCCGATCGCGGTGTGGTTCAGCCTGCCGCAGCAACAGATCATGCGCGTCAACGCCGCGGCGTCGAAGGGTACGCTGGCGGTCGACGTGTTCGGCAATGACGGCATCACCGTGATCGATACCGGCAAGCTCACCGGCATCGACAACCAGGTCGACCAGACCACCGGCACGCTCAAGCTCAAGGCGGAGTTTCCCAACGCCAATTACCAGCTCTGGCCGGGCCAGTTCGTCAATGTCCGTCTCAAGGTCGAGACGCTGACGCAGGCACTGGTGGTGCCGACCTCGGCCGTGCAGCGCGGCCCGATCGGGACGTTCAGCTATGTCATCGGCGAGGACAACGTGGTCTCGGCCAAGCCCGTGACGGTGACCCAGCAGAACGAGCATGACGCCGTGATCGCCAGCGGCCTGTCAGCCACCGACAGGGTCGTCACAACGGGCTTTGCCAATCTGTCCGACGGCTCCAAGGTGACCATCGGCCGCGACGACCAGACCCCGTCGGCCGATCTCGCCCCGCGCAAGCGCTCGCGGGGGCCCGACGCCCAGAAGAAGGATGGTGCCAAGGAAGGGCAGAAGGAGCACCAGAAGGACGGACAGGGTAAGGACGGCGAGTTCCGCGCCAAGCGCAAGAGCAGCGAGGGCGACCAGAAGGGGCAGACCGGGCCGGCGCCAGGGCCGGGCGCATCGGGAAGTGGAGCCAAGCAGCCATGATCCCGACAACAGCCGCTTGAAGCGGCAGGCAAATCCCATGGGTGTCTCCGAACCCTTCATCCGCCGTCCGATCGCGACCTCGCTGCTCGGCATCGCGCTGCTGATCGGCGGGCTGCTGGGCTATTTCGCGCTGCCGGTCTCAGCGCTGCCGCAGGTCGATTTCCCGACCGTGCAGGTGACGACGCAGCTTCCAGGCGCGAGCCCCGACGTGATCGCCTCGCTGATCACGGCGCCCTTGGAGCGGCAACTCGGCCAGATCCCGTCGCTGTCGGCGATGAACTCGACGAGCTCGTTCGGCGTCAGCCAGATCTCGTTGCAGTTCGATCTCAATCGCGACATCGACGGCGCGACCCAGGACGTGCAGGCTGCGATCAACGCCGCGGCGGGCGTGCTGCCCAAGACGCTGCCTTATCCGCCGACCTACGCCAAGGTGAACCCGGCGGACGCGCCGGTGATGACGCTGGCGCTGCGCTCCGACACCATCTCGCTGCGGGCGATGAGCGACATTGCCGACACGCTTCTGGCGCAACGGCTGAGCCAGATTTCCGGCGTCGGGCGCGTTTCGGTGCTCGGCGGGCTGAAACCGGCCGTGCGCATCCAGGCTGATCTGGCGCGGCTCGCCGCCTATGGCATCGCCATGGAGGATCTGCGCACCGCAATCGCCAACGCCAACGTCTCCGGGCCGAAAGGCTCGCTCGACGGCGCGCAGCAATCCTACATCATCGCGGCCAACGACCAGATCGCAGCCGCCGACGCCTACAAGCCCGTCATCATCGCCTACCGCAACGGCTCGCCGGTCACCATCGCCGACGTCGCGCAGATCGTCGATGGCCTCGAGAACGACCGCACCGGCGGCTGGTACCAGGGCACGCCGGCCGTCATCATCGACATCCAGCGCCAGCCCGGTGCCAACGTCATCGACGTCGTCAGCCAGATCCGCGCCGAAATCCCGAAAGTGCAGCGCGCGATCCCAGCCGGCGTGAACCTCACCATCGTCTCCGACCGCACCGTGACGATCCGCGCCTCGGTCCACGACGTGCAGTTCACGCTGGTCCTCAGCGTCGTGCTGGTGACGCTGGTTGTGCTGCTGTTCCTGCGCTCGCTGCGGGCAACCCTGATCGCCGGCGTGGCGCTGCCGCTGTCGCTGATCACCAGCTTCGGCATCATGTATTTCGCCGGCTTCAGCCTCGACAATCTGTCGCTGATGGCGCTAACGATCGGCACCGGCTTCGTCGTCGACGACGCCATCGTCATGATTGAGAACATCGTCCGCCACATGGAGAACGGCGACGGGCCGATGGAGGCCTCGCTGAAGGGCGCCAGCGAGATCGGCTTCACCGTGATCTCGCTGACGGTGTCGCTGATCGCGGTTTTCATCCCGCTGCTGTTCATGTCCGGCCTCGTCGGGCGCATGTTCCGCGAATTCGCGCTGACCTTGACGATCGCGGTGGTGACCTCGGCCGTGGTCTCGCTGACGCTGACGCCGATGATGTGCTCACGCCTGCTCAAGCACGCCCATGAGGAGCTGGCGGTGCCGGGTCTCGCCGCCATCAGCCGCTTCATCGACCGCACCGTTGAGGCCTATCATCGGACGCTGCTCTGGGTGCTGGAGCGCCAGCGCGCCACGCTGGTCGTGACCTTCGCCACGCTGATTGCGACCCTCGTCCTCTACGTCGTTGCGCCGAAAGGCTTCCTGCCGCTGCAGGACACCGCCTCGATCACGGCGGTGACGGAGGCCGGGCCGGACGTGTCGTTCGCGGAGATGCAGAAGCGGCAGGGCGAGGTCGCCGACACCATCAAGGCGGACCCTGACGTGGTCGGCGTGGTCTCGGTGATCGGCGCCGGCTCGGTCAATCCGACCACCAATGTCGGCCGGCTCGTCATGACCTTGAAGCCGCGCGGCGAGCGGCGGGATGATGTCAGCGTGGTCGTGACCCGGCTGAAGCAGCGGGTGGCGGGCATTCCCGGCATGACCGTCTATTTCCAGCCGGTGCAGGACGTGCAGATCTCGACCCAGTCGAGCCGCTC
Source organism: Bradyrhizobium sp. 23AC (assembly GCF_054863025.1). Lineage (NCBI taxonomy): Bacteria > Pseudomonadati > Pseudomonadota > Alphaproteobacteria > Hyphomicrobiales > Nitrobacteraceae > Bradyrhizobium > Bradyrhizobium sp. 23AC. Next base: position 142,238 of record NZ_JAVAYN010000007.1, read on the forward strand.
GCAGTACCAGTACACGCTGACCGGCACCGATGCGGCGCTGGTGTCGGAATGGGCGCGCAAGCTGGTTACGGAGATGCGGCGCGATCCGCTATTCCGCGACGTCTCCTCGGAGGCGCAGGAAGGCGGCCTGCGGGCGCAACTCGACGTCGATCGCACCCGCGCGGGCCAGCTCGGCGTCAGCCTGCAAGGCATCACCGATACGCTCAACGACGCCTTCGCGCAGCGCCAGATCTCGACCATCTACGGCCAGGCCAACCAGTACCGCGTGGTGCTGGAGGCGCTGCCGATGTACCAGCGCGATCCCTCGATCCTGTCAAAACTCTATCTGCCGGGCGCTGCGAGTTCCACCGTCGGCGCGCCCAACGCCCAGGTGCCGCTGTCGGCCGTGGCGACGCTGAAGCGCACCACGGCGCCGCTCGCGATCTCGCACCAAGCGCAATTCCCGTCCGTGTCGCTCAGCTTCAATCTCGCGCCGGGCGCCGCACTCGGCGATGCCGTCGACGCCGTGAAAGCGATCGAGACCCGGATCGAAATGCCCAACAGCATCGTCGGCGTCTATGCCGGCGATGCCGCCGAGTTCGCCAAGGCGCTCGCGGGCCAACCCTGGCTGCTGCTCGCGGCCGTGATCACGATCTACATCGTGCTCGGCGTGCTCTATGAGAGCTACATCCACCCGATCACGATCCTGTCAACGCTGCCTTCGGCCGGCGTCGGCGCGATCCTGGCGCTGGTGTTGTGCGGGCAGGACCTCTCGGTGATCGGCCTGATCGGCATCATCCTGTTGATGGGCATCGTCAAGAAGAACGCGATCATGATGATCGACTTCGCGCTCGAGGCCGAGCGCGGGCAGGGCATGTCGCCGAACGAGGCGATCGTGCAGGCTTGCCTGTTGCGCTTCCGTCCCATCATGATGACGACGCTCGCGGCGCTGTTCGGCGCCTTGCCGCTGGCGATCGAGAGCGGCACCGGCGCCGAGCTGCGCTTCCCGCTCGGCATCTCCATCATCGGCGGCCTGCTGCTCAGCCAATTGCTGACGCTCTACACCACGCCCGTGATCTATCTCGCGCTCGACCGCATCAACCGCCGCCTCGAGCAGGCGCTGCCGCCGGCTGAATCCGGCGGCCCGCCAGTCGCCGGCGCAACCGAGGGGATGCAGTGATGGCATCGATCTCGGAGCCCTTCATCCGCCGCCCGGTTGCCACCACGCTGCTGTCGATCGGGTTGTTCCTGCTGGGTGTGGTCGCCTACGATTTCCTTCCCGTCGCCTCGGTCCCGAACGTCGACTTCCCCGCCATCTTCGTCTCGGCCAGCCGGCCCGGCGCCGACCCGTCGGTGATGGCGGCCACGGTGGCTTCACCACTGGAGCGGCGGCTCGGCGAGATCTCGGGCATCAACCAGATCACCTCGACCTCGACGCTCGGCAACACCAGCATCCAGCTCCAGTTCGACATCGGCCGCAACATCGACAAGGCCGCGCGCGACGTGCAGGCGGCGATCAACGCCTCGATGGTCGACTTGCCGAGCGACCTGCCGACGCTGCCGCGCTTCCGCAAGGCCAACACCGCCGGCGCGCCCGTCTTCGTGCTGGCGCTGACCTCCAAGACGCTGTCCGCCAGCGCGATTTACGACGTCGCCGACACGGTGCTGGCGCAGCGCATCTCGCAGGTGCCGGGAGTCGGCGACGTCACGGTATCAGGCGCCGACCAGCCGGCCGTGCGGGTCCAGCTCAACCCCGTCGCGCTGTCGAACGCCGGCATCGCCACCGATGACGTCAGGACCGCGATCGTCAACGCCAACCCGCTCGGCCCCGTCGGTATCTTCAACGGCGAGCGCCAGAGCGAGACGCTGGCGCTCAACCGGCAGATGCGCACGGCGAAAGAGTTCCGTGACATCATCATCAAGAGCGCCAACGGCAATTTCGTGCGCCTGTCCGACGTCGCCGACATCGAGGATTCCGTCCGCAACGCCCGCTCGATCGCATGGTTCAACAAGCAGCCGGCGGTGCTGATCCAGATCACCAAGCAGGGCGATGCCAACGTCATCGATACCGTCGACAGGGTAAAGGCGCTGGTCCCCCAGCTGAAGCAGTGGATTCCGGCCGGTGTCGAGATCTCCACCCTGGTCGACCGCACCGGCACCATCCGCGCCAGCGTGCTCGACATGCAATGGACATTGCTGGCGACCGCGGTCCTGGTGATGGTCGTGGTGTTCGTGTTCCTGCGCAGGCTGACGCCGACGATCGCGGCCGGCATCTCGGTGCCGCTGGCGCTGGCCGGAACCTGCGCCGGCATGTGGGTCGCGGGCTTCTCGATCGATAATCTGTCGCTGATGGCGCTCGCGATCTCCGTCGGCTTCGTGGTCGACGACGCCATCGTCATGATCGAGAACATGTACCGCAATCTCGAGCACGGCATGCGGCCGTTCCGGGCGGCGCAGGAGGGCGCGAAGCAGATCGGCTTCACCGTGGTCTCAATCAGCCTGTCGCTGATCGCGGCGTTCACGCCGCTGATCTTCATGGACGGCATCGTCGGCCGCCTGCTGCGCGAATTCTCGCTGACGCTGACCTTCGCCATCCTGGTCTCGACGCTGGTGTCGCTCACGGTCACGCCGATGATCTGCGCCCATTACATCCGGCAGGCCACGTCCGGCACGGCGACGTTGTTCGATCGGGTGATCGAGGGCTCCCTGTCGCGCATCGTCGCCTTCTACGCCCGGACCTTGCGCACCGTGCTGGACTATCCGCTGGCGACGCTGCTGGTGTTCTTCGCCACCATCGGCCTCACGGTGACGCTCTACATCAAGGTCCCCAAGGGCTATTTTCCGACCGACGATTCCGGCTTCGTGATCGGCGCGACGCGCGCCTCGGCCGACATCTCGTTCCAGTCGATGCTCGGTCTCCAGCAGCGGCTCGCCGACATCGTGATGCAGGATCCGGCCGTGGCCGGCATCGGCTCGACCGTCGGCGCCGGAGGCGGGCCGGGGGGAGCGACCTCGAACCGCGGCATCATGTACATCAGCTTGAAGCCGCCGGAGGAGCGCGACCACGTCTCAACGCAGGTCGTGATCGACCGTCTCAGGCGCGCGCTGTACCCCGTGCCCGGCATTCGCCTCTTCATGTTCGCCGCTCAGGACGTCCGTGCCGGCGGGCGGCAGAGCGATTCCGACTACCAGTACACGCTGACCAGCACCGACCTCGGTCTGCTGCAGAAATGGGCGCCGATCGTGGCCAAGCGCATGGAGAGCGTCGAGGGCATCACCGACATCTCCAGCGACCGCGATCCCGGCGGGCTTCAGCTGACCCTGAACATCGATCGCCAGAAGGCCTCGGCACTCGGCGTCCGGGTTCAGGACATCGACAATGCGCTGAACAACGCCTTTTCGCAGCGGCAGATCTCGATCATCTACACCCAGCGCAACCAGTACATGACCGTGCTGGAGATCGATCCGAAGTTCCAGGTCGATCCCTCCAACCTCGAGCGCATCTATGTTGCGGGCGCCGGCGACGCGCAGGTGCCGCTGTCGGCCGTAGTGCACGCGACGCGTGGGTTGGCCGCGCTCGCGGTCTATCACTCGCAGTCGTTTCCCTCGACGACGGTGTCGTTCAACCTGCTGCCGGACGTGCAGCTTCAGGCAGCGACCCAGAGCATCCAGCGGGCGGTGGAGGAACTGCACATGCCCGAAGGCATCCGCGGCAGCTTCGACGGCAATGCCGGCGACTTCGCCAAGACCAGCAGCCGCCAGCCGCTCCTGATCCTCGGCGCGCTGGTGGCGATGTATATCGTGCTCGGGGTGCTCTATGAGAGCCTCGCCCATCCGCTCACGATCATCTCGACGCTGCCCTCGGCGGGGTTAGGCGCGCTGCTCGCCTTGCAACTCACCAACACGCCGCTGACGGTGATCGCCTTCGTCGGCATCATCCTCTTGATCGGCATCGTCAAGAAGAACGGCATCATGATGGTGGATTTCGCGCTCGACGCCGAACGCCAGCGCGGCCTGTCCTCGGCGGAGGCGATCTTCGAGGCCTGCCAGGCGCGCTTCCGCCCGATCCTAATGACGACCATGGCGGCGCTGTTCGCCGGCATTCCGCTCGTGGTGGCGACCGGTCCCGGCACGGAGCTTCGCCGTCCGCTCGGCATCACCATCATCGGCGGCCTGTTCGTCTCGCAGATCCTGACGCTCTACACCACGCCGGTGATCTACCTCTTGATCGACCGCCTGCGGCGGCGGTCCGCGCCGCGCCCGGTGGCTGCGCCGGCGGAATAGGTTGTTGAAGCGCCGCATCAAGCGTATAGCGGCGCCCATGTCGAACCCGCCAGATACGGCCGCCGCGCCGGCCGATCCGATCCCCGAGTGCCCGCATTGCCAGAAGCCGATGCCGCTGTGCATCTGCGACAGCGTCACGCCGATTGAAAATCGACTGTCCCTCCTGATCCTGCAGCATCCGCAGGAGCAGGACAGGGCGCTCGGCACCGCGCGCCTGCTTGCCGGGCATTTTGCCGATGCCACGGTGCGGGTCGGCCTGTCCTGGCCGAGCCTGTCCAAGGCGCTGGGACAGCCGGTGGAGAATGCCGCGCGTTGGGCCGTGCTCTATCTCGGCTCGGCCCGCGCCGCCGATCTCGAGGCGGAAGGCGAGATCGTCGCGCTCAACCGCAAGGGCGAGGTCGCGGAGAACCAGCGCGGGATCCTCGGCAAGCTCGAAGGCGTCGTGCTGCTCGACGGCACCTGGAGCCAGGCCAAGGCGCTGTGGTGGCGCAATCCCTGGATGCTGAAATGCCAGCGCGTCATTCTCAACCCGGCGCACCCCTCGCGCTATGGCCGTCTGCGCAAGGAGCCGCGCAAGGACGGGCTCTCCACCATCGAGGCCGCGGCGACGATTCTCGCCGGGCTCGAGCGGCGTCCTGACATCGCCGAGACGCTGAACGCGAGCTTTGAACGCCTGTTAACACGCTACCGCGAGGTCCAGGCCGAGATGCCGGAATTGGCGCCCAAGCCTGCCCCGAAGGGCCGGCGCGACTTCCGGCGGCGCAAACGAGCCTGACTTCGGCCCACATCATCTGTACGGTCGATTGCACCGCGTGGGCCGGGCGTCTAGAGACGATCGGCCGAAACCGGTCGCGATCCGCTCTCCTGTTCCGGCATTGGAGAGCGAGAACCTGAGGGGCAGTCGTATTCAGCTCGCAGCGAAGGAAATTCTGGCACAGGCGGCGCGGCCCGATCGTTGGGGCACGCTCGCGCTGATGGACATTTCGCTGCGCTACCGCCGGACCGTGATCGGCCCGCTCTGGATCACGCTGACGCTGGCCGCGACGATCGCAAGCGTCGGCACCGTCTATGCGGCCCTGTTCAAGCAGGACATCGCCACTTTCCTGCCGTCCTTCGCGGTCGGCCTGATCGTCTGGACCCTGATCGCAACGACGCTCCAGGAGGGCTCCAACATCTTCGTGGCGTCCGGCCATCTCATCAAAGCCGTGCCGGCGCCGCTGATCGTTCATGTCCTCCAGATGATCGCGCGCAACGTCCTCATCTTCGCGCATCATTTGGTGATCGTCGTGCTGCTCTACGTCGTGATACCCTGGCCGCTGCACTGGAGCATGCTGCTCGCGCTGCCCGGCTTTGCGATCCTGTTCCTCGCGCTGCTCGGCGGCTCGGTCGCACTCGGCATGCTCTGCGCGCGGTTTCGCGACATCGGTTCGGCGATCGTCAGCGGCCTGCAATTCGTCTTCTTTCTCACGCCGATCATCTGGACCGAGGACAGCGCGCGCGGCACCGCGTTTCACTGGCTGACGCGGGTCAATCCGTTCGCGACGCTGCTCGATCTGGTGCGCCGGCCGCTGTTGTCGCAGCCGACCGATGCGGAGCAATGGCTGCTAGGGGCCCTCTATGCGATCGTCGTGGCCGTCATCGGCCTCGGCTGCTACGCAAAATACCGCCATCGCGTGGCGTATTGGCTGTGATGCGCGCATGACCCGGACGGCCCACATCGTGCTACGCGACGTCTCGGTCACGTTTCCGGTGCTGTCGTTTCGCGACCGCTCGCTGCGCAGTCGCTTCGTCGGCGCCGTGACGCTGCGCCGGAAGGCGGCGGTCTCGCACCTCATCACGGCGTTGAACGAGGTCAGCCTCGATATCCGCGCCGGCGACCGCCTCGCCGTCATCGGTGCCAATGGTGCCGGCAAGACCACGCTGCTGCGGGTTCTCGCCGGCATCTATCATCCGACGGCGGGCAGCATCGACGTACGCGGCCGCTGCCTGTCGCTGTTCGATCTGCAGGCCGGCTTCGACGAGGAAGCGACCGGTTACGAGAACATCATGCGGCGCGGGCTCGTGATCGGCGCGCGGCGGGCCGAGATCGACGCGCGGCGGGCCGAGATTGCCGAGTTCACCGAGCTCGGAGACCGGCTCGACCTGCCGCTGCGCACCTATTCCAGCGGCATGATGCTGCGCCTGATCTTTGCGGTCGCAACCGCGGTCGAGGGCGAGATCGTGCTGCTCGACGAATGGATCGGCGTCGGCGACCAGCAATTCCGCAAGAAGGCGCGGCAGCGATTGGATGAGATCGTCGCCCGCGCAGGCATCCTGGTGCTCGCCTCGCATGACATCGAGCTGATCCAGAGCACCTGCAACCGGGCGATCCTGCTGGAGCAGGGGAAGATCATCGCGGCCGGCGCAACCGATACGATTCTCGCGCAATATCTGGCGGGGTCCGGCGGGAAGAAGGCGTAGCGGTTCGAAGGTCCCGCTGACGAGGCGGCCTCCAGCCAAAATCGGACGAAGGCGGTTGCCTAAACCCTTCATCCCCTATATTGCTCCGGCCTTACGGGGCCACGTGGCGGAGTGGTTACGCAACGGTCTGCAAAACCGTGTACACCAGTTCAATTCTGGTCGTGGCCTCCATCATATCCCTCTGATCTCCCAGCACAATTCGATCTCGCCGCCGGCTTCGCTGATGCTGCGCGCAACGTTCTGCCGACGTGAGAGGCGGATCGATCACCGGGTTTGTCCGGAGCTCGCTGGAACCCCCGGTTCACGCCCGTTGGCATAGTCTTCGCATCGGTGAAGTGATGCGACCGACACCAACGAGCGCTGGAGCACCCGTGGGCGACATCGTCCGATTTGTCCCGAAATCCGAGCTGGAGCGGGCCCGCCTCATTCGCGAGGCTCGCGCGATCTATGACAGCATCTTTCCATCGGCCGCACCCGACCGGGTGCCGCAGGATGGCGAGGATCGCATCAAGACCTGAACGGCGCAGCAGGGCTTCGCCTATGGCGAAGCGCCCGCGAGGCGGGCGCTACGGCTCACGATGAAAGCAGCTTCAGCAGGCCGCGTACCAGCCGTCGGGGAACGGCAGGAGGGGCCAGGCGCCCTCATTGTCATTGGCGGCTTTGGGCGTCGCGTGAAAACTCCACGAGCGGGGCACGAATTCCTCCTCCGGCGCGGGAGCAAAGTCTTCAATGACCATGGCGTCCCGGACGGCATCCAGCAACAAGTTGAATTCGGCTTCGCTTCTCATCGCACCCTCGCAGAACGCGGACGGCGCAATGTCGCAAAGCCGGTTTGTTACCCGGTTGAGCGGATCGTTCGCATTTTAACGATCCGGCGATCGGGTCCCGATTGGTTAGCGGTGTGTAAAAAATCCCCAGGAAACTCTAGGTTCCTCCGCTGCGCCGGCAGTGTGAAAGAGATCACATCCTCGACGGTTTATTTCTCTTAACCCCTTCGCGTACCGGCCCAATGCAGGCTGGAGCGGGCACGGCGGAACGGGAGACTGGTCATGAAGGCGAGGTTCTTGCGGTTTGCGGGTGTGAAGAGCCGGGCGCGCCGCGCCTCCACGGTCGGGCTGTTCCTGACGCTGTTTGCATCCACCGCCCACGCGCAGGGGACAGCCGAACAGCGCCGGGCCTGCACGCCCGATGTCTACCGGCTCTGCGCCGGCGAAATTCCCAACGTCCGCGCCATCACGGCGTGCCTGCGGCGCAACCGCTCGAGCCTGAGCGAAGCGTGCCGCAGCGTGTTCGATCAGGCCGGCGGTTAAGGGCCTGTGGATGTGTGCGCAGCAAGTGGCTCGCGCCAGCTGACGAATTCGCCGATACCGGTCCTGTGGATATGCTGCGGACAGGCTGTGGACCAACGGGTGCTCCGTAGCCCGGGTGAGCGCAGCGACTCGTCCGCCGCTTGCTTCGTCGTAAGGGCTCCTCGCAATGACGACGTGGAGAGAGACCGGCGCCTCAACCCCAGCCTGGTGCCCCGGACGCCGCGCAGCACGAAGTGATGCGCTGCAGAGCCGGGGCCCATGCAACGGCAAATCGCGCGGCTAGCTGGGTCCCGGCTCTGCGCAGCAGCGTGAGAACGCTGCTGCGCGTCCGGGACACCAAGGCTGAGCAAGTGGGTGACTGGGCTTGCCGAACGCTCCCAGCATTTCGTCTCAAATTGCAATCCGTGCGTGCAAGAAGTCTTGATCGGGTGTGATCTAGGGGTGAACGCCCGGCTTGAACGCGCGTCCCGGGCACAACGACTAATAGGTAGCGCGCATGAGGGTCAGGGAAACGTGATTATGCCTCCTCTTCCTAAAGCACCAAAATGGTGCTTTAGTGCTTTCCATGAGCCAATCGCCCCGAAACGCGCCGTCAGCGCTGCGTTACAGGCTTGCCCCTGATCCGGCCGCCAAGGCCGCGCTGGAGGCGACGTTTAGGGCTTATGACCGCATGATGGAGATCCTCGATGAGGTCGCGCGGAGCCACAATGTCGGCTCCAATGTCGTCCTGCTGCATGCCCACGCCTATGACCCGATCCGTAAACAGACCGCGCTGCCCTCGCGCCTGGTGACGCTGGGCCTGCGTGACCGCGCCGAGTATCGCGCGGCACAGGGCCGCCGTCTGCCGCTCGACGACAAGCTCGCCAAGATCAAGGGGCCGGCCACCATCTCGATTGCGACCGTCGAGGGACGCTTCAGCGTGCCCTTTGACTATGCCGGCTATGCCGAGGGCTGGGGGCAGAGTGTGCCCGCGCGCCTCATCCGCACCGACGACGGCTTTGAAGTTCACTACGGCGTCACGCCGAACAATCTGCCAGAGGAGGAGAACGCCATGGATACCATCGCTGCCGCTCCCGAAAACTTCCTGTCCCGGGTCGGGCGCCTGATCGCCGGGATCGCCTATGACGCAATCGAGCAGGCGGAAGGCAAGAACAAGCTGCAAGTGGTCAGCCAGGCCATCCGCGAGATCGAGCGCGCCGAGAGCGAAGCGCGCGACGCGCTCGCCGCTGCGCGTGCCGAGGAATATCGCCTCAACGCGCGCCGTACCGAGATCGAACGCGAGATGGCCGATCTCGCCCCCAAGATCGAGGGCGCGATCGCTGACAGCCGCGACGATCTCGCCCGCGCTGGCATCGCGCGGCAGATGGATCTGGAGGCGCAGTTCGATGTGCTGTCCCGCGCCATCGACGAGAACAACGAGAAGATCGAGCAATGCATCACCTCGCTGCGCGCGGTGCTGTCCGCGCTCCAGGATGCCGAGCAGCGCCGCGCCGATCTCGAAAGGAGCGAGGCAGCCGCAAGCCATCAGGCCTCGACGTCATCCCGAAAACAGGGCGGCGGCTCTGCGGCAGCGAAGGCGCTGCGGGCGGGCAGGGCGGTGGCACGCGCCACCGGCGTGCCGCCGGGCATTCCCTATTCGAGCGACATCGACGAGCTCAGCACGCTGCATCGCGACAAGGAAATTGCGGCGAGGCTCGCGCGATTGAAGTCGCGCTCCTGAGTGCCATGTCATGAGCGCTCTGCTCGAACACGTCATGTCGCCTGAGGTCAGGCCGTTCGCGATCGCGGCGGCCATGATCCTCATCGTCGGCTCGATCGAAGTGGTCTCGATGCTGGTCGGGGCTTCCTTGAGCGAAATGCTCGGCACCAACATCGATTTCGGTCACCCCAGCGACAATGGCGTGATCAACGCCATTTCCTGGATCAATGTCGGCGGCGTGCCGCTTCTGATCTTCCTGCTGCTGCTGCTCGGCGCCTTCTCCATCACCGGCTTCCTGATCCAGGACATCGCGCGAATGGTTGCGGGGCCCTTGCCGGCAACAGTCGCCTCGGTCGGGGCCGTCGTGGTCTCGGTTCCGATGGTCCGCACCGCCAGCAGGGCGATCGCGCGGGTCATTCCCAAGGATGAAAGCTATGCCGTCGGTTTAGGGGATCTGGTCGGCCGCATCGGTGAGGTCGTCATCGGCCCGCTCGACCAGGGACCGCCCGGCTGCGTCAGCGTCGCCGACGTCCACGGCAACCGCCATTTCGTCTGGGCGGTTGCGGCGCCGGCGTCATCGCCCCTGCCACAGGGAACCATGGTCCTGCTCGTCGACCGCGACGGCACCCGCTTCGTGGCGGTCAAGGCCGACGATGAACTCAAACCTTCCAAGCCCACTCTAAACAGCTAGCCAGTCATTATCGGAGAACATCATGTTCGACATTGCAGTCCCGGCCATGATCGGCGTCGCGCTGATCGTCGTCCTGGGGATCGTCTTCACCATCCTCTACAAGCGCGCCACCCGCGACGAGGCCTTCGTGCGCACCGGCCTCGGCGGCAAGAAGGTCGTGCTCGACGGCGGCGCCATGATCCTGCCGATCTTCCACTCCTATGCCAGCGTCAACCTGAAGACGCTGCGGCTCACGGTGGAACGCAAGGAGCGGGAATCCCTCATTACCAGGGACCGGTTGCGCGTCGACATCGTCGCCGAGTTCTACGTGCGCGTTCGCCCCGACGACGAGAGTATCGCGCTTGCGAGCCAGACGCTGGGGGCACTGACCAATGACGCCGAAGCTTTGCGCAACCAGGTCGAGGCCAAATTCGTCGACGGCCTGCGCTCGGTGGCGGCGACCATGAGCATCCTCGAGCTCCAGGAGAAGCGCTCGGACTTCGTCAAACATGTGCAGGCGACAGTCGAATCCGACGTCAAATCCAACGGCCTCGAACTTGAATCCGTGTCGCTCACAAAGCTCGACCAGACCGACGTCAAGTTCTTCAACCCGGAAAACTTCTTCGACGCCGAAGGTCTCACCCAGCTCAAGACCGTCACCGAGACGCGCCGGCGTGACCGCAACGCCATCGTGCGCGACAACGAGGTGGCGATCGCCCAGAAGGACCTCGAGGCGCGGCAGCAGACCCTCGGCATCGAGCGAACCAAGAAGGAGGCCGAGCTGTCGCAGGAGCGCGACATCGCCAACAAGACCGCGAGCACCCGCGCCGAGGTCGCAACCGCGACGCAGACCGCGCGCCTCACCGAGGAGAATGCCCGCATCGACACCGACAGGGCGGTCGCCGAGAAGGAGGCGGGCGCCAAGCAGGTCAAGGAAACCGCCGTGATCGAGTCCGATCTGGCGATCAACAAGCGCAAGACCGACGCCCAGCGCGAGATCCAGATTGCGACCCAGGAGAACGAGATCCAGATCGCGTCCAAGAGCAAGCAGACCTCGGAGGCCGTCGCCGAGGCCAAGACCGCCGAAGCGATCGCGGTCTCCGCGGAGGAAAAGGTCGTGACCGCACGCGCGGTCGAGGTCGCCGATCGTGCCCGTCTCACCCAGGTGCTGGCCGCGCGGACCGAGGCCGAGCGCAAATCGACCGAGCTGATCGTCGCGGCCGAAGCCGAGAAGAAGGCCTCGCTCGATCGCGCCGAGGCCGTGAAGACGCTGGCCACGGCCGAAGCCGAGTCCAACAAGATCAAGGCGGTCGGCGTCAGGAATATCGGTGAGGCCGAGGCAGCCGTCATCACCATGAAGAACGAGGCGCAGAACAAGCTCGGCAGCAACGTCATCGACTTCGAGATCGCCAAGAAGCGGATCGAGACGATGCCGGCGGCGCTGGCCGAGATGGTCAAGCCCATCGCCAACCTCAAGGACGTCCGTATCCTGCACACCGGCGGCGCGTTCGGCGGCAGCGGCGCCGGCGGAGGCAATGTCGGCTTCGGCGAGGGACTCGCCGGCGAGCTCCTCAAGGTGCACGCGCTGCGTCCGATGATCGACGAGATCCTGCGCCAGAGCGGCTTTGCGCCCGGCGACGATCCCGTGAAGGCGCTGGTCGGAGCCGTGACCGGCAAGAGCAACGGCGCGGCCGTGCCGGCGCCGGTGCCGGAGAAGACCAACACCGCCGATCTATGAATGCCCGTTCATTGCTGCGGAGAATTCGAATCGATAAACAGGTTGAGCGCGTCTCGCGTCGCGCAACGTGCCGGAGTGCCGATCGATCGTCTTGAACCTTTCGATCGCACTCCGGACGAACCTTCCAAGGCAACGACATTGGTTGCCGCGGCGCCTGCGCCGATCGACGCCAGGCGCTGAAGCCTGTTTCGATCGGGGAATTTCATATGAAATATTTTCTGTCTGGACTGATCGCGATCGGCCTTTCGATCGCCGCCATGCCCTCGTTCGCGGCCGATGCCCGCAACGTCACCGTCGTCAACGAGACCGGCTATGCCATCAAATTCCTGGGCTTCAACGCGCCGGACGATGGCCTGGACGAATGGGACAATGAGCTCGAGAAGGTTTTGCAGAACCAGGCCAGCACCTATGTCGAGTTCGACGAGGACGACGAGGGCTGCGTCTGGAACATCCGCGTCGACTGGCAGAGCTACGACGAAGCCGTGCTCTGGAAAAACGTCAACCTCTGCAAGATGACCGCGCTTCGGCTGCGCTACGATCCCGGCACCAAGACCACTTCGTTCCTCGCCGAGTAGCCTTTGGCCGACACGGCCCGGAGGAGGGGGCGTCCCGGCCTTCCTCCGGCGCATTGCGGATGATGACGAATTCGTCCTTTGCAAGCGCAAGCGGCTTTGTTATACGCAGCCGCGCGCGAACGACTGGTTCGCCTTTTCCTCGGTAGCTCAGCGGTAGAGCATCCGACTGTTAATCGGATGGTCGCTGGTTCGAATCCAGCCCGGGGAGCCAAATCATGCCGCAAATTCAACGGGTTACGGGCACATTCTCGCGCCATGCGCGATCTCGTTGCCGTGCCTTCTGAACCGCGCTTTCGCGATTCCAGCTGGGAATCGCATTCAAGCAGATGTGTTGTGGGTTGGCCCCGCCGCGCCATGCGGACGGCGCCAAATCGACTCAATTGAAATCGAGCTTCGCGATAGCCGGATCTTAACGGAGCTGATTCCCATGCCAGACATCCAGGTCGACCATATGGCCCCCTCGATTCTGCCGGCCGACATTCCCGAGCTCAGCGACGACGAATGCCTCGCCTGTCTGGCGCGCGCGGTCGAGACGCCCGATTCGGCGCGGCTGGACGAAGTCGCCGCTCTCATCGGTCGCCTCGCGGTGGCCATCGAATAATCCATCCCGACCCTGATGCGGTAACATGCGGATGCCTTAGCTGCGCAGGCTAACGGCCGTGTTGCGTTTTGGCTGTGCATGCTCCAAAGATGCCGCGAATTTCGTCCGCGGCATCGTCCGCCTTGCAGGGTCCGCAAATGTCCGGTTTCTCGACCGCGCGCCTCAAAATGGTCGATGGCCAGGTGCGCACCAATGACGTCACCGACCGTCGTGTTCTCGATGCCATGCTCACGGTTCCACGCGAGGCCTTCGTGCCGGCCGACCGGCAGGCGTTGGCTTATCTCGATCTCGATCTCGACGTAAGCGAAGGCGCCGCCAAGCGGTTCCTGATCAAGCCGCAGCTGACCGGCAAGCTGCTCCAGGCCGCCGAGATCGGCGAGGGCGACAACGTGCTGGTGGTCGGTTGCGCCACGGGTTACCTCGCCGCGCTGACCGCCAGACTTGCGCGGCAGGTCACCGCCACCGAATGCGATTCGGCTTTGGCCGCGAAAGCCAAGGCCGCCCTGAACCTTGCCAACGTCACCTGTAAGGCCGCGGCCTGCGCCGACGGCGATCCGTCCGCCGCTCCTTACGACGTGATCATCCTCAATGGCGCGACTGAGGTGACCCCGGAAGCGCTGCTCGGGCAGCTGAAGGAGGGCGGGCGTCTGGTGGGGGTGTCGGCCGAATCCAGGCCACCGCGTGCCATAATCGTGACCCATACCCATGGTGAATTCGGCCATCGGGCCCTGTTCGACGCTGCCGCTCCGGTCCTTCCCGGGCTGGAACGGGCGGCCGCCTTCGTCTTCTGACGTCCAAAACGCGATAAAATCCCGTTCTGAATCAGAAGTGTGGCCGGGATGCTGCACGTGAAGAGTTTCCACCGAGAACTACCCTCAGGTAGTTCCGTCGCGCTTGACCGCGTCTTATGTTGCGGCGGGGCAACGACTCCACTCGTAGACGGTAACCCAGCTCGCGGGCACGAGCCGGGCGTTAGAATGAACGGAATTTTTGGGATGCATGGGGTGAAGCTCTTCACCGGAGCTGCGGTTTCGGTCCTGCTGCTCGCGCTTGCCGGGCCGACGCCTGCCTTGGCGGACACGATCGAGTCCGCGCTGGTGCGCGCCTATCAGAACAATCCACAGCTCAACGCACAGCGCGCCCAGGTGCGCTCGACTGACGAAAACGTGCCTCAGGCGCTGTCGGGATATCGCCCCAAGGTCTCGCTGACGGCGAGCGGTGGCATTCAGTACTCGGACTTCAAGAGCGGCGCCAACGATCCTCCGATCAACGGTAAAGGCTATCCCCGAAGCGTTGGACTTACTGCTTCCCAGACCTTGTACAACGGTAACCAGACTGCCAACAGGACGCGCGCCGCGGAGAGTCAGGTTTCCGGCTCTCGCGAAGCGCTGCGCAGCCTCGATCAGAGCATATTGCTCCTGGCCGCCACGACCTACATGGATTATCTGCGCGACTCGGCGACGCTCGAAGTCCAGCGCAGCAACGTGCGGGTGCTCGAGCAGACGCTCAAGCAGACCCGTGACCGCTTCAACGTCGGCGAAGTGACGCGCACCGACGTTGCACAGTCGGAAGCACAGCTGGCGGCAGGCAGGACGCAGGCCCTGACCGCGGAAGCAAATCTCACCACGACGCGCGCGAACTTCCGCCGCATCATCGGCAACGAGCCGACGAATCTGGCACCCGGCTCCCCGGTGGACCGTTTCCTGCCCGCGACGCTCGCTGCCGCGGTCGAGCTCGGCCTCGTCGAGCATCCCAACGTCACGGCCGCGATGTTCGGCATTGACGTCAATTTCTTGCAGGTCAAGGTTGCCGAGGGCGCTCTGCTGCCCACGGTCACCCTGCAGGCGGGCGTGACCCAGGCCTACGAACAATCTTTGATTCAGTACCGCTCGCTCAACGCTTCCGCGCTCGCGCAGATCTCGGTGCCGATCTATCAGGGCGGTAGCGAATATTCGCTGATCCGGCAATCCAAGGAAAACCTGGCGCAGCAACGTCTCAACCTCGAAAACACGCGGGATCAGACCCGCGCCACTGTCGTGCAGTGGTGGGGTTCGCTGCAGGCCGGCAAGGCGCAGGTGCAATCGGCGCAAGCACAGGTGACGGCGTCCGAGATCGCGCTGAACGGCGTGCGTGAAGAGGCCAAGGCCGGTCAGCGCACCACGCTCGACGTGCTCAACGCGCAGCAGGCGCTGGTCAATGCGCGCGTCGCGCTGGTGACCGCGCAGCATGACCGGGTTGTTGCATCCTATAACGTCCTCTCGGCCGTCGGCCGTCTCGCGCCGCAGGTCCTCGGCCTTGCGACCACGGTTTATGATCCCAGCGTTCACTACCATCAGGTCCGCGACAGCTGGGCCGGCGTGCGTACGCCTGACGGGCGCTGATTCCCGTACTCGTCCGGTCGGCCTCGTGAATTGCCGAGGCCGACCGGCGCTTTGCTTGCAATCATCAAAATCCCTGACATAGCCTTGCCAAGACGATGCGGGTCGATTCGCCTCGCAGTGATGCCGTGTGCGTAAAGCTTGAGTGCCGGGGGCAGGGGCGCACCGCTGCACGTTGAGCCGTGATCTGGGGACAAGTCGGGCTGCCGCGACGAAAATGTCGGGCCACCCATCCGGAACCGGCCAATCCTGTCGTGCTTGGTGTAAAACAACGCATGCGAGGGCGTTGATGATGTGGAGTCGGAGATGACGCAGCCTGCAAAGGTCACAGAACCCTCGATGGAGGAGATTCTGGCCTCGATCCGGCGCATCATTGCCGACGATGAGGCCAAGCCGCCGCCGGCGGAGGCCGCAAAGCCCGCGCCACCTCCTGCTGCGCCCGCACCCAAGCCGCAGGCGATGAACGACATTCCGCCCTCCAAGGTTGCCCCTGCCAAGCCTGCCGCTGAAAAACCTGCGCCACCTCCGGCCGCAAAGCCGGCACCGGCCCCACCGCCTGCGGCGGAGGCGTCACCGAACAGCCAGGACGACATCGACGCGCTGCTGGCGGGGCTCGATACGGCCACAACCGCGCCGGAGGTCCGCGAGCCTGAGCCGGAGCCCGAGCCTGAGCCCGACGTGCTCGAATTGACCGACGAGATGGCGATGGATCCGACGCCGCCTCCACCGCCGCCGAGCTTCCGCAAGGTCGAGCCGCGCGACGATCTTGAATTCGCCGAATCGCCGCCGCCGCGTCCGACGCCGCCGCCGTCCTACGCGCCGGTGGATTTCGATGCCCCGCCGCTGCCGCCGCAGCAGCCGATGCTCGCGCAGTCGACGGTCTCGGCGGTCGAATCCGCCTTCAACTCCCTGGCCCATACGGTGCTCAGCAGCAATGCACGGACGCTGGAGGATCTGGTCAAGGAGATGCTGCGTCCGATGCTGAAATCCTGGCTCGACGACAATTTGCCGGGGCTCGTTGAACGCATCGTGAAGGCCGAAATCGAGCGGGTCTCGCGCGGCGGCCGCTGAGACGGTCGTGCGGCCCCGATAAAGCCCTGCTTCTGCAGCATATTCGGTCTGCGGACCGGGCTGGAAAGCCTTTGCCGCTGAGCTTCCCGTTGACTTGACCCGCACTCGCGGCTTTCTAACAGCCCCATGATCGAGAAAAATTACCAGCCCGCCGATATCGAAGCCCGCATGTCCGTGGTGTGGGAGGACAGCCTTGCTTTCAAGGCCGGCCGCCCCGACCGCCGCGACGCCGTGCCCTTTACCATCGTGATCCCGCCGCCGAACGTGACGGGCTCGCTGCACATGGGCCACGCCCTCAACAACACGCTGCAGGACATCCTGTGCCGGTTCGAGCGCATGCGCGGCCGCGACGTGCTGTGGCAGCCCGGCACCGACCATGCCGGCATCGCCACCCAGATGGTGGTCGAGCGGCAACTGATGGAGCGCCAGCAGCCCGGCCGCCGCGAGATGGGCCGCGAGAAATTCCTGGAGCGGGTCTGGCAGTGGAAAGCTGAGAGCGGCGACACCATCATCAACCAGCTCAAGCGGCTCGGCGCCTCCTGCGATTGGTCGCGCGAACGCTTCACCATGGACGAGGGCCTGTCGAAGGCCGTCATCAAGGTGTTCGTCGAGCTGCACCGCGACGGCCTGATCTACAAGGACAAGCGGTTGGTGAACTGGGACACCAAGCTGCTCACCGCGATCTCTGATCTCGAGGTGCAGCAGACCGAGGTGAAGGGCCACCTCTGGTATCTGCGCTATCCGATCGAGGGCAAGACGTTCAATCCTGAGGATCCCTCGAGCTTCATCGTCGTCGCCACCACGCGCCCCGAGACCATGCTCGGCGATACCGGCGTTGCCGTGCATCCCGAGGACGAGCGCTATCTGAAGCTGGTCGGCAAGAACGTGATTCTGCCGCTGGTCGGCCGCAAGATCGCGATCGTCGCCGACGACTATTCCGATCCCGAGAAGGGCTCGGGCGCGGTCAAGGTGACGCCGGCGCACGACTTCAACGATTTCGAGGTCGGCAATCGCCACGGCCTGCGCCGCATCAGCGTGATCGACAGGGAAGGTTGCCTCGATCTCGTCGACAACGAGGATTATCTGCGCGACCTGCCGGAAGGCGCCTCGCAATTCGCCGAGGAATTCCACAAGGTCGATCGCTTCGCTGCGCGCAAGCGCATCGTCGAGCGGCTTGAATCGTTCGGCTTCGTCGAGCGGATCGAGCCGCACACCCACATGGTGCCGCACGGCGACCGCTCCAACAGCGTGATCGAGCCGTACCTGACCGACCAATGGTACGTCGATGCCAAGACGCTCGCCAAACCCGCGATCGCGGCGGTGCGGTCGGGCGAGACGTCGTTCGTGCCGAAAAACTGGGAAAAGACCTATTTCGAGTGGATGGAGAACATCCAGCCCTGGTGCATCTCGCGCCAGCTCTGGTGGGGCCATCAGATCCCGGCCTGGTATGGCCCTGATGGCAAGGTGTTCGTCGCCGAGACCGAGGAGGAGGCCGTCAGCCACGCGCTCGGCTATTACGTCGAGCAGGAGGTCATCACGGCCGAGCAGGGCCGCGAGATGGCGCTCGACCGCAACAAGCGCGAGGGCTTCATCACGCGCGACGAGGACGTGCTCGACACCTGGTTCTCCTCGGCGCTGTGGCCGTTCTCGACGCTCGGCTGGCCCGAGGATGCGCCCGAGGTGCAGCGCTATTACCCGACCAATGCGCTGGTGACCGGCTTCGACATCATCTTCTTCTGGGTCGCCCGCATGATGATGATGGGCCTGCACTTCATGAAGGAGGTGCCGTTCTCGACCATCTACATCCACGCCCTCGTCCGCGACGAGAAGGGCGCCAAGATGTCGAAGTCGAAGGGCAACGTCATCGATCCGCTCAATCTGATCGACGAATACGGTGCGGACGCGCTGCGCTTCACGCTGGCTGCGATGGCGGCACAGGGGCGCGACATCAAGCTCGCCACCAGCCGCGTCGAGGGCTATCGCAATTTCGCGACCAAGCTCTGGAATGCGTCGCGCTTCGCCGAAATGAACCACTGCGCCGTGCCCGAGGGTTTCGAGCCGGCGAAGGCCAAGGAGACGCTGAACCGCTGGATCGCGCATGAAAGCGCGCACACCACGCGTGAGGTGACCGAGGCGATCGAGGCCTATCGCTTCAACGATGCGGCGGGTAGCATCTACCGCTTCGTCTGGAACGTCTATTGCGACTGGTATGTCGAACTCGCCAAGCCCGTGCTGCTGGGCCCCGACAGCCCGGCCAAGGACGAAACCCGTGCCATGGTCGCCTGGGCGCGCGATGAGATCCTGAAGCTGCTGCATCCCTTCATGCCCTTCATCACCGAGGAGCTGTGGGAGGTGACGGCCAAGCGCGACGGTCTGCTCGCATTGGCGCAATGGCCGCTGAAGCCGGCCGAGCCGACGCCGGAGCAGCTCGCAATCCTCGCTGCGGCGGCCGGGCCGACCGAACCCCTGATGTCGCCGATGCTGGTCATGCCGATCTTCGACCACGCCGACTTCACCGATCCCAGGGCGGAAGCCGAGATCGGCTGGGTGATCGACCTGATCACACAGATCCGTTCGGTGCGTGCCGAGATGAACATTCCGCCGGCAACGCTGACGGCGCTGGTGCTGGTCGGCGCCTCCGCCGAAACCAGGGACCGCGTGCTGCGCTGGACCGACGTCATCAAGCGCATGGCGCGGCTGTCGGACATCTCCTTCGCCGACCGCGCGCCTGACGGCGCGGTTCAGCTCCTCATCCGTGGCGAAGTGGCCGCGCTGCCGCTGAAGGGCGTGATCGACGTCGCCGCCGAGCGCACGCGTCTCGACAAGGAGATCGGCAAGGCCGACGCCGACATCAAGCGCGCCGAGTCGAAGCTCGCGAACGAAAAGTTCGTCGCCAACGCGGCCGAGGAGGTCGTCGAGGAGGAGCGCGAAAAGCGCGAGGCCGCGCTGGCGCGCAAGGCCAAGCTGCTCGAGGCGCTGGAGCGGCTGAAGCAGGCGTCGTGAGACTTCCGTCATTCCGGATGGTCCGAAGGACCAGACCCGGAATCTCGAGATTCTCCGGTGCGCAATTGCGCACCGTAGTTCGCGTCTTCGCCGCGCCCCGGAATGACGACTATTTCGGAAACGGCTTGCTCAAAAACTTCGAGCCCCTGACGCCATAGCGCCAGGGCAGCTCGACGGCCTTGGTGATGCCGATCCGGATGCCGGCGACCACCTCCAACTCCTCGGCCCGCGCATGCAGCGCGATCGGAGGCCGGTCCAGCGGCAGCGTGTTGTGCGCGATGGTGATGCCGAGCGCCTCGGTCAGCTTGCCCGGACCCGAGCACAGCGCGTGCGCATCCTGGAGATGACGGCGGCGGCGCATGACGGCGATCCCGTGCGTCGGCTCCAGCGCGCGGATCAGCACGGCGCTGGCCGAGCCTTCCTCCTCGCAGACGAAGTTCACGCACCAGTGGATGCCGTAGGAGCGATAGACATAGGCATAGCCCGGCGGGCCGAACATGATCTGGTTCCGCGGCGTCGGACCGTTGTAGGAGTGCGCCGCGGGCTCGGTATGATGATAGGCCTCGACCTCGACGATGAGGCCGCCGACGCCGTCGACCAGCATGGTGGCACCGATCAGGTCGCGGGCGACCTCGCGGACGTCGCGGTTGAAAAAGGCCCGCTTCAGGACCTTGCCGAGCCGCGGTGTGGAAGTCTTCGATACTGGAGCCATTCGAGGTGAGAATCGCCTGAGAACAGAGCAGGATATTGCCCATATCTGCCATGTTCCCTGAAGCGGCGCGAGCCGGGTTGCGATGCGTGGCGAGACCGACTAGGTAGGACCTGAACAGACCGGACACCCCATGGTCGTTATTGTCGATACCATCACGAACCCGCTGCGCCCGCGCCACCCCGAAAAGGTGAATCGCCCTGACTCCGCTTCGCCGCCGAAGCCGGACTGGATTCGCGTGCGCGCGCCGAACACCCGTGGCTACGCCGACACCCGCAACATCGTGCGGTCCAACGGCCTGCACACGGTGTGCGAGGAAGCGGGCTGCCCGAACATCGGCGAGTGCTGGGACAAAAAGCACGCCACCTTCATGATCATGGGTGACACCTGCACCCGTGCCTGCGCGTTCTGCAACGTCAAGACCGGCCTGCCCAATGCACTGGATGCAGCCGAGCCTGAGAACGTCGCCGAGGCGACTGCCAAGCTGGGTCTTGCCCACGTCGTCATCACCTCCGTGGACCGCGACGACCTCACTGACGGCGGCGCCGAGCACTTCGCCCAGACCATCCGCTCGATCCGCGCCGCGTGCCCCACGACCACGATCGAGATCCTGACGCCCGACTTCCTTCGCAAGGAGGGGGCGCTCGAGGTGGTCGTTGCCGCCAAGCCCGACGTCTTCAACCACAATCTCGAGACCGTGCCATCGCGCTATCTCACGGTGCGGCCGGGCGCGCGCTATTTCCATTCGATCCGGCTGTTGCAGCGGGTCAAGGAGCTCGATCCCACCATCTTCACCAAGTCCGGCATCATGGTCGGCCTCGGCGAGGAGCGCCACGAGGTGCAGCAGGTGATGGACGATCTGCGCTCCGCCGACGTCGATTTCCTGACCATCGGGCAGTACCTGCAGCCGACCCGCAAGCACCACGCCGTGATGCGCTACGTGCCGCCGGACGAGTTCGCCTCTTACGAGAAGGTCGCCTACACCAAGGGCTTCCTGATGGTGTCGGCGAGCCCGCTCACCCGCTCGTCGCATCATGCCGGCGAGGATTTTGCGAGACTGAAGGCCGCGCGGGCCGCGACCGCCCGCTGAACCGCCATGCCCAAATTTTCGAGCAAGCGCCGTGTCAATCACAGCGCCTCCGAGATGTTCGATCTGGTCGCCGACGTCGAGCGCTACCCGGAATTCGTGCCGCTGTGCAGCGCGCTGAAGGTGCGCCAGCGCATGGCCAAGCCTGATGGTACCGAGGTGCTGGTCGCCGACATGACGGTGTCGTTCAAGCTGGTCAAGGAATCCTTCACCAGCCGCGTGAGCCTCGACCGCGCCAATCAGAAGATCCTGGTCGAATATCTGCAAGGTCCTTTCAGCAACCTGGAAAACCGCTGGACGTTCGAGCCCAAAGGTGAGGGCGTCTGCGACGTCGGGTTCTTCCTGTCCTACGAATTCAAGAGCCGCATGCTGGCGCTGCTGATGGGCTCGATGTTCGACGCCGCCTTCGCGCGCTTTTCCACTGCGTTCGAGAAACGGGCCGACGCGATTTACGGGCGGAAGCTGGCGTCGTCGTAGCTGCCATGGGCTCTCGTGTCCCGGACGCGCTGCAACGCCATAGCGCGCGAAGACGCGCGTAAACGCGCTTACGGCGTTGCTGCGCAGAGCCGGGACCCAGAAGGCAACACGGCAAAATGCGGAGAGATGGGCTGCGCCGCGTCCGGGGCACGAGCCTCCAACCTCAATCCACCGCCTTCACCACATCAGGCGGCTGCGAGGCGTAATACGCCGCGGCCTGCTCGATCTCCTGCGGCGTCATTGCGCGGGCGATGTTGCGCATCTGCTGGCTGATGTCGTTGCGCCGTTCACCGGAGGCGAAGGCGTGGAGCTGCGCCTTCATGTAGGCCTCGGACTGACCCTCCAGCCACGGGCTGCCGGTCTTGTTGTCGAGGCTGCCATGGCAGGAGCCGCAGGGCGCGATCCCGCGCATCGGCGCGCCGTAGATGACGATGTTGGGTTTCGGCAGTTGCGGCGTCGGGTGATAGGCCGGAAGCCGCGGCAGATAGGCGTAATAGTTGGAGAGATCGGCGATCTCTTGGTCGGTCAGGTTGACCGCAAACGGCGACATCACGGCATTGGTGCGTGCGCCCGAGCGGAAATCGTGCAGCTCCTTGTAGATCACGGCCGCATACTGGCCGGCGAGATTGGGCGAGTCCGCGCGGCTGACGCCGGTGGGGCCATGACAGATCGCGCAGCGCTGCGCCAGCGTCGCGCCGCGGCCAATTGCCTCCTGGCTCGGGCGCGAGAGCGTGTTCGAGGTCAGCACGACTTCGGACAGGCGTTTTGCCTGTTCGGGCGCCGTGACGCTGGCCGCACGCTGCGGTACGCCGGCGGCACTGCAGATCGCATCCCAGACGCCGGCGAACTGAACCCAGGGCTGTGCGAACGGCAACACGATGAAGCCGGCAATCGCGGTGACAACGAAGATCGCGGCAGTGATGCCGACGCCGGTCCTGAAATGGCTGTTGCGGAGGGTGAAGAGGTCGCGCGTGCTCATCACTGCGCCCCCACATAGACGGCCGGCACCGAGGTGCCCGAACTCAGCGCCAGATTCAGGATCGGATAGCCGTAATTGGTCAGCGTGAGGCCGATCATCAGCGCCACCCACAGCGCGTGGGTGTTGAGCGCGACCGGCACAGTCTTTGGTTCATGCACGGCCAGC
Source organism: Bradyrhizobium sp. 23AC (assembly GCF_054863025.1). Lineage (NCBI taxonomy): Bacteria > Pseudomonadati > Pseudomonadota > Alphaproteobacteria > Hyphomicrobiales > Nitrobacteraceae > Bradyrhizobium > Bradyrhizobium sp. 23AC. The sequence continues at coordinate 165,423 of NZ_JAVAYN010000007.1, forward strand.
GCGAAGCGATAAGGCCCGGCGTCGATTTGAGGCGCGCGCATGCCGCGCGCCAGGATAACGATGAACATGATGCCCGACGCCAGCAGGATGAAGCCGCCGATCGCCGAGAGGGTGACGGAGAGCGCCTGCGGCGCGATCGCGGGATCGCCGAAGTCGAAATAGGCCATGCGGCGCGGCATGCCCAGAATGCCGACCCAGTGCCACGGGAAGGTCGTCACGATCATGCCGATGAACCACAGCCAGAGCTGGGTGCGGATCAGGCGAAGATCGATCAGCTCGCGCCCGGTCAGATGCGGCCACAGATCATAGGCGATCGCAAAATACATGATGACGATGGCGCCGCCGAAGATCAGGTGGAAATGCCCGGTGATCCACTGCGTGTTGTGAATCGAGGCATCGAGTTGATAGCTCATGTTGATGAGGCCGCCGGCGCCGCCGAAGCCGAGCATGACGAAGGAGAACGCCAGCGCCAGCATCATCGGATTGTCCCAGGGCAGGGCCCCGATCCAGCCGAACATGCCGCGACCGCCGCGCAGCCGCGCCGCGATCTCGACCGAGGCGCAGATCGTGAACACGGTCAGCAGCGTCGGCAGCGCGACCAGCGCCGTGAAGGCGGAATGGATGAACTTGAAGCCGGCGCCTACCTGCGGATCGGCAAAGGTGTGGTGCATGCCGATCGGCATCGCCACCACCAGGAACAGGATGAAGGAGATCCGCGCCATCGAGTCGGAATAGACGCGACCGCCGATCGCGCGCGGCACGATGGCGTAATAGGCGATGTAGGTCGGCATCAGCCAGAAATAGACGATGGCGTGCAGCGTCCATGAGAAGAAGATGCGGGCGAGGCCGGCATCGATGGTGGCCTTGAGGCCTGCCGCGACCGGAATGATCTGGAGCAGCAGCTCGAGCGCGGCACCGACCGCGGTCCAGGCCCACAAGTAGGAGCCCGCGACATTGGCGAACATGGCGAGCGGCACCGGCGCGCCGGGATTGGCCTTGCGCCAGACGCGCAGATTGACCGACATCAGCGCGACCCAGATCCATGAGCCGACCACGACCAGGACGACGCCGAGGTAATAGAAGACGTTGCCGATCAGCGGCGGATAGAAGGTGTAGAGCACCGAGGCACGGCCGAGCGCGATCGGGATCACCGCCATGATGCTGCCGGCGACGATCAACCAGAATCCGGCCCAGGCCCAGCGCACGCCGACCAAGCGCTGCTGCAGCGCGGACTCGCTGATGGCGTAGCCGAATGCCATCGCCACCAGGGTCGGGAAGACGTAGCCCATCACCGTGCCGTGGGCGGTCAGCGAGCGGTAATAGAGCTCGGGGTTGGAGAGCCAGGTGCCGATCGGGCTGCGGATGAACATCTGCCAGGCGCCAAGCGTGAGCGCGATGCCGAATACGGCGAAGGCCAGCCAGAAATGGGCGAGGATGAGCTTCCTATTGACCAACACAGCTCAGCCTCCCGCCACCCTTCGCGCGATCGGCGAATTCGGTCTTGTCGATCACCTTGACCTTGCCCCACATGCCCTCGTGGCCAAAGCTGCAAAACTCCTGGCAGGGCATCAGATAATCGCCGGTCTTCGTGAAGCGCATCAGCTGCTCGGAGATGTAGCCCGGCACCAGCATGGCGTTGACGTTGGTACCCTGAATGAGGATACCGTGGACGACATCGGCGCTGGTGGCCCGAAGCGTGATCGGCGTATCCGCGGGCACCACGATGCAGGCCGGCGTGAAGGAATATTGCTGGCCGATTGCGCGCACGGTGACATTGCCGTTGGCTTCCAGCACGCTGCCGAGATTGCTCTCGACGAATTCGCCGGACAGATGCAGGCGCGAGGGATCGGTGATCTCGACGCGCGGCTGCGGCATGGTCGCGCGATGGATGCCGGCGAATGCCGCCAGCAGCGCCATCATCACGATGATGATCACGGCGATGGTGGCCCAGCGCCGCTCGACGCGGGCGGCGACCTCGGCGCTGTCGTGATGAGTTTCCTCTGCGCTCATTGCAGCGATCCGCGGGGCAGGAAGACAAACAGATAGAAGGCGAGCCACATCGCGACCACGCAGGCGGTGGCGATGCCGGCGAGCACGATCGCGCCGGACGGACCTTGCGCGACCACCTCCTCGACGGCCTGGTCGGCGCTAGCGGGGCTGGTCGGCGGATCGGAGTTGATCATGAGGTCTCTCAGTTCAGCGGTGCGGAGCGCAGCTCGTTGGCCTCGCGCGCCGAGACCGGCGTGCCGCGATTGCCCCAGGCGGTGCGGATGTAGGAGACGACGGCGGCGATCTCGTTGTCGGACAGGAGGCCAGCGAACGGCGGCATGCCGTAGGGCATCGGGTTGCCCTTGGTGCCGGGCGGATAGCCGCCATTGAGCACCATGCGGATCGGATTGACCGCCGACTGCATCTCGATCGACTGGTTGTTGGCGAGCGGCGGCCAGTGCGGCGGCTTGCCTTCGCCCTGCGTGCCGTGACAGCTCGCGCACTGCTTGTCGTAGACGGTCTTGCCGAGGCTGATCAGCAGGCTGCTCTCGGTGGTCGGCAGTGTCGAGCTTGCCGGCGGCGGGGGCGAGGGCTCGGCAATGCCCTTGAGGTATACCGCCATCGCCTTGGTGTCCTCGTCGTTGAGATATTGCAGGCTGTTGTGCACGACCTCGGCCATCGGGCCGTAGACCACGCCCCGCATGGAGACGCCGGTCTGCAGCAGGTCGGTGATGTCCTTGATGCTCCAGTCGCCGAGGCCGGCCTCGCGGTTTGACGTGAGCGAGGGCGCGTACCAGTTCTGCATCGGTATCAGGCCGCCTTTGAAGGCGTCCGATTGCGAGGTGCCGCCGAGCGCGTTGATCGGCGAATGGCACATGCCGCAATGGCCGAGGCCCTCGACCAGATAGGCGCCGCGATTCCATTCCGCCGATTTCTTCGGGTCTGGCTTGAACTCGCCTTCGCTGAAGAACAGCGTGCGCCATCCCAGAATGAGCTGCCGGTTGTCGTAGGGAAAGCGCAACTCGTGCGGCTTGTTCTTCTGGTTCACCTGGGGGATCGACCGCAAATACGCGAAGATCGCGTCGCTGTCGGCGCGGGTCACCTTGGTGTAGGAGGCGAACGGCATGGCCGGATAGATCAACCCGCCGTCCGGGAAGCGGCCGCTGTGCATGGTCTTGTAGAAGTCGTCGGCGCTCCATTTGCCGATTCCGGTATCCGGGTCCGGCGTGATGTTGGAGGTGTAGAGCGTGCCGAACGGCGTCGGCATGGCGCGGCCGCCGGCGAACAGGCGGCCCTCCGGCGCGGTATGGCAGGCCGTGCAATCGCCGGCACGGGCGAGATATTCGCCGCGGGCGATGATGTCGCTGCTCTTGTCCTGCGCCTGCGCGGCCGTGGTGAGCGCGGCGAGGGCCAGGAGCTTGATCGATATGAGCGCGGTCGACAGTTTCGAGCCCATCATCCGCCTCGTCAGTTGGGCTGGCTGCCGCAGCCGAAAGGCAGCGCGTAGCTGCCTTTCGGCACGGGGGCCGGGTTCGTGGGCGCCGGTCGTGTCGCGAGCCAGGCCGCGACCGCGGTGACGTCCGCCTCGGTCAGATGGCCTGCGACTTGCTGCATGCAGTCTGGCGATTTCGCCGTGCGGGTGCCGTAGCGCCAGGCGCCGAGCTGGGCGCTGATGTAATTGGCGCGCAGGCCGAGCAGGCCGGGGATGCCGGGTTGCATGCCTGCGAGTCCCGGGCCATGGCAGCTCACGCAGGCCGGAATATTGCGGCTGGCATCGCCGCTGGTGGCGAGCAGCTCGCCCTGCGCCAGCACGTCCTTGCTGACCTCGCTCGGCGCCGGCTGCGGCAGCGGCGGATGTTCGCCGGCAAAATATTCCGCCATCGCCTCCAGATACGGATCAGGCAGAAACTCCAGCAGATAGTTCATGGGCGGATATTTGCGGCGGCCGCTGCGGAAGGCGAGCAGCTGATTGTAGAGATAACCGGCGGGCTTGCCGGCAAGCCGCGGGAAATAGACGTCGCTGGTGCCTTCGCCCTTGTTGCCGTGACAGGGCGTGCAGGCCTCGACCCGCGCCGCCATCGTATCCGGCGGCTGGTTGGCCGTTTGTGCGGCCGCACCATCAATGGTGGCCAAGGTGATGGTGGCCAAGACAATGGTAGCCAAAACAATGGCGGCCAAGGTTATAGTCACGGCGACTGATGCCGCGGCACGAGCGAACAATTTCGTCGCCCTCCAGTGTGCTGGTCCGGTTGATTCCGGATCACAACGTAGAGCGGCATTATTGCGCCAATATTTTCTCGCGCAAGATCGGAGACGCGTGATGACGTTTGGTCGCGCCGTCTGCATTCGCGTTTCCGATCGAATTGGACAAACTTGCGTGCTTTTTTCGAAAACTGAACATAACGCTGCGGTCTCGCGACAGTGTTCCTGCCCGAGTCCTGCATTGGTCATGTCGCCCTCAGATGTCAGAGGGCGCAGGGAAGGCCGGGTGCCGGCTGGCACCCGCGGTCCACTGTGCTAAACCTGCGTGACAAGAAGCTGCACAGCGGCATACAGGTGTAGCCAGGACAACCCGGCCTTCCCTGCGCAGTGGTTCGACGGCTTATGCCGAGCTCTCCCCGGGGAGCGATGCACTATTGCCCCCGTCGCCTTGCAGATGGCTGACGCGCGCACCCGGTCGGGCAACACGCATCACCGCAAGACTTGACGCACAGACCCCGGGCGTCAGGACGACACGGTTTTGCCGTACGCATGTCACACCGGTCGTGTGCGCAAAAGGCTCGTCGCTCACGGTTGCCCGCCCTGCGATGCCTCTCGCGCCGATGTGACTAGCGTCCACCGCAGCTCACCCCACGTTTCGTGACGATCGCGATACGCCCCTCTGACCGGGGTGAGGTGGCGGGACAATGCGACAAAGCCGAAATTCTGTAAAGGCGAATATTTTCGCGCCAGTGTCTTGCCCCACAGCTAGCGTGTTTTGCCTGTCGGGCAACGCAAGAAATTGTACGCCGTAGGGCGGATTAGCCGAAGGCGTAATCCGCCGTGCCAGATACCGAGGAGAGAGACGCGGCGGATTACGCTTCGCTAATCCGCCCTACGGGACCGTGTTCCCTTCGGGATCAATTCGCGCCGCAGTGAGTTTGCAACGGATTGTCCGGGTTGGAGCCACCATGACCATCAATTTCGACACGTTGAAAGCCTCGCTCGTCCTGTATGGCTTGAACGCGATTTACGCGATCCTGCTGCTCGCGATCGGCTGGTACCTGTCGGGCGCCATGCAGCGCTTCGTCACGCGCCTGTTGAGCGTCACGCACCGCGTCGACCCGCTCGTGACATTGTTCGTGGGCAGCCTCGCGCGCTACGGCGTGCTGGCGGTGGTCGGCATCGCCGTGCTTCAGCTGTTCGGTATTCAGACCGCGAGCCTCGTCGCCGTGCTGGGCGCGACATCGCTCGCCATTGGTCTGGCACTCCAGGGCACGCTCTCCAATCTCGCCGCCGGCGTGATGCTGCTGTTGTTCCGGCCGTTTCACATCGGTAACGACGTCGAGGTCGCCGGCAAGGCGGGCAAGGTGAAGTCGCTGTCGCTGTTCATGACCGAGCTGGTCGCGCCCGACAACACGCAGATCCTGTTGCCCAACGGGCAAGTGTGGGGCGCGGCCATCATCAACCGCAGCGCCTATCCCGGCACGGGCGAGGTCAAGGTCGCGTTTCCGGTCAGGGCCGGATCGGCCAACGCGCTGGCAGACCAGATCCTGAAACAGCTGCGCGACGATCCCCGCATCGCCAAGGGTGGCGCGCCGTCGGTCAATGTGTCGAAGGTGATCGCCGCCGATCCCGCGGCGCCCGTCGTGGAATTGACGGTCAGCGCAAGGGTGAATCCGTTGGATGCCGATGCGGTCAGGCAGCGGGTGCTCGACCATGCGAGCGCGCTGCTGGCGGCGGCCTGAGACACTTCACCCTCGCGGCGACCGCGGCGTCCGTCGTTTGGCCACATGCCGGCGCGGCGAGCGGGTGACGCGCGGGCGCAGGCGGGTTACTGCGGCGGCGCGTTTCGGCTTGGCGGCTACTTGCGGGCCGCGGGCGAGATCCATCAGCATGCGCAGTGCCTCGACCACCGACCGCGCGCGCACGGCGCTGCGGCCGATCGCGCCAAAACGGTGCTCGCGGTGGATGATGCGGCCGTCGCGGGCCGCGGCGGCGAAATGCACGAGACCGACCGGCTTGCCGGGCGTCGCACCTCCGGGGCCGGCAATGCCGGTGATGGCGACGGCGAGGTCGACGCCGGCACGCTCCAGCGCGCCGACCGCCATCGCGGTCGCGGTCTCCTTGCTGACGGCGCCGAAATTGGTGAGCGTGCCGGCTTCGACCCCGAGCATCGCGCGCTTGGCGTCGTTGGAATAGGTGACGAAGCCGCGATCGATCACGTCGGAGGAGCCGGGGATGTCGGTCAGCGCGCCGGCGACGAGGCCGCCGGTGCAGGATTCAGCCGTCGCGATCGTCAGCTTGCGCATCCGGCACAGGTCGAGCAGCGAGCGGGAGAGGGCGCGTGCGTCGCTGCCGCCCATGACCTAGACGCTCCAGGGAAGACGGATGGTGGCGCTCGCGGTCGCCGCGATGCCTTCCTCGCGGCCGGTAAAGCCGAGCCGCTCGCTGGTGGTCGCCTTCACCGCGACGCGCGAGATGTCGACGCCGGAAATCTCGGCGATGCGCGCACGCATGGCGTCGCGGAGCGGGCCGATCTTCGGCCGTTCGCAGATCATGGTGACTTCGAGATTGGCAACGCGGCCGCCGCGCGCCGTGACGCGCTCGATGGCGTATTTCAGGAACTGGTCGGAGGAGGCGCCCTTCCACTTGGCATCGCTCGGCGGAAAGTGCGAACCGATGTCGCCGTCGGCGAGCGCGCCGAGGATGGCGTCCACCAGCGCATGCAGGCCGACATCGCCGTCGGAATGGGCGAGAAAGCCCTTGGTATGCGGCACGCGCACGCCGCACAGCATGAGATGGTCGCCCTCACCGAAGGCGTGCACGTCATAGCCGGTGCCGGTCCTGATATCGCCGAGCTGGGCGGCCAGGCGCGCTTCCTCGCGCACGAAATCCTCGGGAGTGGTGAGCTTCATGTTGGCAACATCGCCTTCAAAGGTTGCAACCGTCAATCCCGCCCATTCGGCAATCGCGGCATCGTCGGTGAAATCGCTGCGGCCGTCCTTCGCGGCGCGACGATGCGCTTCGAGGATGACGTCGAAACGAAAGGATTGCGGCGTCTGCGCGATTCGCAGCCGCGCACGGTCCGGCGTGCCCTCGACATTGCCGCCATCACCGGTGAGCTTGATGGTGTCGGTGACGGGAACGGCGGGGATCGCAGCGCCGGTGCTGCTCGCCGCCTCGATCGCGCGCGAGATCAATCCTTCCGAGACGAAGGGGCGGGCGGCGTCGTGGATCAGCACGATGTCGGGCTCGTGCTTGACCAGCGCTTCGAGGCCGGCGAGCACCGAGGCCTGCCGGGTCGCACCGCCATTGGTCGGCGGCTCATGCTTGAGCCCCGCGACCGCGGCCGTGAATATGGCGCTGTCATCGGGGTTCACCACCGGCTGCACCGCGAACACGTCGGTGTGGCGGCTGAAGGCTTCCATGGCGCGATAGATCACGGGCGCGCCGCCGATCTCGCGATATTGCTTCGGCCCGCCGGCGCCTGCACGCAGTCCGCGCCCGGCTGCGACGAGGACGACTGCGGTGCGCTGTGATTTCGCCATAGGACTCGAATACTCAGTTGGTGATGAAGAGTCGGGGAGTGGGGTGATTGCCGCATGCCTCTAGCACGGCAGGCCCGCAAAAAAAGGGGGTTTCCCCGGATTGTTGGAAACACCAATTTGCTGCACTGCACTTGAAAGATTTGCAGAATTGTCTAAACTGTAGGCATGACGCTTGACTGCACAAGAATTGTGCGCAAGATAGGTCATGGCAGGCGCGATGAGGCCCTGCCCAGTCAACGAGACCCCTGTGACCGGTTCGGCAGTATCCGGCTCTAAGCCGTTGAAAATAGGCGATATTGATGTCGCCACCCCGGTCTTCCTGGCACCGATGTCGGGGGTGACTGACTCGCCCGTCCGCCGGTTGGCCGCCGAGCTTGGCGCCGGTCTCGTCGTGTCCGAAATGACTGCCAGCGATGAGCTCGCGAGCGGCCACCGGATGTCCCGGTTGCGCTGCGAAGCCACCGGGATCGGCCCGCACGTGGTCCAGCTCGCCGGCTGCGAGGCGCATTGGATGGCCGAGGGCGCCCGGATCGCCGAAGCCGAGGGCGCCGATATCATCGACATCAACATGGGCTGCCCGGCCCGCCACGTCACCGGAGGCCAGTCCGGGTCGGCCTTGATGCGCGACCTCGACCATGCCGTCAGCCTGATCGATGCGACCATCGCTGCGGTGAAGGTGCCGGTGACGCTGAAGATGCGGCTTGGCTGGGACGACCGCAGCCGCAACGCGCCGGAACTGGCGCGGCGCGCGGAAGCCGCCGGCGTCAAGCTCGTCACGGTGCATGGCCGCACCCGCAGCCAGTTCTACAAGGGCGAGGCCGATTGGGATGCGATCCGCGCCGTGCGCGAGGCCACCTGCCTTCCACTCGTCGTCAACGGCGACATCACGACTTACGAGAAGGCGCTTGCGGCGCTCGAGGCCTCCGGCGCCGACGCCGTGATGATCGGCCGCGGTGCGCAGGGCCAGCCCTGGCTGCCCGGTCAGATCGGCCGTCGCCTGAAGGGCGGGGCGGCTGAGGCCATCCCGTCGCTCGCCACCCAGCTGCATTACGTCCGCACGCTTTATGAAGGCGTCTGCGCGCTTTACGGTTTGCGCGTAGGCCTCAAGCACGCCCGAAAACATCTCGGCTGGGCGCTCGACGTCGCCGCGGCTGCGAGCGGCGCTCCGGTCGAGAAGCTGAAATCCTGGCGCCAGAAGATCCTGACCTCGGAGGATCTGCGCCTCGTCCACCAGTCGCTGCAGGATGCCTTCGACGACTTCGGATGGAGCGCTGCTGCATGAGCTCAGCCGCTGACCATCGCCGGCCCGCCGACAGCGACGCGATCCTGGATGCGTTGCCCAATCCCGTGCTGATGATCGGGCCGGACGGCAAGATCGTCGCCGCCAATATCGCGACCGAGGCCTTTTTCGACATCTCGACCCAGTTCCTGAAGCGGCAGTCGCTGAAAGAGCTGGTGCCGTTCGGCAGCCCATTGCTGGCGTTGATCGACCAGGTGCGCTCGTCGAATTCGCCGGTCAACGAATACAAGGTCGATCTGGGCACGCCGCGCATGGGCGGCGACCGGCAGGTCGATCTGCATGTCGCGCCGCTGACCGAGCGGCCCGGCCATATCGTGGTGATGCTCCAGGAGCGTTCCATCGCCGACAAGATGGACCGCCAGCTCACCCATCGCAGTGCGGCGCGCTCGGTCATCGCGCTGGCCGCGATGCTGGCGCACGAGATCAAAAATCCGCTCTCGGGCATCCGCGGCGCGGCGCAGCTTCTCGAGCAGCAGGCCTCGTCCGAGGACCGCATGCTGACGCGCCTGATCTGCGACGAGGCCGACCGCATCGTGACGCTGGTCGACCGCATGGAGGTGTTCGGCGACGAGCGTCCCGTGTTGCGCGGCCCCGTCAACATCCATTCGGTGCTCGACCACGTCAAGCGGCTGGCGCAGTCCGGTTTTGCCCGCAATATCCGCTTCATCGAGGACTACGATCCCTCGCTGCCGCCGGTGCTCGCGAACCAGGACCAGCTGATCCAGGTGTTCCTCAATCTCGTGAAGAACGCCGCAGAAGCCCTGATCGACGTCCCCGACGCCGAGATCCAGCTCACCACCGCGTTCCGCCCCGGCGTGCGCCTGTCAGTCCCCGGTCAAAAATCCCGGGTATCCTTGCCGCTCGAATTCTGCGTGAAGGACAACGGACCAGGCGTGCCCGACGATCTTCTGCCCAACCTGTTCGATCCCTTCGTGACCACCAAACAGACCGGCTCAGGGCTCGGCCTTGCGCTGGTCGCCAAGATCGTCGGCGATCACGGGGGCATCATCGAATGCGAATCTCAGCCGCGCAAGACCACCTTCCGCGTGCTGATGCCGATGTATTCCACATCGGTGAAACATGCCGATCAAAGCAGTCGCGCCGACTCTGCCGGGAAGCCGTCGCCTGCGTCACAGGGGGCGAAATGAGGATTAACGATGCCCGCAGGTAGCATTCTCGTAGCCGATGACGATACCGCCATCCGCACCGTTCTCAATCAGGCACTGTCCCGCGCCGGCTACGAAGTGCGGCTGACCGGCAATGCCGCAACGCTGTGGCGCTGGGTCAGCCAGGGGGAGGGCGATCTCGTCATCACCGACGTGGTGATGCCGGACGAAAACGCCTTCGACCTCTTGCCGCGGATCAAGAAGATGCGGCCCAATCTGCCCGTCATCGTCATGAGCGCGCAAAACACCTTCATGACGGCGATCCGCGCCTCCGAGCGCGGGGCGTACGAATATCTGCCGAAGCCGTTCGACCTCAAGGAGCTGATCGCCATCGTCGGCCGCGCGCTGGCCGAGCCGAAGGAACGGGTCTCGACGCCGGACGAGGACGCCGAGATGGAGGCGATCCCGCTGGTCGGCCGCTCGCCGGCGATGCAGGAAATCTACCGCGTGCTGGCGCGGCTGATGCAGACCGATCTCACCGTGATGATCACCGGCGAGTCCGGCACCGGCAAGGAGCTGGTGGCGCGCGCGCTGCACGATTACGGCAAGCGTCGCAACGGCCCGTTCGTCGCGGTCAACATGGCGGCGATCCCGCGCGACCTCATCGAATCCGAACTGTTCGGCCATGAGCGCGGCGCCTTCACCGGCGCCAACACCCGCGCCTCCGGCCGGTTCGAGCAGGCCGAGGGCGGCACGCTGTTCCTCGACGAAATCGGCGACATGCCGATGGAGGCACAGACCCGTCTGCTGCGCGTGCTGCAGCAGGGCGAATACACCACCGTCGGCGGCCGCACCCCGATCAAGACCGACGTACGCATCGTCGCGGCCTCCAACAAGGATCTGCGCGTCCTGATCCAGCAGGGCCTGTTCCGGGAAGATCTGTTCTTCCGCCTCAACGTCGTTCCGCTGCGGCTGCCGCCGCTCCGCGAGCGCATCGAGGATTTGCCGGATCTGGTGCGTCACTTCTTCGCGCTGGCCGAGAAGGACGGCCTGCCGCCGAAGAAGCTCGATGCCCTGGCGCTGGAGCGGCTGAAGCAGCACCGCTGGCCCGGCAACGTGCGCGAGCTGGAAAACCTCGCCCGGCGCCTCGCCGCGCTCTATCCGCAGGACGTGATCACGGCTTCCGTCATTGATGGCGAGCTCGCGCCACCCTCGGTCAGCCCGGGTGCTGCGGTCCAGCAGGGCGTCGACAATCTCGGCGGCGCAGTGGAGGCGTATCTGTCCTCGCACTTCCAGGGCTTTCCCAACGGCGTGCCGCCGCCCGGCCTCTATCACCGCATCCTCAAGGAGATCGAGGTGCCGCTGCTCACGGCCGCGCTCGCCGCCACCCGCGGCAACCAGATCCGCGCTGCCGACCTGCTCGGCCTCAACCGCAACACGCTGCGCAAGAAGATCCGGGATCTCGATATCCAGGTCTATCGCAGCGGCGGCTAGTTCCCTCGCGACAACCGCTCAACGCGTTTACGCGGACGGTGGCTCAGCTCCCCCTACCAAAGCGGAGCTGAGCCTGTCCGGATCGCGCTGGCCGTTTTGGCTGACGCGGTGAGCAGAAGTCGGGGCGGGGCCGAAATGTTCCGTGGTCACACAAGGGTGAGGCATTCGGCCACCCGCAACTGCGATCCATCACCTGACCAGTCGCTCAATTGACGGCACCAGGCGCGCGACGTCTGTCGTCGGTTCCTGCAGGACCGGACCATTGACCAGCAGATCGGACGCCACGATCAGCAGCAGAACGGCCGAGACCATTATCGCGAGGAAGAACCTGTCCATGCTGGTCAAGCCGCAACGGTGGGAAACCGTTCCCGCAGGCGAGGTTTGTCCACGACATCGGCCATGATCCACCTGTGGATGCGCCGGTCCGCCGCGGCGGGGGCGCCGCGGAATTGTCGCAATTCGGCAACAATGTGGTACGAATACATCAGTATCCGCCCATCGCGGACCCGTTTTCAGCACCACCATTGTCGGAATGACCAGCGCAGACACCTCGGCCGCACACTTTGACACGGCCCCAGCGGAAGAGCCCCGGCGTTGGTCGGCGCGGCGCTGGCTGGCGCCCTTTGCCGTGGCGCTGGCGCTGCTCTCGGCCTTCCTGACCTTTCTGGTTCTGACCGGCCTGACCACGATCGAGCCGACGCCGGCGGTGGTCCGCTCGATCTACCTGATCAACGCGGCCACGATCCTGCTGCTGGTCGGAATCATCATCCGCGAGCTCTGGCAGCTGATCCTTGCGCGGCGGCGGGGCAGGGCGGCGGCACGGCTCCATGTCCAGATCGTCAGCCTGTTCTCGATCGTGGCGGTGCTGCCGGCGGTGCTGGTCGCCGTCGTCGCCAACGTCACCATCGAACGCGGCCTCGACCGGCTGTTCTCCGGCCCGACCAAGGAGGTGATCCAGAATTCGCTGACGATCGCGCGGGCCTATATGCAGGACCACGCGCAGCTGATCCGCGGCGACATTCTCGGCATGGCCAACGACATCGCGCATGCCCGGCCGCTCTACGACCAGGATCGCCGTTCGTTCCGGGAGATGCTGAGCGCCAGCGCCAGTTCCCGCAACCTGCCGGGCGCGATGATCATCGACAAGAACACCAACATCCTGGAATCCGCCGACACTGGCATGCGGCTCGCCTATTCGCCGCCCGCGTCCGACTTCCTCAGCAACGTCAACGAGTCCGAGCCCGAGATCGCGGTCCTTCCCGATGCGAGCTTCGTGGCCGCGGTGATCCGGCTGCGCGCCTTCAGCGACACCTTCCTCTATGTCGCCCGTCCGCTTGATCCGAATGTCGTCAATCAGCTCAAGCAGACCGAGGTCAGCGTCGCCGAATACGCCCAGATCGAGTCGCGCCGGCTCGGCATCCAGGTTGCCTTCGCGCTGATGTTCGCCGTGATCGCGCTGACCATCCTGATGGCCTCGGTGCTGATCGGGCTGAACTTCGCCAATTCCCTGGTCTCGCCGATCCGGCGGCTGATGAACGCGGCCCACACGGTCTCGACCGGCGATCTCCATGTCCAGGTGCCGGTGCACCAGTCGGAAGGCGATCTCGCCCAGCTAGGTGAGACCTTCAACAAGATGACGCAGGAATTGCGCAGCCAGCGTGATGAGCTCGTCAACGCCAGCGACCTGATCGACAGTCGCCGTCGCTTCATCGAAGCGGTGCTGTCCTCCGCAAGCGCCGGCATTATCGGCGTCGATGCTTCCGGCAGCGTCGGCATTTTGAACCGCTCGGCCGAGAAGCTGATCGGGCACTCCGAGGCGGAGACGCTCGGTCATCCGCTCTCCGACGTGCTGCCCGAGCTCGACGAGATGATGAAGGCAGCGCGGGAAGGGAGCCAGCGTCTGGTGCAGGGCCAGATCACGATCACCCGCGACGGCAGCGAGCGCAATCTCTCGGTCCGCGTCAGCGCCGAGAAGAACCAACCGCACGACAGCTACATCATCACGCTCGACGACATCACCGAGCTGGTCTCGGCGCAGCGCACCTCGGCCTGGGGCGACGTGGCGCGGCGCATCGCGCATGAGATCAAGAACCCGCTGACGCCGATCCAGCTTTCGGCCGAGCGCATTCGCCGCAAGTTCGGCAAGGGCATCACAGAGGTCAAGGACAAGCAGATCTTCGAGCAGTGCACCGACACCATCGTGCGCCAGGTCGACGACATCAGGCGCATGGTCGACGAGTTCTCGCGCTTTGCACGGATGCCGAAACCGGTGATGGAGGGCGAGGACGTCGCCGACACCGTGCGGCAGGCCGTGTTCCTGATGAAGGTCGCCCATCCCGAGATCGATATCGAGGCCGAATTCAAAGAGGATCCGCTCCGCGCCCAGTTCGACCGGCGGCTGATCTCGCAGGCGGTCACCAATATCGTCAAGAACGCCACCGAAGCGATCGAGCAGGTCCCGCCGGAGGAGCTCGGCAAAGGTCATATCGACGTCGTGGTGTCGCGTCAGGGCGAGGACGTGCTGATCGACGTCATCGACAACGGTATCGGCCTGCCCAAGGTCGCGCGCTCGCGGCTGCTCGAGCCCTATGTCACGACGCGCGCCAAGGGCACCGGCCTTGGCCTTGCGATCGTCGGCCGCGTGCTGGAAGACCATGGCGGACGCATCGAGCTGAAGGATGCTTCCGACTTCCGCGAGGGCCAGCGCGGCGCCTGGATGCGGATGCGCTTTGCAATCTCCGGGCAACCCGCGAAGTCCGAGGGAGCCGAGCAGGCCGGCGCGGCCGCGGTCAAGGAAGCAACCGGCGAGCAGGCCGGCGCTCCTGTCAAGGACCCGGCGCAGGAAACAAAAGAGCTGGCGGCCGAAACCAAAGAGGCCGCTGAAAAGACCAATGATTCAACGAAAATCGAAGCCTCAACAGGCAGCTGACAAGACAGGGCGCGACCCATGGCAAGTGAAATTCTGATTGTCGATGATGAGGCCGATATTCGCGATCTCGTCGCAGGCATTCTCGAGGACGAGGGTTTTGTCACGCGGACTGCGCGCGACAGCGACTCTGCACTGGCTGAAATCGCCAACCGGCGGCCGCATCTGGTGTTCCTCGACATCTGGCTGCAGGGCTCCAAGCTCGACGGCTTGCAGCTGCTGGAGCAGGTCAAGAAGGACAATGCCGACCTGCCGGTCGTGATGATCTCCGGCCACGGTAACATCGAGACCGCGGTGGCCGCGATCAAGCGCGGCGCCTACGACTTCATCGAGAAGCCGTTCAAGGCCGACCGACTGATCCTGGTCGCGACCAGGGCGCTGGAGAACTCGCGGCTCAAGCGCGAGGTCAAGGAGCTGAAGCAGCTCGCGCCGAGCGCCAGCCAGCTCGTCGGCCGCTCGCCGAGCATGAACCAGCTGCGCCAGACCATCGAGCGCGCGGCCAAGGCCAACAGCCGCATCCTGATCGTCGGCCCCGCCGGCGCCGGCAAGGAATTGACGGCGCGCACGTTGCATACGGCCTCGGGCCGCGCCGACGGTCCCTTCGTCGTCATCAACGCAGCCGCGATCACGCCCGAGCGCATGGAGCACGAGCTGTTCGGCGTCGAGCAGTCCAACGGCGAACAGGCGCGCAAGCCCGGCGCGCTCGAGGAAGCCCATGGCGGCACGCTGTTCATCGACGAGATCGCGGACATGCCGCGCGAGACCCAGAACAAGATCCTGCGGGTGCTGGTGGAGCAGTCGTTCCAGCGCGTCGGCGGCACCGCCAAGGTGCAGGTCGATGTGCGCATCATCTCCTCGACCGCGCGCAATCTCGAAGAGGAGATCGCGGCCGGCCACTTCCGCGAGGACCTCTATCATCGGCTCTCGGTGGTGCCGATCCGCGTGCCTGCGCTCTCCGAGCGGCGCGAGGACATCCCGGAATTGATCGACTATTTCATGGAGCAGATCTCGGCCGGCAGCGGCCTGCCCAAGCGGCAGATCGGGCAGGACGCGATGGCGGTGCTGCAATCGCATGTCTGGCCGGGCAATGTGCGCCAGCTCCGCAACAACGTTGAAAGAGTCATGATTCTCGCCGCCGGTGGACCGGAGGTCATCATCACGGCCGACATGTTGCCGCAGGACGTCGGCTCCATGGTGCCGGCGATGCCGACCAGCAACAATGGCGAGCACATCATGGGCCTGCCGCTGCGCGAGGCGCGCGAAGTGTTCGAGCGCGACTATTTGATTGCACAGATCAGCCGTTTTTCAGGAAATATTTCTCGCACAGCCGAGTTCGTTGGCATGGAACGGTCGGCGCTGCATCGAAAGTTGAAAGCGCTCGGTGTCGGCTAGCGCGTGTTCGTGCGAAGCGGGTACCGGTTCGCACTGGGAAAACGCCGTCAAAACAGGATTCTAACGCCGCGACGTTGCGGCGACACCTTTGAATAAAACGAGGAAATTCATCGATTTCCGTAGTTTTTCGGGGCAATACGGCGCCCGCTGCCGCGTGAAGCGGCTTGCCTAATAGGTCCACCTGTCCTCTAATTGCACAGCTGTTCCTTCCGAGGGGGATCTCATGAGGAACGGCAACCGGGAGAGGCTCCGACCTTCACAAAGAGGGCCGCAACCGGCGCAATAAAAAGAAACTCAAAGCGAGAAAAAAACAATGGCGGCAGACCGCGCACAAAACCTACAGGACACCTTCCTTAATCACGTTCGCAAAACCAAAACGCCACTGACGATCTTTCTGGTCAACGGAGTGAAGCTCCAGGGCATCGTGACCTGGTTCGACAATTTCTGTTTACTGCTTCGGCGCGACGGTCATTCGCAGCTCGTCTACAAGCATGCGATCTCGACCATCATGCCGGGTGCGCCGATCCAGTTGTTCGAAGGCGGCGAGGATCAGCCGGCTTGAGAGTGATCTGATTGGAACCCCGGAATTTCGACGGGGATGCCGACCGTCCGCGGTCGGCAGGGGCTAAGCAGACGGGGCGGGTGCTTGTCATCGGCCCCTATTTGCGGGTGCGCGCAGGCGGTGCCGACGCGCAATCGGAGACTCATATCCAGCGCAACGCCGAGGCCCGGCTCGATGAAGCCGCCGGCCTCGCGCGTGCGATCGATCTCGTCATTGCCGACGCGATCATCGCGCCGATCAGCCAGATCCGCCCCGCGACCTATATCGGCAAGGGCAAGGTCGAGGAGATCGCCGCGCTGGCCAAAAGCCTCGACGTCGAGCTCGTCGTGATGGACTGCGCGCTGGCGCCGATCCAGCAGCGCAATCTCGAGAAGGAGCTGCACGCCAAGGTGCTCGATCGCACCGGGCTGATCCTGGAAATCTTCGGCCGCCGCGCCAAGACCAAGGAAGGCTCGCTCCAGGTCGAGCTCGCGCATCTCAACTACCAGCGCTCGCGCCTGGTGCGATCATGGACCCATCTGGAGCGCCAGCGCGGCGGCTTCGGCTTCATGGGCGGTCCCGGCGAGACGCAGATCGAAGCCGACCGACGCCTGATCCAGGAGCGCATCTCCAAGCTCGAGGGCGAGCTGAAGAAGGTGCAGGCAACGCGGCGGCTGCATCGTGCCGGCCGCCAACGCGTGCCGTATCGCGTCGTCGCGCTGGTCGGCTACACCAATGCCGGCAAGTCGACGCTGTTCAACCGCCTGACGCGTGCCGACGTGCAGGCCGCCGACATGCTGTTTGCCACCCTCGACCCGACGCTGCGCGCACTCAACCTGCCGCATGGCGGCAAGGCGATGCTGTCGGACACCGTGGGCTTCATCTCCAACCTGCCGACCCAGCTCGTCGCGGCCTTCCGCGCCACGTTGGAGGAGGTGCTGGAAGCCGACGTCATCCTGCATGTGCGCGACATCTCCCATGAAGATGCCGAGGCCCAGCAGAGCGACGTCGACGCCGTGCTGCGCCAGCTCGGCATCAACCCCGATGATAGCGGCCGCATCATCGAGGTCTGGAACAAGATCGACCGCTACGATTCCGAGCAGCGCGAAGAGCTTTTGAACATCGCCGCGCGCAGGCCGGAGGATCATCCCGCGATGCTGGTGTCCGCCGTGTCAGGCGAGGGCGTCGACGCATTGCTCGCCGCGATCGAGGAGCGGCTAGCGGCCAAGCGCACGACGCTCGATCTCTCGATCGACGCCGCCGACGGCGCCGGCATCAGTTGGCTGCACCGCAATGCCGAGGTGCTGGCCAAGGAGCTGCACGATGGCCGCTTCGACATGACCGTGCGGGTGGACGAGACCAAGCGGGATATCGTGGTGAACAGGTTTGATGCCGTACCGCGTCTGTCCGCGTAGAGCGCACTTCGTAGCCCGGATTGCGCTGGCTCCATCCGCGCTACACGCCGAGATAATCACCTGGACAGATCAAGGCTCATGAACTGGTTGTGCGGGCTCGCCTGATAGTCGGCAAACGGCTCGCAGGATACGAACCCGGCGCTGCGGTAGAGCGCGACGGCCGGCACGTGCAGCGGCGCAGTACCGGTCTCCAGGCTGAGACGCGCATATCCGCGCTTGCGGCCTTCGGCAATGATGTGGTTCAGAATCGTGCGTCCGGCCCCGGTCCGCCGCGCACTGGCCGCGGCGCGCATCGACTTCACCTCGCCATGCGTCTCGTCGAGCTGCTTCAGGGCCCCGAAGCCGGCCAGCACATCGCCCTGCCAAGCGGTCCAGAACGTCACGGTCGGAGCCGAAAGGCCGCTCGCGTCCAGTGCCTGCGCGTGCTCGCCCATGACGCTGCGGAGTTCTTCGAGGTGATGTGCCAACAAGTCGGCGACATAAGGTGCCGTCGGATCGTCCTGCCTGATATCCACGTCGTTGCCTTTCAGGTCGCCGTCTTCGCCGCATTCCACAGCGCGTCCATCTCGGCCAGCGACGCCTGTTCCAGCGTGCGGCCCTGCGCTTCCAGCGCGCGCTCGATATAGGCAAAGCGCCGCTCGAATTTTGCGTTGGTCGCACGCAATGCGGCCTCCGGATCGGCATCGACATGGCGGGCGAGGTTGACGAGGGCGAACATCAGGTCACCGGTCTCTTCCGCAATCTCCTGCTTGTCGTTGCGGTCGAGCGCGGCCTCGATCTCGTCGGCCTCCTCGCGGATCTTTTGCAGCACCGCGCGCGGGTCGTTCCAGTCGAAGCCGACGGTGGAGGCTTTGCGCTGCAGCTCCATCGCGCGGGTCAGTGCGGGCTGGCCGGCCTTGACGCCTGACAGCAGCGATTTGTGCGTCGGCACCTGCTCCGGCGGACGGCGCGCGGCGCGTTCGGCTTTCTCCTCGGCCTTGATGCGGTCCCAGACTTCCTTCACGTGGGAGGAGGCGAGATTGCCGTCCTTGTCGGCGAAGACGTGGGGATGGCGCCGGATCATCTTTCGCGTGATCGCCTCGACGACATCCCCGAAGGCAAAGGCGTTCTGCTCCGAGGCCATCTGGGCGTGGAAGACCACCTGGAGCAGGAGATCGCCGAGCTCCTCCCTGAGATCGTCGAGATCGCCGCGGCTGATGGCCTCGACCACCTCATAGGCCTCCTCGATCGTGTAGGGCGCGATGGTCGCAAAATCCTGCTCGAGGTCCCAGGGGCAGCCGGTCACCGGCGTGCGCAGCGCCGCCATGATCTCGATCAGGCGGGAAATGTCGCGGGAAGGGGTCATTGCGGGGCGCTCTCCTGGCTCCAAAACCTTATGCCAAAAGCGGCCCGCCGTTCCCAGCGCGGCGGGGCGGAACAGGCCGATTTCCACTGATTGGCGGGCCGCGTCTGCAGTGCTAAAGCGCGGACCATGAGCGACGCATTTTCATCACAAACCGCGCTGGTGCTGTTTTCCGGCGGCCAGGATTCCACCACCTGCCTCGCCTGGGCGCTCAACCGCTTTGCGCGCGTCGAGACGCTGGGGTTCGACTACGGCCAGCGTCATGCGGTAGAGCTTGATTGCCGCGACCGGCTGTTCGAGGGCGTCAAAGCACTTCGCACGGATTGGGCTGCGAAGCTCGGCGAGAGCCATACGCTGTCGATCCCGACGCTGGCGGCGGTGTCCGAGACCGCCCTGACCCGCGATGTCGCGATCGCGATGGGCGCCGACGGCCTGCCCAACACCTTCGTGCCCGGCCGCAACCTGGTATTCCTGACTTTTGCGGCGGCGCTGGCCTACCGGCGCGGCATCACCCACATCGTCGGCGGCATGTGCGAGACCGACTATTCCGGCTATCCCGATTGCCGCAACGACACCATCCGCGCCATGCAGGCCGCGCTCTCGCTCGGCATGGCCAGACCATTCGATCTGCATACGCCCTTGATGTGGATCGACAAGGCCGCGACCTGGCAGCTCGCGCAAGATCTCGGCGGCGAGGGGCTAGTCGACCTCATCCGCGAACATTCCCACACCTGCTATCTCGGCGAACGCGGCGCGCAGCATGATTGGGGCTATGGCTGCGGAGAATGCCCGGCGTGCAGCCTGCGGGCGAAGGGGTGGCGGGAGTTCGTGGCGGGGCGCAAATAGCGCTCCGCGCTCTTTCATTACCGTCCACTCCGCTGTCATCGCCCGCGCAGGCGGGCGATCCAGTATTCCAGAGACCGTGCTTGAGCCGAAAGGCCGCGGCGTACTGGATTCCCCGCCTTCGCGGGGAATGACAGCGCAGGGCTTGGCACAAGCGTACCCATTCCCGACCTACCCAAAATCCTCCGGCCTGAGCTCGATCGGCTTGCCGTGCGGGGTGCGATCGGCCGCGTGGTCCCAGGCGTCGCGGTAGCGGTGCAGGGTTTCCGTCGAGGCGACACCCTTGCGCGCAACCAGACCTTCCAGCGTGGCGAGCCAGTGCAGATAGTAGGTCTCGCCCGTATCAGGATCGCCGGCGGCCTGGGCGCGCTTGATCTCCGAGGCCAAGGCGGCGGCCCATTCCGGCCAGGTGAACACGCCGCGTTCGTGCAGCGTCAATGCCATCGCAAACGCATGCGCCTCCCAAGGCGCGCGGAACACCGGGCCGTCGTCATCGCGGGGAATGCTAGGTATGGCCGCGGTGGCTGCGGCAGCAGCGGTGCCGCTCATGACGCCGGGTCCAGATACGGCTCGAACGCGTCGATCGAGACCTTCAGGGTGGGATCGCCGTCCTCGCCCCAGAGGTCGCGGCCTTCGAACACCACGGTGTAGAGCCACTGCGGATTCTCGCCGAGCTCCATCGCCGCTGAATCCGGAAACACGTGGCAGCCGTGGTTCAATTCGACCACGCCGACATGGCCGCGCACATAGCGCGGCAGCCGCGTGTGCGTGGCCGGATGAATGTTCTTCGCACGCACACGATCGCCGATGTTGAATTTTGCCGGGGCCGGAGCAGGGCGGGCGAACTTGCCGCGCACCATGGTGCGCTCGACATCGTCGCGCTTCAGCTTGCCATTCTTGAGCGCCTTTGCAGGCTGCATCGCATGGCCGGCGGCGACCTCCTCCCTTGTGAGGTAGCCTTTCTCGATCAGCATCTCCTCGAGCCCGAGAAACCATTTCTTGTAGTAGGAGCTCGACAGATACACGTGCGGCGGGATCATCTCGCGATAGAAGCGCGAGGTGTCGATGTTGAAGGCGCCGGCCGCGCCCATCGCGCGCACCATCGCCAGCACGCGGGACTCCCACTCCTCGTGGAAGACAGGCTCGTTCGGCTCCGGCTCGACCTTACCGAAACCGTCCATGCCGCCCATGTCGTGGACGCCGTTCATGACGGCGCTCCGGGCTGTCGCGGGAATCCGGTGCCGATCATGGAATCGCGCGTGACGAGCTCGGCGAGCTGCTCCTCGCTCCAGCCCTCGGTGCCTTCGGGCCGCATTGGCAGCACCAGGAAGCGCGTCTCCGCGGTGGAATCCCACACCCGGATCTCCATGTCCTTCGGCAGGGTGACGTCGAAATCGGCGAGCACGCCGCGCGGATCCTTCACGGCGCGCGAGCGGTAGGGCGCCGCCTTGTACCAGACCGGCGGCAATCCCAGCATTTCCCAGGGGTAGCAGGAGCACAGCGTGCACACGACCATGTTGTGTCGCGCGGGTGTGTTCTCGAGCACGACGAGATGGTCGCCGACGCGGCTGACATGGCCGAGCGTGCCGATCGCCTTGGAGCCGTCCTCCAGCAGCGCCTTTTTGAATGCCGGATCGGTCCAGGCCTTGGCGACGACGCGTGCGCCGTTGTGCGGGCCGATCTTGGTCTCATAGGCCTGGATGATGGCGTCGAGCGCGGCAGGCTCGACATAGCCTTTTTCGGTCAGGATCGTCTCGAGCGCGCGCACGCGCAGCTCGGTCTCCGACAGCTCGGAATGGTCGTGTTCGTGGTGATGGTCGTGATCGTGGCTCATGGCGGCGAAGATAGGCGCAATGGCCTGGGCCTGTCGAGTATGCGCAGCGGCGCAACCGGGTCCCATATTCGTGAGGCCGGGTGTAGGCTAGCATCGCCGCAAAGCAGATGGGGAGACGTTGGTGACGGACTACGTGAAGATCGAAAGGGGCCTCGGGCCCGAGGGGCGGATTGCGGTGGTGCGTTTCGATCGGGGCGACGGCATCAATGCCCTGTCACCCGAGGCATTGCGGCAGCTGACCGCGGCGGCGCGCAGTTTCGAGGACGATGCCGCGACGTCGGTCGTCGTATTGACCGGCAGCTCGGGCGCATTCAGCGCCGGCTTCGACCTCAAGGACGCCGAGGGGCGCTCGCGCAAGGAGATGGACCTCGGCACGCTGCGGCGGCACCTCAAGCTCGGACCACGTCTGACGCACGCCTGGCAGGAGATGGAGCAGATCACGATCGCGGCGATCGAGGGTTTTTGTGTCGGCGGCGGTGTCGCGCTTGCCGTCGCGCTCGACTTCCGCATCATGGGCCGCGATGCGCATCTGCGCGTGCCCGAAATCGGCCTCGGCATGAACATGAGCTGGCAGAGCATCCCGCGCATGCTGCACCTGATGGGGCCGGCCCGCACCAAGCAGGCGGTGATCCTGGCTGATGAGCGCATCTCGGCGGATGAGGCCCATGAATGGCGCCTGGTGGAGCAGGTGGTCGATCCGGGCCATGCCTTCGATGCCGCCATGGATCTCGCGCGCAAGGTCGCTGCGCAGCCGCCGCTCTCGGTCGCGATGACGAAGCTGACCGTCAACCGGCTCGCGCATGCGCTGGACGATCTCGCCAGCCACATGGACGTCGACCAGTTCGCGCTCGCCAGCCTCAGCGAGGATCACAAGGAGGGCGTCGAGGCGTTCCTGGGCCGCCGCAAGCCGCGCTTCAAGGGGCGGTAGATTCATGCCAGGCCATTGATCGCACAACCGGCAGTCCCTATACGCGGCGCAGAGACAAGAGCAGGCTGGGCCCACGGGCCGCACAGGCGACGACGATCGAGGGGGAGGGCCCATGACTGCTAGCTCGCAGGCGCCGGAGGCGAAAGGCTTTCGCTGGAAACTGGTCGCGCCGCTCGCGGTGTGGCTGGTGATCTATCTGTGGCCGGTGCCTGCAGGGCTCAACGTCAATCAGTGGCACTATTTCGCCGTGTTCGCGGCCGTCATCACCGGGCTCATCCTGGAATCGATGCCGGTCGGCGCGGTCGGCTTCATCGGACTCACGGTCGCGGGCGTTGCCGGCTATATCGATCCTGATCCCGGCAAGTCGCTGCGCTGGATGCTGGCGGGCTTTGCGGAGAGCACGGTCTGGCTGATCGTCGGCGCCTTCGTGTTCTCGATCGGCTATCGCAAGAGCCAGCTCGGCCGGCGCATTGCATTGGTGCTGGTGCAGCGCCTTGGCCGCAACACGCTCGGCCTTGGCTATGCCGTGGCGATGTCGGACTTACTGCTCGCGCCGGCAACGCCGTCGAACACCGCGCGCAGCGGCGGCATCGTCTATCCCATCATCAGCAACATCCCGCGCATCTATGGCTCCGAGCCGGGGCCGACCGCCGGCAGGATCGGCACCTATGTGATGTGGACGGCCTTTGCCGCGACCGCCGTCACCAGCTCGCTGTTCTTCACCGCTCTTGCGCCCAACGCGGCGGCGCTGGCGATCGCCAAGAAGACCGCCGGGGTCGAGGTCAGCTGGGGCCAGTGGTTTCTCGGCTTCGCGCCGCTCGGCATCCTGCTGATGGTCCTCGTGCCGCTGCTCAGCTATCTGGTGTGCCGGCCGGAGGTGAAAAGCAGCCCCGAGATTTCCGAATGGGCGGCGAAGGAACTCGCCGGGATGGGTCCGATGTCGCGCAACGAGTGGATCATGCTCGGCCTCATCGTGCTCGCGATGTTCCTGTGGATCGCGGGCTCCAGCCCGGACATCCACATTCCCGTGCTCGGCTCGAACTTCGTCAATGCCACCACCGTCGTGTTCATCGTGATCTCCCTGATGCTGGTCACCGGCGTGATCGAGTTTGCCGACATTGTTAGCGAGAAGAGCGCCTGGGAGGTGTTCTTCTATTTCACCTCGTTGTTGACGCTGGCCTCGGGCCTCAACGAGATCGGCTTCATCAAATGGTTCGCGACCGAATACGCAAAACCGCTCGCCGGGCTGTCGCCGTCGACCGCGATGCTGCTGCTGGTCGCGCTGTTCTTCTGGATCCACTATTTCTTCTCGAGCATCACCTCGCACGCCGCCGCCGTGCTGCCGGTCGTGCTCGCGGTCGGATCGGGCATCCCCGATCTGCCGGTCACGACACTCGCCATGCTCTGCATGTACTCGCTCGGCCTGATGGGCGTGATCTCGCCTTACGCGACCGGGCCGGCGCCGATGTATTTCGGCAGCGGCTATATCGGGAAGGGCCAGTTCTGGGGTTTTGGCCTGCTGTTCGGGCTGCTCTATTTCGCCGGGCTCCTGCTGATCGTGCTGCCATGGTTGCAGATGGGATGAGCTCGGGCGGGACGCTGACAGCCCCGGCGAAGGAATATTCTTCTCCGGGCAGGGTTTGGGAAAACTTCGTCCAACTCCTTCCAAATATCTGACATTGCAAGACCGACCTGAAAGCGCGATGGTGCGTGCTGCGTTGCAGCGTGTTTCACCCGAACCCTCACCGCAGTTTCACCCCTGTCGCTCGAATGCGACCCGGTTCCCGTGCGCCCCAGGGGCGGCGGGCAAGCGAACTATTGTGCATGAAGGCCGCTTCCATGAATGCCCACCAATCGCTCGCGGTCGGAGAGCCGATCGAGAGGCTCGAAGCGATTTCACCTGCCGCAGCTGAGCCGGACGCGATGGTCCGTTTCGCCGGCATCGCGAAAACCTATCCGGCCTATCGCGGCAAGCCCGGCGTCAATGCGCTGCAAGACATCGACTTCGCGATACCGCGCGGTTCCATCACCGGCGTGATCGGCCGCTCCGGCGCCGGCAAGTCGAGCCTGGTGCGGCTCATCAACGGGCTAGAGAAGCCGACTACGGGGCGCGTCGTCGTCGACGGCCGCGACATCTCGGCGCTGGCGGGGCGCGAACTCAGGCTGGCGCAGCGCTCGATCGGCATGATCTTCCAGCATTTCAACCTGCTGTCGTCGCGCACGGCGGCCGACAACATCGCGCTGCCGCTCGAGATCGCCGGCTGGGCCAAGGCCGATATCAAGGCCCGCGTCACCGAGCTGCTTGCGCTCGTCGGCATCTCGGACAAGCACGACCGTTATCCGTCAGAGCTCTCCGGCGGCCAGAAGCAGCGCGTCGGCATCGCCCGGGCGCTGGCGACGCGGCCGAGCGTGCTGCTGTCGGACGAGGCGACCTCCGCGCTCGATCCGCAGACGACGCGCGCGATCCTCGATCTGCTCGCGAACATCAACCGCGAGCTCGGAGTGACCATCGTATTGATCACCCACGAAATGTCCGTGGTGCGCCAGCTCGCCCGGGACGTCGTGGTGCTCGACGCCGGCCATGTGGTCGAAAGCGGCCATGTCGCGGATATCTTCACCCACCCCAAGCATCCGATCACGCAATCCTTCCTGGCCGAGGTGACCGGCGACAGCTTGCCCGTCTCGCTGGCGAGCCGGATCGTGGCGGAGCCGTCTGCCGGTGGGCAGGCCGTGATCCGCCTCCAGGTGCGCGGGGCAGGGGTCGGCGACACCCTGGTCGCGCGGCTCGCCCGCGAGCTCGGCCTCGACGTGTCGCTGCTGGCGGCGCGAATCGACGAGATCGGCGGCCAGCATGTGGGCTCGCTCGTTCTCGGCATTCCTCTCGGTATTTCTGGCGGCGAGGATGCAGTGGCGCGCACGCTCGCCTTTCTCGCTCAACATCAATTCCCGGCGGAGCATCTCGGCTATGTCGCCTGAACTCATCAACCTGATCATCCAGGCCACCTTCGAGAGCCTGTACATGGTCGGCATCGCGGCGCTGCTCGGCACCGCCTTCGGCCTTCCGCTCGGCGTCTTCCTCGCGACCAGCCGAAAGGGGGAGCTGTTCGCAGCTCCCATCGTCAATCGCGTCCTCGGCATCGTCGTCAATGCGACGCGGTCCACACCGTTCATCATCCTCGTCGTTGCCATCATCCCGTTCACGCGCCTCGTTGCCGGCACCTCGATCGGATCGACCGCCGCGATCGTGCCGCTGACGATCGCGTCGGCGCCCTTCATCGCGCGTCTGGTCGAAGCTGCCATCCGCGAGGTCGATGGCGGCCTGATCGAGACCGCGTCCTCGTTCGGCGCCTCGCCGCTTCAGATCGTGTTCAAGGTGCTGATCCCCGAAGCGCTGCCGGGACTTCTGCTGGCATTGACGCTCGCCGTGGTCAGTCTGCTCGGCTACTCCGCGATGGTCGGCGCGGTCGGCGGCGGTGGCTTGGGTGATCTCGGCATCCGCTATGGCTATCAGCGCTTCATGCCGGAGATGATGCTGGCCGTTGTCGTCGTGCTGATCGCGCTGGTGCAGCTCGTCCAGAGCGCCGGCGATTATCTGGCGCGTCGGGTCAATCGCCGGCTGCGGCATCACTGAGCCGGATCAGGTACACCTGGCGCGGCGCAGCGTCTGCGAGGGCAGTTCGGAGAAGTGGCGCTTGTAATCGAGCGAGAACTGGCTGAAGTGCCAGAAACCGTGCTGCACGGCGACGTCGTAGACCGAGGCATCGGTGCCGCCGGCGCGTTTCAGATCCCGTCGCACGCGGTTCAGCCGCATTGCTCGCCAGTAGTGCATCGGGCTCGTTCCCAAAACCTCCTGGAAGCAATAGCCGAGCTTGCGCGGGCTGGCGCCGACCGCCTTGCAGACCTCCAGCAGCGAGAGCGAGCGATCGCCGCTGCCATGCATCAGCGCCCGCGCACGATCGACGGTGCGCTTGCGCGCCGCGGCGCTGCGGCCGGGATCGCTGGGGCGTGCGGTCGGCAGCATGTCCATGATCTCGACGAGAAGGGCGTCTTCCAGCGCCTGCCCGACGGCCGGATCGTCGAACCGTTCGGGGGCAGTCGAGATGGTCTCGTGGATCGCGGCAAGGTGAGCGCGCAATCGCGCGACCGGTGCCTGCGCCATCTCGATCACCCGCAATTGGTGCCAGACTGCGCGTGGCAGCTCGATATCGAGCCGGGCCGCAAGCTCCTCGATCAGCGCCGCGCTGGCGACAACACCGCGCAGTTCGAATGACTTCGGCGTGCACATATCGACCTCGGCGTCGATGCAGGCGATGACCTGGGCACCTGCAACGCTGGCGCCGTTGCAATTGACTTCGCCGTCACTGTGCCAGGGCAGACCGATGCCGAAGCTGTCGGCCCCCAACTGGCCGTATTGGCGGACCTGCTGGCTGGTGATCTCGCGGAAGACGTCGAGCTGGGGCAGGGAGAGTTGGGTGAAGCTGCCCCTGAAGGCTCCGGCGCTGATCTGGTCGTAGCTGAGCCGCCAGCGACCGAGCGAAGCGCAATGCTCATCGACATCGGTACTGCTGGCCCGAAACAGGCCGGCAGCCGAGTCCAGAGTCGGAAGAGTTGCGCCTAAGGGCATGACGACACGTCGAAATCCACCCGACAGCGGGCAAGAGCCACGCCAGACTGGCACGGCCATCGGCGCTGTCCAGCAAAATATTGCCGGATCTCGATAACGCCCGATGGCGCCGCGGTGCAGGCTTCGGTCCTGCCGTTCCGACATCGCAGCCGGGACGGCGCTTTGCGGAGGGATCGAGATGCGACCGACCGAGATCATGCGCGGCAGCCCGCCCGCGGCCGAGGCGCAGGTGACGCGCGCCAATTGGCGCAGCTTTCCCGCGATTCGCTGGGGCTTTACCCACACCCGTGAAGTGCTGCCGACCGCAGAGATCCGCCGCTCGTCGCAGCCGACGCTGATGCGAAGCGCGCCGCGCGAACTGGCAAAACTCGGCTTCACCGCGCCTGATGGCCAGGAGACCACGATCGAAGCCACGCTCCGCGAGACCTTTGCCGATACGCTCCTCGTCATGCACCGGGGCACGCTGATCCACGAATGGTACGGCGACGGCATGAGCGTGACCACGCCGCATCTGATCTGCTCGATCAGCAAGGCGATCGCCGGCACGCTGGGCGGCGTGCTGGCCGCGCGCGGGCTGCTCGATCCCGAGGCGAGGGTGGTGCGCTACGTACCGGAGCTGGAGCCGTCGGTCTACGCCGGCTGCACTGTCCGCAACCTGCTCGACATGGCCGTCGCCATCAAGTTCGAGGAGGATTACGAGGACCCCGCCGGCGACGTTGCGCGCTATCGGTTCTCCTCGGGCTGGGACGTGCCGCCGCCGGGCGTCGAAGCAGGCCACCAGCGCGCCTATCTCGCAACCTTGCGCGGCACCGGCGAGCCGCACGGCAAGGTGTTCCACTACGTCTCGCCCAATACCGAGGTGCTCGGCTGGGTCTATGAGCGTGCCTGCGGCATGCCCTATCACCGCATCCTCTCCGAATATCTCTGGCAGCCCCTGGGCGCGGAGGAGGACGGCTCGCTCACACTCGACAGCCACGGCATGGGCCGCATCGCCGGCGGCATCTCCGTCACCGCGCGTGACCTCATCCGTTTCGGCGAGATGATCCGCTGCCGCGGCGTGGTCGAGGGGCGGCAGGTGGTGCCGGGCTGGTGGATCGATGACATCCGCGAGAATGGCGATCCCAAGGCCTGGGCCGACGGCGACCTCGCCGAGTTCTTCCCGAGCGCGCGCTACCGCAGCAAATGGTTCACGATCGATCCGTCGCGCAACGCGCTCACCGCGATCGGCATTCACGGCCAGCACCTCTATGTCGACCTCGACTCGGACACCGTCATCGTCAAGCTCGCGACACAGCCCAAGGCGATGGACGTGCCGATCGACCAGCGCTGGTTTGCCGCCTTCAGCGCCATCACCGCGCATCTCGCCTGATTTCTGGACATCGCCATGCTCGATATCGTCAAAGCCAAATCGCAAACAGAGACCGGGACGCCGCATCCGCTCGATCCGTTGACGGTCGAGGAGATCACCGCCGCCTGCGCGCTGGTTCGCTCTGCTGCGACCTCCCCGGAAAACTGCCGCTTCCCGACGGTCCGGTTGGAGGAGCCGACCAAGCATGAGCTAGCCGCAGGCGGCGCAGGGCGCCGCGCCTTCGCGTTGACGCTCGACGTCACCACGGGCGAGGCGATTGAGCACATCGTCGATCTCGGCCGCGGCGAGATCGTCGGCCGCAAGATCATCCCGAACCGCGAGGCGCCCTACGGGCAGCCGCCGGTAATGCTGGAAGAATTCTTCAAGTGCGAGGCCGTGGTGAAGGCCGATCCGGGCTGGCGGGCAGCGATGCTGCGGCGCGGGCTCTCCGACAAGGACATCGAGCTGGTCCAGGTCGATCCGTTCTCGTCGGGGTTCTTCGACAAGGAGTTCGAGCGCTGCGCCCGTATCGTGCGTGCCGTCAGCTATTTTCGCGAGCACCTTCAGGACAACGGCTATGCGCACCCCATCGAGGGCGTGGTCGCTGTCGTTGACCTGATCGGCGGCAAGGTCATCGACCTCACGGATGAGGATCCGATCGTGCCGATTCCGCGCAAGAAGCGCAACTACGGCGCGCATGAGGTGACCAATCCGCGCGCCGACATCAAGCCCCTGCACATCGAGCAGCCCGAGGGCGCGAGCTTTCGCGTCGATGGCTGGAAGGTCGACTGGCAGAAATGGAGCTTTCGCATCGGCTTCACGCCGCGCGAGGGCCTCGTGCTGCATCAGCTCGCCTACCAGGACGGCGCGCGCAAGCGCTCCCTGATCCATCGCGCCAGCGTCACCGAGATGGTGGTACCTTACGCCGATCCGACCGCGAACCATTTCTGGAAGTCGGCGTTCGATGCCGGCGAATACGGCCTCGGCATGCTTGCGAACGCGCTCGAGCTCGGCTGCGACTGTCTCGGCAACATCCGCTATTTCGACGTACCGGCGGCGGACAGCAAGGGCGAGCCCTTCGTCATGCAGAACGCCATCTGCATGCACGAGGAAGACTACGGGATCGCCTGGAAGCACTACGAATTCCGCAACGGCCTGTTCGAGGTCCGCCGCTCGCGGCGGCTCGTGATCTCGTTTTTCGCCACCGTCGGAAATTACGATTACGGCTTCTACTGGTATCTCTACCAGGACGGCACGATCCAGCTGGAGACCAAGCTCACCGGCATCATCCAGACCGCCGCGGTGCCGTCAGGCGAGACATACAAATGGGGCGGCATGGTCGACGACCATCTGGGCGGACCGACGCACCAGCACTTCTTCAACGTCCGCCTGCACATGGATCTCGACGGCGGCGGCAACACCGTCACCGAACACGATTTCGTGCCGCGGCCCTGGGGTGACGACAATCCGCACGGCAACGTCTTCGACACCACGACGCGGGTGCTGTCGCGCGAGCATGACGCGGCGGGCATCGCCAACGGCCAAACCGGCCGGTTCTGGAAGATCAGCAATCCCAATGAGACCAACTCCGTCGGCAATGCCCCGGCCTACAAGCTCGTCGTCAATCCGAGCCCGCTGATGCTGGCGCAGGAGGGCAGTTACGTGCGCAAGCGCGGCGGCTTCGCGACCAAGCATGTCTGGGTGACTGCGTTCGATCCGGCCGAGAAATACGCAAGCGGCGATTATCCCAACGTCCATGCCGGCGGCGATGGCCTGCCGCGTTATGCCGCGAAGGACCGCAACATCGAGAATGCCGACATCGTGCTGTGGCACTCTTTCGGCCACACCCATGTCTGCAAGCCCGAGGACTTTCCGATCATGCCGGTGGAATATGCCGGCTTCGTGCTGAAGCCGACCGGCTTTTTCGCCGCCAATGCGGCCGGCGACATCCCGCCGGACCGCAACAGCCGCAGCGTGCTGGCACACGCGAGCAACACTGCCGACGAATCGTGTTGCCGCGCCGGCAAGTCATAGAGTTCGATCGGGCTCGATCGGATTTTTCGGTAGCGCCGACCGCGCCGGTCGTTGGCGGTTCTCGCGCGGTAGCAAGCTGATCGTTTCCAGCCATTGCCGAATGGTGAGGGAGTGTTTCCATCTAGAAGCATTCCAAATGTGGAGCACGACGACTGCATGGCACCGTGCGCGGCAATTCGGCATGAGCGCATTCGTCGCACGCGCTGCGCACGCCTCTGGAGAGATTCTAACTTCGTTCCTATCGCACTCCGAAACCGCCTGAGTTAGGGCGGGACACCAAAAACGATACCGGCAAAGCCGGCAGTGCGTGGGGCCTCGAAAGACGTGACCGACTACCAACTTTCTTCGCGTGAGGGCACGCGTCGTCGACAGATTCGGATGCTGCTCCTCGGAGCGGTCAGCACATTCTCGCTCGTGGTTCCCTTTGGTTCCGTGGAGGCGCAGACGCAGATTCCCGCTGTCACCGTCGATGCGCCGGTTCAGCGTGCCCGTCCTGCAGCGGTTGCTTCGTCGCGAAGAGCGGCGACACGCACCTCTCGCGCCAATCGTCGCTCTCCCGCGCAGCCGGCCGCGCCAACTCAGTCGGCCTCATCGAACGGCGCGACGGGCAAGCGTGCCAATGGTCCGGTGCGCGGCTTCGTCGCGACGCGAAGCGGCACGGCGACCAAGACCGATACACCGCTGATCGAAACCCCGCAGTCGGTCTCCGTCGTCACCACCGACCAGGTCAGGAACCAGGGCGCGGTCTCGATCGGCGAGGCGCTGCGCTACACCGCCGGTGTCAGCGGCGACGTCAATGGCGGCTCGGACACCCGCTTCGGCGCTCTCCAGATCCGCGGCTTCGACACGACCATGTCGGGTCTCTATGTCGACGGCCTGCGGATCCCCTCGAGCAACTACGTGCACTTCAATGGCCTCGATCCCTACGGGGCCGAGCGGCTGGAAGTGCTCAAGGGCCCGTCCTCGGCGATGTATGGAGGCAGCGGCACCGGCGGCATTCTCAATTACGTGACAAAGCTGCCGACGGCGCAGCAGTTCGGCGAGGTCTCGATCTCCGGCGGCAGCTTCAACCGCTATCAGGGCCAGTTCGACATGGGAGGCTCCGCCAACAAGGACGGAACCGTGCTGTGGCGCCTCACCGGGGTCGTCCGCGACGGCCAGACCCAGGTCGACTTCACCAAGGACAACCGCGTCTTCATCGCGCCCGCCGTCACGTTCAAGCCGAACGAGGACACCACCATCACGCTGCTGGCCAACTACCAGCGCGACCGGGCAGGGTGGGGCCTGCAGTTCCTGCCGGCCTCGGGCACGGTGTGGCCGAACAACGGCCGCACCATCCCGGTCTCGTTCTTCGCGGGCGTGCCGAGCTTCAACGCGTTCAACACCGAGATTGCGACCGCCGGCTATCAGCTGTCGCACAATTTCACCGACAACATCACGTTCCGGCAGAACCTGCGTTACGCCTATCAGCACAACGAGGAAAAGACCTTCTACGGCACCGGATACACCGACGAAGCGGCGGGGCAGCTGGGGCGTTTCGGCAGCTATAGCAACTCCTACATCAACTCCTTTGCGGTGGATAACCAGCTCCAGGGCAAGTTCACCACCGGCATCCTCAGCCACACCACCCTGGTCGGGCTCGACTATCGCAACACCACGTTCCGCGATACGGCCTTCGCCGTCACGACCTCGGCGCCGGAGATCAACGTCTTCAACCCGGTCTACAGTTACGACTGGGCCCTCGGTGGCATGTACGACAACAAGGGCATCAAGCAGTCGCAGCTCGGCCTCTATGCTCAGGACCAGATCAAGCTCGGCCGGCTCTCGTTCCAGCTCGGCGGCCGCCAGGACTTCGTGACGACGCAGCTCGATACCAATCTGCCCCCGGCCGATACTTCAACCTCGAAGGACGCCTCGGCCTTCACCGGCCGCGCGGCCGTGATGTACAATTTCGACAACGGCATCGCGCCCTATTTCAGCTATTCCGAGTCGTTTCTGCCGCAGCTCGCGACCAGCCCGTCGGGACAGATGCTCGATCCCGAGACCGGCGTGCAGTACGAGGTGGGCGTCAAGTATCAACCGCTCGGCTGGAATGCGCTATTCACCTTCGCGGCCTTCGACCTGACGCGTGACAACGTCGCTGTGTACGTGCCTGCAACCACCTTTTACGAACAGATCGGGCAGGTGAAGTCGCGCGGTATCGAGCTCGAAGGCTCGATGTCGCTCGCCGACGGCTGGAACCTGCGCGCGGCCTACGCCTATATCGATGCCATGGTCACGCAGGATCCGGTCAATGTCGGCAAGGCGCCGGTCACCGTGCCGCTCAACCGCGCCTCGCTGTGGAGCGACTACACGCTTCAGAACGGCATGCTGGCGGGCTTTCAGTTCGGCGGCGGCGTTCGCTATGTCGGCGCGACCTGGGGCGATGACGCCAATACGTTCAAGGTGGGATCGGCCACAGTGCTGGATGCGCTTCTTGCCTATACCCGTGACAATTGGCGGCTGTCGCTGAACGTCACCAACCTTGCGGACACGCGCTATGTCGCGGCGTGCTACGGCCTTTCGGGCTGCATGTATGCCGAGGGACGGAAAGCCATCGGCAAGCTGACTTATCGCTGGTGAAATCGAAGACGGTCCGGCGATGGCGAGCCGGACCTGCTGGATGAGAGTGCAGGACCATGAGAGCGATATTCGGCAAGCTGCATCGCTGGGCGGGACTGCTCACGGCCGGATTCCTGTTCTTCTCCGGCATCACCGGCGCGATCATCTCCTGGGATCACGAGATCGACGACGTCCTGAACAGCCATCTGTTCGACGTCTCGACCAAGGGCCCGGCGATCCCCTCGATCGAGCTCGCCAAGACGATCGAGCAACGCGATCCCCGCGCGCGCGTCGTCTACCTCTTCATGACGCCGGAGGAGGGCCACTCGCTGTGGTTCTTCGTCATGCCGCGGATCGATCCGGCGACCGGCAAGCGCTACGCCCTCGACTACAATCAGGTGTTCCTCGATCCCAACACCGGCGCGGAGCTGGGCCGGCGCTATTGGGGCGCGGTCTGGCCCGTCACGCGGGAAAACTTCGTCTCGTTTCTCTACAAGCTGCACTACACGATGCACATTCCAGAGTTCTGGGGCAGCGATCGCTGGGGCATGCGCGTGCTCGGCGTGATCGCGATCATCTGGACCATCGATTGCTTCGTCGGCTTCTATCTGACACTGCCCTCGCGCAGGCGCGCCAAGGCGGCGCGGGCGCCTGCCGTCACGCGCCAGCTCGAGCGCGGCTTCTGGGCGCGCTGGGCGCCGGCCTGGACCATCAAGACCTCCGGCAGCACCTACCGGATCAATTTCGACATCCACCGCGCCTTCAGTCTCTGGACCTGGGGCGTGCTGTTC
The DNA here is from genome assembly GCF_054863025.1 of Bradyrhizobium sp. 23AC. NCBI lineage: Bacteria > Pseudomonadati > Pseudomonadota > Alphaproteobacteria > Hyphomicrobiales > Nitrobacteraceae > Bradyrhizobium > Bradyrhizobium sp. 23AC. The sequence continues at coordinate 199,681 of NZ_JAVAYN010000007.1, forward strand.
ATCATCGCCTTCACCGCGTTCTCGCTGAACCTCTATTTCGAGGTGTTCTCGCCGCTGATGAAGATGGTGTCGAACTACACGCCGACACCCTATGAGCAGCGGCCTTATCGCGATCTCGACGATCCCATCGAGCCCAAGGTGACCTTCGCCGACATCGCCGCACGCGCCGCCGCCGATGGCAAGGCGCGGGGATGGACGATCCCGGTCGGCTCGGTCAATTACGGCCCGGCCCATGGCGTCTACGCCGCCGCCTTCTTCCACCCCGGCGACGACCACGGCGCCGGCGGCGTCGGCCCGGCCCAGCTCTACTACGACAGCGAGGACGGCCGCCCGATCGGCGAGCGGCTGCCCTGGGTCGGTACTGCCGCCGACATCTTCGTCCAGGCGCAATTTCCGCTGCATTCGGGCCGCATCGTCGGACTGTTCGGCCGCATCCTGATCTCGATCATGGGGCTGGTCGTGGCGGCACTCTCGGTCACCGGCGTCGTGATCTGGTGGCGCAAGCGCCGCGCCCGCATCCGCGTGCGCGAGACCGCGGCGGTGCGTCTGACCCGGCAGTTGACGCCGGCGGAGTAGGGTCTCCGTACGGGTGTTGCCGATGAACCTTCCCGCCTCCAGCGGGCACAAAGACTGGAGATCGCTCCCAGTCCGCGGACATCGAATGAAATCGCTTGCCTTGCTCTGCCTGCTCATCCTGGCGACGCCCGTCCATGCGGCTACGCCCGAGCAGCATTATCTCGACCTGCGCAATCGCTACATCGCAAAATTCTCGAGTGCCAAGGAGAGCGACGAGATCTACAAGCAGCATGATGCGGCGCTCAAGGAGCTGGCGGGCGTGCTGCACGGCCTGGTGGGACCGGTCACGATCAAGGGGCTTCCCGCGGACGGCAAGTCGAACGTCGACACGCTCTTCAAGAGTGATATCGGCTTCGGCCATCTCGACGGGCTCGGTTTCGCCTCGGAAGGTTACAAGACGCAAGCCGTCGTAACCACGAGCACCCTTCTGGCGCACTGGCTGCGCGAGCATCGCGAGGACGGCATGCCGCAGGAGAGCGGCGCCGCGTTCAAGTCCGACCGCTTCTATTATCAGGCGATCCAGGACGCCGCCTTCGCCAAATATGCCGAGCTGCCGATCACAAAGCCCGCATCCGCGAGTGCTGCAGTTGCCGTGCTCGGCTTGCGCGGCAATGGCGGGCTCAAGGGGCCGCCGGATGAAATCGACGTCGTCGCGACCAAGGGCGACAAGGTCTACTTCCTCGCCACATCGAACGCCGTGAAGACGGCTGAAATCCCGGCCTGCGAGCGCGTGTGGAAGCAGATGATGGCGAAACCCGTCAACAAGAAGGACCCGCGCGGCGACATGGCCCGCGAGGATCAGGCCATGGACGCCTACACAAAATGCTTCGCCAAGGAAGCGCCGAGCCAGAGCTGGTACGCAGCGGCGGTCAAGAAGGCGCAGAGCCAGTTGGAGCTGCTGCCACTGCAGTAGCGCGAAGGTTAGGCCGACAATTCGACCGATTGACCGGCCTCATCGATCAGATGCACGCGGTCGATGTCGACATGCGGCAAGAGCGATCGAATCTTATCTTCCGGCATCAGACTGAACGCCGTCGACAATGCATCCGCGGCGGTGGCGCTGCGGGACACCGTCGTCACGCTGCGATAGCGGTGGGCGCAGCCGCCCGATCGGGGATCGAACAAATGGTTGAAGCGCGCCCTGGAATCGAACTGGCAGCCGTAGCCGCCCGAGGTGGACACGGCGCGGTCGACGATCGGCAGTACCGTCTTCGTGCGGCCCACAATGTCGGGATCGGCGATGCCGATCTCCCAGGGCCCTCCGTCCGGACGCGCGCCGATCGCGCGGGCCTCGCCCATGTCGACCAGGCTGCGAGAGATGCCGTGCGTGCGCAGCAGGTCGACCACCTTGTCCGTGACGTAGCCTTGCGCGATCCCGTTCAGGGTGACGGTCATGCCCTTGGGCATCACGATCCGGTCGCGGCTGATCGACAGCCGGCTGCTGCCGATGCGCGCGAGCGCGGCCTCGATCGCGGCTGCCGCAGGACCGGCCGGATCCGCGTCATTTCGCGCGAAATGGCTGGCGTAGAGATCCCACAGCGGCTGCACCGTGACATCGAACAGACCGCCCGTCAGCGTGGAATAGTGCTGCGAGGTCGATAGCAGATCGACCATTTCGGCGGCGGGATCGATCAGGACACCGGTCCGGTTCAGCGCGACCAGGGCGGAATCGTTCAGGTAAAGGCTGAACAGCCGCTCAAGCCGCCGCGCCTCGGCGCAGGCCAGCGAGATCAGCCGCTCCGCCCGGCTGCGGTCTTCGTCGTGAATCTCCATCGTGGCCACCGCGCCCAGCATCGTGCCACGCCAGGTCACCGGCGCGACCTCTGCACGAGCGGGGTGTCCTGGAGACAGCGCGCCAAGGCCCGCTGCCGCCGCGCTGATCCGGATGAAGCGTCGGCGCGTCAGTGTTCGCGTCATGGCGTCCTCCTCGATCGTTCTCCCGGCGGGGCTTCGGCCGCTTCGTCGGCCGCAGCGGCGCCGGCGGCATTCGCCGACGTCAAGACATAGTCCCGGGGCACCTCGTCGAAGCCGACGATCCTGCCGCCGTTTTCTCCGGCGAACTTCTCCGCCGCCGCCCGGTCCGAGAACGGAACGGCCTCGTCGCCGCCCATGCCACTTTTGACCCGGCTCTCGATCACGTACAGCGCCTTGCGCCCCTCGATCCAGTTGTCGGCGCCGGGCTTGTCCCAGTCCGGCGCCTTGCCCATGTCGGACACGTAGATCGCCTGGATGTCCTTGGGCTCGTCCGGCAGCATGGTGAAGGCGATTGTGTCCCGCACGGACGAGAACCACACGGGCTCCATGAGGCTCGCGGCGAGGATATGGCCCTTCGGTCCCGGGTGCTCGAGCACGTTCATGCCGCAGTAATGGCCGATGTCTTCCGCGGTCATCCGATGCGGCGGCGGGATCTTCGCGGCCTGCTTCTCGTTGCAGCCCGCGAGCGCGAGCGGCAGCAGCAAGGCGAGGAGGATCGTTCGGCGCCTCATAGCTCCCTCCGCGAGAAGGCGAGCGCGGCCAGCCCCAGCGGCAGCAGCGTCCAGCAGAGCAGGGCGGTCAGAAGGACCGGTATCGTCAGGGATGTGGTTTGGGCAAGGCCAGCCATGCCGGCGAAGGTGCTGACATTGGCGAACCCGGTCAGGTTGATCAGCCGGTAGGCGTCGGTCGGATTCGACAGCAGCATGGCGTTGAGCACGCTCGCCGAGACGCTGCGTCCCTGATCGAGCGCAAGCACGCCCAGCAGCGCCATGTCGTAGATCAGCACCAGCAGCAGCCATAATCCAATGCAGATTCCGGCCGCGGTGCCGCGGTCGCGCACGAGCGCGCTGACCAGATATCCGATGGCGACGAAAGCGGCGCCGAGCAGCACCGAGGAACCCACCATCGCCGCGAACGCCAGGAAGCTGTCGCTATCGATCTGGCTGCCCGTCGCCGCCAGCGCTCCGACCGCCGCGCCGTAGCCGAGGCAGGTCGCAAACGCGAGGACGGCGAGGTGACCTAAGAACTTGCCGAGCAGCACCTGCCATCGCGCGACCGGATAGCTCAGCAGCAACAGCATCGTCCCGCGTTCCATCTCGCCGACGATGGCATCATGGGAAATCAGAAGCGCGATGAGCGGAACGAGAAAGATCGTCAGGCTCGACAGGCTGACGACGACCACGTCCAGGGTGCGAACGCCGACGTTCCCGGTCGGCGCGCTGCCGAGAAACGTCAGCGACAGCGCAAGTCCGGCGAGCAGGAGCGTTGCGGCAAGCACCCAGCGATTGCGGATGGCCTGGTGGATTTCCTTGGCGGCGATGATCAGGACATTCATGGCGCCTGCTCCGATTGCCGGAGGAAATGAGCGTATAGCTCGTCGAGTGTGGGCGGGACCACGTCGACGTCCTCGACCGAATTGCCGGCGGCCGTCGCGCGATGCAGAAGCTCGATCTTCCGCTCCGGCGCGGCGTCGATCTCGACGATGTGGCCATTCAGACGGCGGCAGGCCGCGTCGTTGGGCGCCCAGAGCGGCATCTCGCTCGGGGCAAGGCCAGCCACCTTGAGGCGGATCCGGGTGGGCAGGCGGGCGAGGCGACGCAGCTCGTCGATCGATCCGTCCGCGACCTTGATGCCGCGGTTCATGATGATGACCCGGCCGGCGCGCTCCTCGAGCTCGGTCAGCGCATGTGACGACAGCAGCACGGTCGCGCCGCGGGCCGCGAGCCGCGCGATGATGTCATAGAAGGTCTGGCGCAGCTCAGGGTCAAGACCGGTGGTCGGCTCGTCCAGCAGCAGCACGCGCGGCTCGCCAAGCAGTGCCTGCGCGAGCCCCAGCCGCTGACGCATGCCCTTCGAGTAGGTGTTGACCCGGCGGCGGCTGGCGGCCCCCAGTCCGACCGCGTCGAGCAGCTCCAGCGCCTTGGCAACCGGCTCTCGCTTCAGCCTGGCGTAGAAGGCCTGTGTCTCGCGGCCGGTGAGGGCGGGGTCGAAGGAGACGTTCTCCGGCAGGTAGCCGAGCTGCCGTCGGCCTGCGAATTCGCCGGCGGCGGGATTGTCTCCGAGAACCTCGATGGCGCCGCTGGTCGGCCGGATCAACCCGAGCATGAGCTTCATGAGCGTGGTCTTGCCGGCGCCGTTGTGCCCGATCAAGGCCACCAGCTCGCCCTGGCCAAGCGTGAACGACGCACCCCGCACGGCCTCGACCCGGCCAAACACCTTGGTGACGTCGCTGACTCGTACCGTGCTGGTCATCGTGTTTCCTTCACCGGGGTCCGCGGCGGCGACACCAGCGGATGGCTGTCGACCACGCCGCCCGGCAGCAGCGCGGGAAACTGTGCCTGCGCCCAGCGGATCACCTGGACGGCGGGGCTGTTGATCAGGACCTTCGCAGCCGGCGCCGTCCACAGCACGCGATCGATGAGGTCGTTCGGCCGGTACGCCGTGTCGGCGATTCCATCGCCGTTGAGGTCGAATGCCGGATTGTCGCTCCAGTAGTTGCCGCGCCCCCCGGTCGACCAGTCGAGGCGCCGGGTGCCGACATATTTCACCTGGTTGGCGTTGCTGACGAAGGCGTTGCCGGAGATTTCGTTGCCTTCGGAGCCGGCAGTGAAGTGCACGCCGATGGCGCAGCGCTCGAACCAGTTGTTGCGGAATTTGTTGTGATTGGTGTTGTAGATGAACACGCATTTCTCCGGGCCACTCTTGAGAGTGGTCTCCCGTGCCTGCTGCGGAAGCATGCCTCGCTCGTCGGCGGGACCGTCCTCCGCCCTCTGTGTCATCGAGCCGAGCGGGCCGCCCGTGACCCGGTTGTCCTCGATCTGGGCATAGTTCGCGTAGTTGAAGAGCAGCCCATAGTCGCGATCGTGATCGGAGGAGTTGCCGCGGATCACCAGACGGTTCGAATACATGATGGCATAACCGACATGGTTGCCGATCGAAACGTTGCCGCTGATCTCGCTGTCGTTGGTGTACATGTAGTGGACGGCGAAACGAACCTGCTCGAAGCGATTGTTGATGAAGCGGTCCTTGCTGCTGGAGATCGAGAAGATGCCGTCGCGGCCGTAGCGGAAAATGTTGTTCGCGATGGTGACGTCGGGCGCATTCCACAGCGAGATGCCGTTGCCGGCCTCGCTGAGACGCCCGCCGCGCAGTCCCTCGATCTCGTTGCGGACGACCCGGGAGCCCTTGGCGCCATGCACGTAGACACCGAACAGGTTTCCCACCAGCCGGTTGTCCTCGATCTTCGCGCGTTCTGCCGTCTTCTGCAGGAAGATCCCGGAATTCATCTCCTGCAGATCGCGGCCGGATGCCCGGATGGTCACGCCGCGGATTATGACGTCGGGCGCGCTGACGGTGATGACGTTGCCGGAGCCGTCGCCGTCGAGCACCGCGCCTCGGCTCCCGACCAGCTCCAGGGACCGGCCGATCCGGATCGAGCCGTGATATTCGCCGGGAGCAAGTTCGATGACGTCGCCGGCGCGCGCGCCATCCAGCACCGCTTGCAGCGGCTGCCCGGGCGCAGCCGTCAAGGTCTCCGCGTCGGCGAAGCCGGACAATCCGGCGGCGACCAGCGCCGCCGGAAACATGCGTAACAACAGACCCACGAGGTCGCTCCGATCAGACCGACTTCAAACCGACTTCGGTTCGACGAACATCCGGCCCTTCATCTCCATGTGCATGGCGTGGCAGAACCAGGAGCAATAGTACCAGTAAACTCCGGGCTTGTTCGCCGTGAACGAGACGGACGCGGTCGCCATCGGCGCCACTTCCATCTGGATGCCGTAATTCACGATGCAGAAGCCGTGCGTGAGGTCCTCGACCGCGTCGATATTCGTGATGAAGACGGTGACCTCGTCACCTTGCTTGACCTGGAATTCCTCCAGACCAAACGCCGGCGCGGTCGACGTCATGTAGACGCGCACCTTGTTGCCGTCGCGAATGACCTTCGAATCCCCTTCGAGATTGATGCCGTCCGCCTTGGCCTGCTTGACCGCATCGGCAAACATCGGATCCGCGCGATCCCAGATCGAGATCGGGTTGATCTTGGAGCGATGGACGATCGTCGCGTCGTGCGGCTCGGCGAAGCTCGGGCCGTCATGCACGAGCTTCATCTGATCGCCCGAAATGTCGATCAGCTGATCGTTCTCCGGCTTGAGCGGTCCGACGTTCAGGAAGCGGTCCTTCGAGAACTTGTTCAGCGAGATCAGCCATTTTCCATCGGCCTCCTTGGTCTGACCCATCGAGGTATGGTTGTGGCCCGGCTGATAATGCACGTCGAGCTTCTGGATGATGGGATTGACCTTCTCACCCTTGAAAGCCCGCTTGGCGAGGTCGATGTTCCACTTGCAGACCTGGCTGTCGAGGAACAGGGTGGTGTAGGCGTTGCCCTTGCCGTCATAGGCGGTGTGCAGCGGGCCGAGGCCAAGCTCCGGCTCTGCGACGACGACGTCGCGCGGCTTGATCTTGTCGTCGAACAACTGGTCGAACAGGCGGACGTCCATCACGGTCACGGTGGGCGAGAGCTTTCCGGCCGCCACGATGTGGATGCCGTCCGGAGCCGTGTTCATGCCGTGCGGATTGTTCGAGACCGGGACGTAGCGCGTGTAGGGCGAGCCCTTGCGGCCGTCGATCACGGGCACGCCGTTCATTTCCTTGAAGTCGCCCTTCTTCACGGCCTCTTCGATCCGCTTGAGGTTGAAGAGCACGACCCAGTCCTGCTCGCTGGCGGTCATCTCGGCCAGCGTGACGCCTTCCTCGCCGTTGTAGCAGGTCGCGAAGGCGTACTTGCCTTGATAGTCGGCGTCGACGTTGTCGAGGTTGCCGCTGACGATCACCTGCCAGGCCACCTTCATGGTGTCGCCGTCGATCGCGCTGAAGATGGAGCGATACTGTTTGGAGTCGTTGAGGATCTTGCCGTCGTTCGGCAGCGGCACTCCATCTTCGCCGTTGGCGAACACATAGCCGGTCCGAGGATATTTCTGCACCCTCAAACCGTGCACCGTATGCTGGTTCGGCAGCTCGATGATCTTGTCGCACTTCATCACGTCGAGCCGCACCCGCGCGACGCGGCTGTTGGCCTTGTCGTTCATGAAGGCGTAGCGCCCGTCATAGGTGCCGTCCGTGAACGAAATATGCGGGTGGTGGAGGTCGCCGTTCATGTAGGTGCCGCCGCGATCCTTGAGGAATTCGCGGGTCGCGGGCTGCAGCCCCTCGGTCAGAACCTTGAGGCTTTCATTGGTCTGGCCCCAGCCGGTCGCGCTGCAGCGGTTGAACACCGGAACACGCATCAATTCGCGCATCGACGGAAGGCCGACGATGCGCATCTCGCCGGACTGGCCGCTCGAGAAGAACACGTAATATTCGTCGAGCTCGCCGGGCGCGACCTCGGTCTTCAGCACGGCCGACCGGGCAGGAGGGGCCTTCGGTGCAGCCGCCTTGGTCTGCGCATCCGCAGACGAGACGAAACCGCCGTCCTTCATCGCCGCTCCGCCAGCCAGGCCCACGCCCGCTGCGGCCGCCGTCGTTCCCAGCACAGTTCGTCGGCTGACGCCCTTTGCCTTTTCGTTTTCGCTCATGATTGCCTCCTCGGCTTCCGGTTCAGTTTGGTGGTGGAGAGATGACGGGTGAAGCGCCGACAGGCTTGCCGCCGGCGGTGATGACGGTCGCCGGACCCTTGCCGCCTGAGCGCATCGCGGGCGAGGACATCGCCGCGAACTTCTCGCGCTTGAGCCGCACCTGGATCATGTGCGGGCAGCGGTGATCGTCGTAGTAGAGTTCCTGGCAATGCATGCAGTAGATGCACTCATTGACGTTGATGTGCCCCTCGGGATGGATCGACTGCACCGGACATTCCTTGGCGCAGCGTTGGCAGGGGGACCCGCATTCTTCCCAGCGGCGGAGCCATTCGAACGTCCTGATGCGGCCGGGGATCGCGAGCGCGGCGCCGAGCGGGCAGAGGTAGCGGCAGAAGAAGCGTTCGATGAAGAGTCCAATGACGAGCAGGGCGACTGCGTAGGCCACGAAGGGCCAGCTTCGCGAAAACTTCAGGATGATCGCGGTCTTGAACGGTTCGACCTCGGCGAACCGCTCGGCCATGTCGACCGAATAGAGCGACAGGCCGAACAGACCGAGGAAGATGATGTACTTGATCGGCCATAGCCGTTCATGCAGCCCCCACGGCACGGTTATCTGCGGCACCTTCAGCCATTTCGCGGCCGTGTTGGTGAGCTCCTGGAGCGCGCCGAAGGGACACAGCCAACCGCAGAACGGGCCGCGGCCCCAGAACAGAAGCCCGCCGGCCGTTGCAGCCCACAGAATGAAGATCAGCGGAGCGGCGAGGAAAAATTCCCAGCGGAAGCCCGTCACCAGCGCATTGGTAAAGGTGACGACGTTGACGACGGAAAGCTGCGCGTTTGCGTACCAGCCGAGCCAGACCAGAACGAGGGCGAGATAGCCCCGCCGCACCCAGGTGTAGAACACCGGGCGGCGCACGAGCAGATTCTGGAAGAAGAAGATGCCGGTGAGGGTGGCCAGCATGAACGCGGTGATGCCGATCGAGACGGTGCTCGACCGCCAGATCCGCATCCACAACGGCTCGTCTGCATCCGGGGGCGGGGCGGCCGCAGCGGTGGCCTGCTGCGAGGCCGGAGGCGCCGCGCTCTCCGGTACCGTCACCGCACGCTGCTCGCGGCGTATATAGCTGTCGGGCAGGGTGTAGCCGAGATCGAAAGTCAGGAACGCCTTGTCGCGGCCGCCGAGGCTGCGTTGCACCAGCAGTTGAAGCTGCCACGGCTGCGTCGGATCCAGGGTGAACTCAGGCGGGGTGACGAACAGGCCGATTTCCCTGAACTCGGGCGCGCCAACAGCGTCCAGTGCGCCGAGACGGATGTGGTTGCGGTCGCGGAAGCGGGTGCTGTTGCCTTCCTGCAGGATTTCGATGCGATCGAAGATACCGCCGCGGACGTAGGCTGAACCCTTGAAGGAGTAGGGGCCGTTGCCGGCAACGACGATGGCCTGCTGCCCGGGCTTCAGGCTGTCCTTCAGCCGCTGATAGCCGTCCTCGCCGAGCAGGCTGCGGCCGATAGTTGGCGCGGTCACGAGCGCCACGTAGAGCTCGATGAAGGTATCGCTCGCGTCACCCGGTTCGGGATACTGGCTCGCCGCGGCGCTGCCGGACTTCGCAAAGGCTTCGTTGATATCGCCGATGCCGAGATGAAGCCGGCGCACCGAGCCATCGCCGACGAGGCTTTCCCAGTCGCGCACCTCGCTGCGCGCGAGATCGAGCGTCTTGACGACAGGGGGAAGGGCGGCCGAAGCCGCCGCGCCGTCACCGCCACCGACGCGACCGCTCCGGATGAGCTTTGACGCCGCGCGGACGACACTGTCGCCCATCACCAGCACGGTGACGGTCGCGCCGCTTACGATGTCGACCTGCGGCGGTTTCTCGGCACCACTTGCGACAGGCTTCATGTCCTTGCCGATCAGGGCGTTCATGGCGGCGACGATGCGCGCCTCCGGAATGCCGACCAGCACGATCGGCTCCTTGTGATCGACGAGCTTGACGCCGGTGATGACGCCTTTCGGATCGATCCCGGCGAGCAAGTGAATCGGTTTGCCCGAGTACCCGACGGAGTTCGCGAAATCGGAGTTGAGGAAAACGAATCCCTGGAGCTGATCGCCGCGGTACACTGGTACGATGGGCGGATCGCCTTGCGGCGGGCCGAAACGATCCGCATCCGGGAAAAACTCGGCAGGCGTAATCTTCGGCAGGTATGTTGGTAAGTCACCGGCGGCGCACGCGGGCGAGATGTACGCCAGACACATCAGCAGCAAGCCCGCAAGCGCTAGCGCTGCACGCCTTGTGAAGGCGGTATCGTCATCCGGTCGCTTCAACATATCAATTCAAATGCGATCTGCGCGACCTATCGGACGCGCGTGCTTTGAGATTCTTCTTCGATGATTTGTCGCCGCTGACGTGTCAAAGTCATCGCGCGTGCCCACATCTGTCAAGGCCAGCAAAAATATTTGTATTCGCGCTGAGCTGAATCAGAAGCCTGCATTTGGAGTCCTTGCCATGCCATTCCTGCGCACTTCATTGCTGAGCGCTGAGCCCGCAGGTGTATTGCAATCGCTCGATGAACTCTTTGCGCTAGCGCATGCAATGGAGCAGGAGGCAGCCAAAAGGTATGATGCTCTTGCTGAAGACATGCGCGGGCAGGGCAAGGATGATCTCGCTGACGTGTTCACGAAGCTCGCGGCCGCCGAGCGCGAGCATGTCGACAGCGTCACGCGGTGGTCGCAATCGCGGCGCGGCAAGATCCCGGATCCCACTATGGTGCGCTGGGACGCGCCGGAAACGCTCGCCCCGGAATCCGCCGCTGAGGTCAAAACGTCGCGCTTGATGACGCCGTACCGCGCGCTCGCGATGGCGGTCCGCAACGAGGAGCGCGCCTTTGCGTTCTGGTCCTATCTCGCCGCCTACTCCGATGATCCCGATATCAAGAAGGCGTCCGAGGCGATGGCCAAGGAAGAGCTCGGCCATGTCGCCACGCTGCGGAAGGAGAGGCGCCGTGCCTATCATCGCGAGCACGAACGGAGCGGCGCCGAGGCATCGTCCGGGCCTCTGCGGCAAATTGATGCGCAAAGGCTCGAGCTTCGCCTGGTCATGCAGCTCGGCGACATGGAACAACGCCTGAGCGGGCCAGCAGCAATCCGGACCAGGGACATTCGCCAGCAGACGATCGAGATGGCCGACGCCACCGTGGGCCTCGGGAGCTATCCGGCATCCATGGAGCACAAAGGCCCACTGGAAATCGCCGAAGCCCTGGTCGACGGCTACCTCGACGGCGCCGAGCGGTCGAGCGACGCGGCCCACCTGGAAAGCCTGCAGCAACTTGCCGAGCGCGCGATCTCACGGCTGGCCTGGCTGCGATCGCTTTCGGCGGAGTGACGCGCTGCTGCACTCCAGAACCGCATAGCCGCACGGCCGGGACAGTAGCCGCACGTCCTTCGCCGGCGGAACAGACGCACAGGTTTGGCGATAGGGGCTCAGTTCAGGCGAGATCCGACTGGCAGGTCGCAAGCGGCTATAGCCTAATCCATAATTCGCATAAGGTATATTATGGAATATTTTTATATACAATCAGATCAGTTATTTAGACGGAATTCCTGTCACCGCACCTTCGCCGAAGCGCGATTTTCAGTCCGGGCCTCGACGCCGCCCCGGTTCTCGACGGCTACTGTGCATGGGGTTGTTTTTCAGATTTTGAATCCGGCCCATCTCTGCGAAAGCCGATATTGCCGTGACCTTGTCCGGCTGCAATAAGCGAGGCCTCGCGAGATCGCAGATGACCTTCAGGCCTTCCGTCCGTATAGGTTTGCGTCTCAGAACAACAACAAACTTCCGAGGAAGCAGACCCATGAGTTTTTCCCGACGCACGCTTCTCAAGGCCTCCGCTGCGACCGCGGTCCTGGGCGGCATCGGTGCGCCCCATGTGGCCCGCGCCCAGAGCGCCGAGTTCACCTACAAATACGCCAATAACCTGCCGGACACCCATCCGCTGAACGTACGCGCCAAGGAGATGGCGGCGGCGATCAAGACCGAGACCAACGGCAAGTTCGACCTCCAGATCTTCCCGAACAACCAGCTTGGGTCCGACACCGACATGCTGAGCCAGATCCGCTCCGGCGGCGTCGAGTTCTTCACGCTGTCGGGCCTTATCCTGTCGACCCTGGTGCCGGCGGCCTCCATCAACGGCATCGGCTTCGCGTTCCCGGACTACGACACGGTCTGGAAGGCCATGGACGGCGACCTCGGCGCCCATGTCCGCGGCGAGATCAAGAAGGCCGGCCTCGAGGTCATGGACAAGATCTGGGACAACGGCTTCCGCCAGACCACCTCGTCGAGCAAGCCGGTCACCGGGCCTGATGACCTCAAGGGCTTCAAGATCCGCGTGCCGGTGTCGCCGCTGTGGACCTCGATGTTCAAGGCGTTCGACGCGGCGCCCGCCTCGATCAATTTCAGTGAGGTCTATTCCGCACTCCAGACCAAGATCGTCGAAGGCCAGGAGAACCCGCTGGCGATCATCTCGACTGCCAAGCTCTACGAGGTGCAGAAGTACTGCTCGCTGACCAACCACATGTGGGACGGCTTCTGGTTCCTGGCCAACCGCCGCGCCTGGGAGAAGCTGCCGCAGGACGTGCGTACCATCGTCGCCAAGAACATCAACGCCGCTGCCGTCAAGGAGCGTGACGACACCGCCAAGCTCAATGCCAATCTGCAGCAGGAGCTCGCGGCCAAGGGCCTGACCTTCAATCAGCCCACGGTGGCGCCGTTCCGCGACAAGCTGCGGACCGCCGGCTTCTATGCCGAGTGGAAGGGCAAGTATGGCGACCAGGCCTGGGACCTCCTGGAAAAGGCCGTCGGCAAGCTGTCGTAACGCGTTGGGGCCATCATGGCTCATGTCGAGGTCGATGTGACCGGAGTGGTGGGCGAGGCGGCGTTTCAGTCCCCTCGCCGACCTTCCTTGCTGGCTTCGCTCGAGCGCGCGCTCGGTCTCGTCGTCGAAATCCCGGCGGCGATCCTGGTCGTCGCCGAGATCGTGATCCTGTTTGCCGGCGTGGTCGCGCGCTACGGCCTGCACCGGCCGCTGATCTGGTCGGACGAGCTCGCCTCGATCCTCTTCCTGTGGCTCGCCATGCTGGGCGCGGCGGTGGCGTTCCGCCGCTCCGAGCACATGCGTATGACCGCGATCGTCGCCAGCGCCACGCCTGCCATGCGGGCCTATCTCGATCTGGTCGCGACCTCGGCGGCGCTGGCGTTCCTGGTCCTGATCGTCTGGCCGGCCTGCGACTACGCCTACGAAGAGAGCTACATCACGACGCCGGCGCTGCAGATCTCCAATATGTGGCGCGCCGCCGCGCTGCCGGCCGGAATCGGGCTGATGGCGGTCTTTGCCTTGCTGCGGCTGCTGCGCGCGGCTGATTACCGGATGGTCGCAGCCGCCGTCGTCAGCGTTGCCGTCATCATCGGCCTGTTCTGGCTGGCGGAGCCGTTGCTGCGGCCGCTCGGCAATCTCAACCTCGTCATCTTCTTCGTCGGCGTCGCCGGCTTCTGCGTCTTCGCCGGCGTTCCCATTGCCTTCGGCTTCGGCCTTGCGATCTTCGGCTATCTCGCGCTGACCACGCGGACGCCGGTCATGGTGCTGGTCGGGCGGATGGACGAGGGCATGAGCCACCTCATCCTGCTCTCGGTGCCGCTGTTCGTGTTCCTGGGGCTCCTGATCGAGATGACCGGCATGGCGCGGGCCATGGTGGCGTTCCTGGCGAGCCTGCTCGGCCATGTCCGCGGCGGCCTGCATTACGTGCTGGTCGGCGCCATGTACCTGGTCTCGGGCATATCAGGCGCCAAGGCCGCGGACATGGCGGCCGTTGCGCCCGTGCTGTTTCCGGAGATGAAGCAGCGCGGCGCCAAGCCCGGCGATCTCGTCGCGCTGCTGGCGGCCACCGGAGCCCAAACCGAGACCATCCCGCCGAGCCTCGTGCTGATCACGATCGGCTCGGTCACGGGCGTCTCGATCGCCGCCCTGTTCACCGGCGGCCTGCTGCCCGGCGTCGTGCTCGCGATCACGCTCTGCATGCTGGTGTGGTGGCGCTACCGCCACGAGGACATGAGCCACGTCCGACGCGCCAGCGGTGGCGAGATCGGCAAGACGTTCGTCATCGCCCTGCCCGCGCTCGCGCTGCCCTTCGTGATCCGCTACGCCGTGGTCGAGGGCATCGCGACCGCGACCGAGGTCTCCACCATCGGCATCGTCTATGGCGCCCTGGTCGGCCTCCTCGTCTACCGCCGCTTCGACTGGTCGCGGCTGTTTCCGATGCTGGTCGAGACCGCGGCGCTGTCGGGTGCCATCCTGCTGATCATCGGCACGGCGACCGGCATGGCCTGGGGCCTGACCCAATCAGGCTTCTCGCGCTCGCTGGCGGCGGCCATGACCGGACTGCCCGGGGGAGCGGCGACCTTCATCGCCGTCTCGATCCTGGCCTTCACCATCCTCGGCAGCGTGCTGGAGGGCATCCCGGCGATCGTGCTGTTCGGCCCACTGCTGTTTCCGATCGCCCGGGCCGTCGGCGTGCACGAGGTGCACTACGCCATGGTGATCATTCTCGCCATGGGCATCGGACTATTCGCCCCGCCCTTCGGCGTCGGCTATTATGCCGCCTGCGCCATCGGACGCGTCGATCCGGCCGAGGGCATCCGCCCGATCTGGGGCTATCTGCTGGCGCTGCTGGTGGGATTGATCATCGTCGCGATCTTCCCGTGGATTTCGATCGGATTCCTTTGAGGCGTTTGACGGAGGGTGTCGATGAGTGAGCGGCAGAATCAGTACAATATCGGCCTCGACAAGACGCCCGCCAACTATGTGCCGCTGAGTCCGCTCAGCTTTCTCGCGCGCAGCGCCGCCGTTTATCCCGATCATGTCAGCACGGTCTATGAGGGCCGCAGCTTCACCTGGGCGCAGACCTATGAGCGCTGCAAGCGTTTCGCGTCCTGGCTCGCGCGCAAGGGCATTGGCGTCGGCGACACCGTCGCGGCGATGCTGCCGAACATCCCGGCGATGAACGAAGCGCATTTCGCGGTGCCCATGACCGGCGCTGTGCTCAACGCGCTGAACATCCGCCTCGATGCGCCTTCGATCGCGTTTCAGCTCGACCATGGCGGCGCCAAGATCATCCTGGTTGATCCCGAGTTTTCGGGCGTCATAAGTGACGCGCTGGCGCAGATGAGCGGGCCAAAGCCATTCGTAGTCGACGTCGACGACGCATCAGTCAAAGGCGGCAGTCGCATCGGCGAGATCGAATATGAAGCCGCAGTCGCGGAAGGCGATCCTGCGTTCACGGCGATCCCGCCGCAGGACGAGTGGGACGCGATCGCGCTGAGCTACACCTCGGGCACGACCGGAAATCCCAAGGGCGTCGTCACCCATCATCGCGGCGCCTATCTCAACGCCGTCAGCAACATCCTTGCCGGCAATCTCGGCCAGCATCCGGTCTATCTCTGGACGCTGCCGATGTTCCACTGCAACGGCTGGTGCTTCCCCTGGACGATCGCGGCGGCCGCCGGCATCAATGTCTGCCTGCGCAAGGTCGAGCCGACCAGGATCTTCGAGCTGATCAAGCAGCACGGCGTCACCCACATGTGCGGCGCGCCGATCGTCTACAACACGCTGATCAACGCACCCGACGCGCCCAAAGGCAACGCCGCGCGCCGCGTCGTCGGCCTGATCGCCGGCGCCGCGCCGCCGGTCGCGGTGCTCGAAGGTGCCGAGAGCATCGGCATCAAGCTGACCCATGTCTACGGGCTGACCGAGGTCTACGGCCCCGCTTCCGTCTGCGCCGAGCAGCCCGGCTGGGACGAGCTTCCGCCGGCCGAACGCGCGCGCATGAAGCGCCGGCAGGGCGTGCCCTACCCGCTCGAGGAAGGCGTCACCGTCATCGATCCGCAGACGATGCAAGAGGTGCCGCGCGACGGCGAAACCATCGGCGAAGTCATGTTCCGCGGCAACATCGTGATGAAGGGCTATCTCAAGAACGAGAAGGCGACCAAGGAAGCATTCGAAGGCGGTTGGTTTCACACCGGCGATCTTGGCGTACTTGACGAGCACGGCTACGTCATCATCAAGGACCGCTCCAAGGACATCATCATCTCCGGCGGCGAGAACATCTCCTCCGTCGAAGTCGAGGACATCCTCTACAAACATCCGGCTGTGCTGTTTGCCGCCGTGGTCGCAAAGCCAGATCCGAAATGGGGCGAAGTGCCCTGCGCCTTCGTCGAGTTGAAGGACGGCGCCAGCGCGAGCGAAGCCGACATCATCGCGTTCTGCCGCAAACACATGTCGGGCTTCAAGACGCCGAAGGCGGTCGTGTTCGGGCCGATCCCGAAAACGTCCACGGGCAAGATCCAAAAATTCCTGCTGCGCAACGAAGTGGGATCAGTGAAGGCGATCTCGGCTTGAACATCGTCTGAGAGTCTTCCGCCCGCACGAGCACGTGGCGGGCGGAAGACATCAGTCCTCACATCTTCTTGTAGGCGTCGACGACCGCCTGACCGTCGGCGCCTGCCTTCTTGAGCCAGTCGGTCGTGAGCTGTTCGCCGATCTTCTGGAAGCCGGCCTTCAACGCCGGGCTCGGCGGCTCGACGGTCATGCCTTTGGCCTTGAGCTGATCGATGTACCAGGTGCTCTTGTCCTGCCAGGCCTTCCAGCCGCGCGTCTCCGCCGCTGCCGCCGCCTTCAGGATGGCCTCCTGGGTCGGCTTGTCGAGCGCGTCGAACGCGGCCTTGTTGACGAAGGTGTAGTCCTTGGGAATCCAGGCCTGCACGTCATAGAAATACTTCAGCGACTCCCACGCCTTCGCGTCGTAGCCCGTCCCGCCCGACGACATGAAGGAATTCACCACGCCGGTCGCGAGCGCCTGCGGCAATTCCGCGGCCTGGATCGTGACCGACTGCGCACCGACCAGCTCGCCGATGCGCGAGGTTCCGACATTGTAGGCCCGCCATTTCAAGCCCTTCATATCTTCGATCGTAGCGAGCGGCTTGTTGACATAGACCCCCTGCGGCGCCCACGGCACGACGAACAGCAGCTTGAGACCCTGCGCATCGAGCTTCTTGGCGATCGCAGGCTTGGAGGCCTGATACAGCTTCATGGCGTCCGGGAAGCTGGTCGCCAGGAATGGCACGACGTCGATGCCGAAGATCGGATCCTCGTTCTCGTGGATCGAGAGCAGCACCTCGCCCATCTGCGCCTGCCCGGTCATCACCGCGCGCTTGATGTCCGGCGCCTTGAACAGCGAGGCGCCGGGATGAACCGTGATCTGGAGCTTTCCGGACGTGGCTGCTTCGACGTCCTTGGCGAAGGCGACCAGGTTTTCGGAGTGCGGATTGTCGGCGGGATACGCTGCCGGCAGATTCCATTTGGTCTGGGCCAAAGCGGGCGTCGCGGCCACGACCACGCCGGCGGTCAAGAATGCGCGAAACAATCGAGACATCATCAGGCTTCTCCTCACAGTCAATTTGAACACCGGTACGCTCAGTCTGGGAAAGCGAGCTTGGGCAGGAACATCACGATCTGCGGGTACTCCGTGATGATGAACACGGCAACGAGCAGCAGGACGAAGAACGGAAACGCTGCGCGCGCAACGGTGAACGTATCGCGACCGCTCATGTTCTGGAGCACGAAGAGATTGAAGCCCACGGGGGGCGTGATCTGCGCCATCTCGACATGGATGATGAGATAGACGCCGAACCAGACCAGGTCGAGACCAGCCTGCCTGACCATCGGCAGCACGATGACGGCGGTCAGGACGATCATCGAGATGCCGTCGATCAGGCAGCCGAGGATGATGTACATGATGCTCAGATACAGCGCGAGCATGCCCGGGGTGAGCTGCTGCCCCTGGACCCAGGTGGCGAGTGCGGCCGGAATGCCCGTATAGGCCATCGCAGCCGTGGTGTAGGCTGCGCCTGCCAGGATCAGCATGATCATGCAGGTCAGGCGCGTCGCGCTCATGATGCTTTCGAGAAAGTTCTTGCGCGTCAGCGTACCGCTCCACCACGCCAGCAGCAGCGCGCCGGCGACGCCCCATGCGGCGCATTCCGTCGCCGTCGCGAAGCCGAGCACGAGCGAGAGGAAGACTGCCAGGATCAGCAACAGGCAGGGCGCGAGTCTCGCCGACTCGCGCAACTTCTGCCGGAACGGCATCGGGGGATCGCGCGGCGGAATCTTCTTCGGATTGAGCAGCGACCAGATGATGATGTAGCCCGAATAGAGCACCATCACGAGCACACCCGGCAGGAAGCCGCCGAGGAACACCTGAAGCACGGAGACATTCGCCGTGACCGCGTAGACCACCATCGGGATCGAGGGCGGGATCAGGAGGCCGAGCGTGCCGGATCCAGCGAGCGATCCGAGGCTCAAGCCCTTGTCGTAGCCGCGCTTGTCGAGCTCCGGCAGCGCGATCTTGCCGATCGTCGCACAGGTCGCGGCCGAAGAGCCCGACACCGCGGCGAAGATACCGCAGCCGATCACGTTCACATGGGTCAGGCGCCCGGGCAGCCACTGAACCCACGGCGACAGGCCCCGGAACATCTCTTCCGACAATTTGGTGCGAAAGAGGATCTCGCCCATCCAGATGAACAGCGGCAACGCGGCCAGCGTCCACGACGCGCTGGCGCTCCAGGTGGTGGTGGCGAGCACGGCACCGAGCGGCAGGCTCGTGGTCAGCGCCATCGCCACGAAGCCGACGAGCCCGAGCGAGACCGCGATCCAGACGCCGCTTCCCAGCAACAGGATCATGACGCCGAGCAGGATGAACGACAGCTCGATCATGCCGAGATTGGCCATGGTCAACCTCCGCCGCCCTGCGAGATGCGCTCGATGAACTCGTCCGGCGTCTCGTCCGGCGAGCCCTTTTCGTAGGTCGGCCGGTTGCCGGCGACGACATTGACCATTTCATCGATCAACGCGATCGACAGGATCGCAAGACCGCCGGCGAAGCCGAGCTGTGGAATCCAGAGCGGAAGCGCGACGACGCCCTGCGCCATATCGTTGAAGCGCCAGGAATCGTAGGTCATCTGCACGGCATAGCGGGTGAAATAGAGCACGAAGGCGGTGGCGATCCCGAGCGCCACGATCTCCGCGATCTGCTTGGTCCGCCCATGCAGACGTTCCAGCAGCAGGCCGACGCGGATCATCTCTCCGCGCTTGAAGGTATGCGCAAGGCCGAGGAACGCCATCGCGGCCATGCACCAGGACGCGAAATCATCGCCGGCGGGAATGTTGATCGCAAATTGGCGCCCGACCGACATGGTCATCATGATTGCAAAGATCGCAACCAGGAAGACGCCGGCGGCGTAGCCTGCTCCGAGATAAAGGAGATCCAGGGCGCGGCGCACCAGTCCCCCTGCCGTTACGTCGTCCCCTGCCACGCGATCCCCATCTCACATGTGGGCGATTCAGCCGACCCGGCGGTCACGTATCGCGTGCCGCCGATCCTCTTCAATATCGTCCTTGCCCAACGTCTGTCTTTCAGACGTTAGATCAACATGATGCAACCGGTGCAAGCAAGGACTATGCCTGCTTGTGGCGGGAATTTCTACCGCAGGTTCAGTGCGTTTCCAGCCGCAGCCCGTCAAAAGCCGGCACGACGCCCGCGGGCAGCGATTGCCGGATGACTTCGTAATCGACATCGGCCGTCATGTTGGTGATGACCGCGCGCTTCGGCTTGAACCGTTCGATCCAGGACAGCGCGTCGTTGATGCTGAAATGGCTGACATGGTTGGTGTAGCGCAGGCCATCGACGATCCAGAGGTCCAGATTTTCCAGCGTACCCCAGCTCTCGCGCGGAATGTCGTTGAGGTCGGGTGTGTAGGCCGCATCCCCGATGCGATAGCCGAGCGCGGGAATGTTGCCGTGCTGCACCAGGAAGGCCGTCATCGTTACGGCGCCCCCCTTCCCCAGAACGGTCTGGCTTTCGCCAGCTTCGATCGAATGTCGGGTCAGGATCGGCGGATAGTCGCTGCCCTCCGGCGCGATGAAGCAATAGGAGAACCGCGACAGGATGTCCTTGGCCGTCGATTGGTTGAAGTAGGTCGGGATACGACGGCGCATGTGCATCACGACCGAACGCAAATCGTCCATGCCGTGGGTCTGATCGGCATGCTCATGCGTCAGGAACACCGCGTCGATGTGATCGACATTGGTCGAGAGCAATTGCTCGCGCAGGTCCGGCGAGGTGTCGATCACGATGCGCGTGGTGCCGTGCTCGGAGGTCCGTTCGACCAGCAGCGAGCAGCGGCGACGGCGGTTCTTGGGATTGTTGGGATCGCAGGCGCCCCAGCCCAGCGCCGGGCGCGGCACGCCGGCGGAGGAGCCGCAGCCCAGGATCGTCAGCGTCAGCGTCATGCGGCTCCCGGTTTCAAGCTTTCACCTTCGAGAACAGGCGGAAGAAGTTCTCGCTGGTCTGGCGCGAGATCTGGTCAAGCGATACGCCGCGCGTCTCGGCCAGCACTTTGGCGACCTCGACCACATAAGCGGGCTCGTTGCGTTTGCCCCGGAACTTGCCGGGCGCAAGATAGGGCGAGTCTGTTTCGACCAGGATGCGATCGGCCGGCAGTTCGGCCGCCAGCGCCCGCAAGGTCTCCGATTTTTTGAAGGTCAGGATGCCCGTGAAACCGATATAGAGCCCGAGCGACACCGCCTTCAGCGCCAGCTCGCGCCCGCCGGTGTAACAATGCAGCACGGCGCGAAACGCGCCCTTGGCCGCCTCCTCCTCCAGGATGCGCGCGCAGTCCTCGTCGGCTTCGCGGGTGTGGATCACCAGCGGCAGGCCGGTGGTGCGGGCGGCGGCGATGTGGGCACGAAAGCCCCTCGCCTGCGCCTCTGGCGAGCCGTTGTCGTAAAAATAGTCGAGCCCGGCTTCGCCGAGCGCGACCACCTTGGGATGCTCCGTCAGCGCAACCAGCTCGTCCGATGCGATACCGTCCTCCTCATCCGCATTGTGCGGATGAGTGCCGACCGAGCAGTAGACGTCCTCATAGCGCTCAGTGATGGCCAGAAGCTGATCGAGCTTCCGCACCCGGGTCGAGATCGTGACCATGCGGCCGATGCCGGCCGCGCGGGCCCGCGATACGATCCCGTCGAGATCTTCCGCAAAATCCGGAAAATCCAGATGGCAGTGGCTGTCGACCAGCATCGCGCAAACGTCCTAGGCTGCCGGCTCGATGTAGCGCGGGAACGCCGGCGTCGGCGCCGGCAGGGTCGAGCCGGGCGCGATGCGCTTGGCACCGCCGAGCATGGCGAAGTTGCGCTCCCCATCCGGGATGCCGAGGCTGTCGAGCAGCAATCCCGAGGCGGTCGGCATCGCGGGCTGCGCCAGGATCGCGATCTGGCGCACGACTTCGGCCGTGACGTAGAGCACCGTCTTCTGCCTGGCCGGGTCGGTCTTGGCGAGCGCCCACGGCGCCTCGCCCGCGAAATAGCGGTTGGCCTCCGCAACCACGGCCCAGACGGCGTTGAGCCAGTGATGGATCTGCTGCGTCGCCATGGCCGCGCGCGATGCGGCGACCATGCCGTCGGCCATCGCCAGGATTGCCTTGTCGTTGTCGCTGAATTCGCCGGGCTCGGGCAGTACGCCGCCGAGTTGCTTGGCGATCATCGACAGCGAACGCTGCGCGAGGTTGCCGAGATCGTTGGCGAGATCGGCGTTGATGCGCGCCACGATGGCCTCGTGATTGTAGTTGCCGTCCTGTCCGAACGGCACCTCGCGCAGGAAGAAATAGCGCACCTGGTCGACGCCGTACTGGTCGGCAAGGTTGAAGGGATCGACGACGTTGCCGACCGACTTCGACATCTTCTCGCCCCTGCTGAACAGGAAGCCGTGGGCATAGACCCGCTTCGGCAGCGGAATCCCGGCCGACAGCAGGAACGCCGGCCAATACACCGCGTGGAATCGGATGATGTCCTTGCCGATGATATGCACGTCGGCCGGCCAATAACGCCAGTTTCCGTCGTTCTCATCGGGGAAGCCGACGCCGGTGATGTAGTTGGTCAGCGCGTCGACCCAGACATACATCACGTGCTCTTCGTCGCCAGGCACCTTGACGCCCCAATCGAAGGTGGTGCGCGAGATCGAGAGATCACGCAGGCCGCCTCTGACGAAGCTCACCACCTCGTTCTTGCGGGAGTCCGGCCCGATGAAGTCAGGCTGATCCGCATAGAGCTTCAACAGCTTGTCCTGGTATGCCGACAGGCGGAAGAAATAGCTTTTCTCCTCGACCCATTCGACCGGCGTGCCCTGCGGGCCGAGCCGGACGCCGTCATCGTTCAAGCGCGTCTCATCCTCGGCGTAATACGCCTCGTCCCGCACGGAATACCAGCCGGCATAGATGTCGGCATAGATATCGCCGTTCGCTTCCATGCGCCGCCAGATCTCCTGGCTGGAGCGATGATGCTGCTCCTCGGTGGTGCGGATGAAGCGGTCGAACGACACGTCCAGACGCTCGTCCATCTCCTTGAAGCGACCGGCATTGCGGGCAGCGAGCGCGGAGACGGCCATGTTCTCGCCTGCCGCCGTCTGCACCATCTTCTGGCCGTGCTCGTCGGTGCCGGTCAGGAAGAACACGTCCTTGCCGTCGAGCCGCGCAAAGCGCGCCAGCACGTCGGTCGCGATCGCCTCATAGGCGTGGCCAATATGCGGACTGCCGTTGGGATAGGCGATGGCGGTCGTGATGTAGAAGACATTGTCGCGCGCGGGGGCGGCAACGGGCGCGGCAGCCCTTGGTGTGGCTGCGGGCGCTGCGGCTTGCGGAGCTGCAGCGGGCTTCGGCGCGCGGGGTGCCTTCGGCTTGGCAACCTTCGGCGGCGTGGCGGCGGGGGCCGGCGCAGCGATCACAGGCGCAACCACCCTCGCCTTCTTGGCCACCGTCTTCGCAGGCGACTTGGCGGGGTTCTTGGCTGATTTGTTGGCTGGCTTCTTAGCGGCCTTCTTCACAGCCTTCTTGGCGACAGCCGGCTTCTTCGCAGCCTTCTTGACCGCCTTCTTTGCCGTCTTCACGGCGCTCTTCTTCGCGCCCTTCTTGGCCGTGGCCTTCTTGGTCTTCTTGACTTTCTTGGCCGCCTTGGCGTTGGCCTTGGACGCACGCGCCTTCACGGCCTTCTTTGCGGCTTTCTTCGCAGCCTTGTTGCGGCCCTTGCCTTTAGCAGTTTTCTTAGCTCGCGTTGCCACGACGAATTCCTTTACCGGCTTCTCGAAATCTGGAAACGAACCTGGGTTCGATTATTGATTTGCGCATGATCTTTCGGAAAACCGCTGCGCACTGTTCCGGATCATGCTTTAGCGCGTTGCGTCCGCCAGCCAGCCGAACACCGAGAAAACCAAGGGCTTTCGTTCCAGATTGTAGGTTTCGGTGTCGCGCGCGGCGCGGACGATCTTTTCCCATACCTCGGCTAGGCGCGCAAGGCGCGGCAGGTTCTGGTTGGCATTGGCCTCGTCCGCATGCAGGCGTTCCGCGATCCAGCGATCGATGCCGTCGATGAAGGCCGCGAGCGCGACGCGGTCGCTGGTGCCGAGCGAATCGCCGAGCGTGTGCAATTCGCGCGGATCGACCTGCGGCAGGCGCGCGAGCAGCGCCGCCGTGCGCTGCTGGAGCTTGAGCGCATCGCCGCCGAGCAGCGTCAGCGCCCGTGCAACGCTGCCCTCGGAGGCCTCCGCCGCCTCGCGCAGCGCAGGATCGTTCGGATCGAGCTCGGCCGCCGACGCCGCCGCCCCGATCACATCATTCGTGGCGAGCGATCGCAGGCGCAGCTTGCGACAGCGCGACTGGATCGTGGCGAGCACGCGCGCGGGCGCGTGGCTCACCAAGAGGAACAGCGATCGCTGCGGCGGTTCCTCGAGAATTTTCAGTAGCGCGTTGGCTGCATTCGGATTGAGCTCGTCGACGGTGTCGACGATGCAGACGCGCCAGCCTTCGGCCGCGGCGGTCGAGCCGAAGAAGCCGATCGTCTCGCGCGTCTCGTCCACGGTGATCACGGTGCGCATCACGCCGCGATCGTTGGCGGTACGCTCCAGCGTCAGCAGGCCGCCATGCGAGCCGGCCGCCACCTGCCGCGCCACGGCGTCATCGGGATCGATCGCGAGGTCTTCGGCGCGCTGCACGGAAGGCGCGAGCGGTTGACCATGGGCTAGCACGAAGCGCGCCACGCGATAGGCCAGGGTCGCCTTGCCGATGCCCTGCGGCCCGCCGATCAGCCAGGCGTGAGGGATGCGGCCGCTGCGATAGGCCGTCAACAGCGCGGTCTCCGCCTCGCGATGACCGAACAGTTTCGATGTCTCGCGCGGATGCGGAATGGCGGTTTCGCGCTCGGTCTGACGCGGGCTCATACGGAAACCACCGAGGCTGGTGTGGGAAGGAGACGATCGCGGAGCGCCGTCCAGACACGGCCTGCGACCGTGTCAGGGTCGGAATTGGCGTCGATCAGCACGCAGCGTGCGGGATCGTCCGCGGCAATCTTGCGATAGGCCTCGCGCAGGCCCTGGTGGAAACCGAGCTTCTCGCCCTCGAACCGGTCCGGCGTGCTGTTGCCGCGGCGCGCGGCGGCGCGTTGCAGGCCGATCTCGACCGGCAAGTCGAGGATGATGGTAAGGTCCGGCTTGAGATCGCCGATCGTGACCCGCTGCATCGCGTTGATCAGGCCCTCAGGCACTTGGCCGAGGCTACCCTGATAGGCCCGCGTCGAGTCGGCGAAGCGGTCGCACAGCACCCAGGTGCCCTGGTTGAGCGCAGGCAGGATCACGGTGCGGACATGGTCATCGCGCGCGGCGGCGAACAGCAGCGTTTCCGCCTCGGGGCCGAGCAGCTTGCCCATGCCCGACAGCACCAGATGACGCATGATCTCCGCGCCCGGCGAGCCGCCCGGCTCGCGCGTGACGCGGATGCGCAGCTTTGCCGC
Source organism: Bradyrhizobium sp. 23AC (assembly GCF_054863025.1). Taxonomy (NCBI): domain Bacteria; kingdom Pseudomonadati; phylum Pseudomonadota; class Alphaproteobacteria; order Hyphomicrobiales; family Nitrobacteraceae; genus Bradyrhizobium; species Bradyrhizobium sp. 23AC. The sequence continues at coordinate 224,739 of NZ_JAVAYN010000007.1, forward strand.
CTTGAGGCGGTCGGCAAGCTTCTTGATCTGGGTCGATTTGCCGGTGCCCTCGCCGCCTTCAAAGGTGACGAAACGTCCGCGTCCGGACGGCCGCTGTAGCGCGCTCTCACTCATGATCAGAGCTTCTCGGCGCCTGCGCGGAACATGCCGATCACGAGCTCGCTGGCGCCGTCGATCGCGCGTCGCACGGTTGAGCCGGTGCCGATCGCTTCGGCCGCATAGACCGGCGTCTCCACCGCGATGTTGCCGCTGCGCCAGACCTTGACCACGCCGACCCGTTGGCCCGCCTCGACCGGCGCCCGCACCGGACCGCTATAGACGACGCGCGCAATCAGCTTGTCGCTGCCGTTCTTGTGCACCATCACCTTCACCGGAGTCTTGGCGACGAGCCTGACCGAGCGGCTCTCGCCGCCGAACACCTTGGCGTAGCCGACGGGCTGCTCGGCCGCGATCAACGTGCGGGTCTCGAAATTGCGGAAACCCCATTCCAGCATTTTCTTGGCTTCCGTCGCGCGATCCTCGGGGTCGTCCAGGCCGTTGACGACGACGATCAGCCGCGTGCCGTTCTGCACGGCCGAGCCGACCATGCCGTAGCCGCCCTCCTTCGTATAGCCGGTCTTCAGGCCGTCGGCGCCTTCCATCGAATTGAGCAGCGGATTGCGGTTGGGCTGGCGGATCTTGTTCCAGGTGTACTCCTTCTCGCCGAACAGTTTGTAGAATTCGGGGAAGTCCAGGATGATGTGCCGGGCGAGCATTCCGAGCTCGCGCACCGTCATCTTGTTGGCGGGGTCGGGCAAGCCGTTGGAGTTGCCGAAGGTCGACCTGGTCATGCCGAGCTCGCGGGCGCGCTTGGTCATGAAGTCGGCCGCGAAGATCTTCTCGTTGCCCGCCATGGCTTCGGCGAGCGCGATGCAGGCATCGTTGCCGCTCTGGATGATCGCGCCGTGCAGGAGATCGTCGACAGAGACCTTGCTGTTGATGGCGGCAAACATGGTCGAGCCGCCCGAGGGCGCGCCGCCCCGGCGCCAGGCATTCTCGCTGATCCGGTACTCGTCGGTGAGCTTGATGTCGCCCTTCTTGATGGCATTGAAGACGACTTCCGCCGTCATCAGCTTCATCATGCTGGAGGGCGCGCGCAGCTCGTCGGCGTTCTTCTCGAACAGCACGCTGCCTGAGGAGGCCTCAATCAGGATCGCAGTCGGGGCATCGCCGTCGAAGCCGGCATCATCAGGCTTCTTGGCCCCCTGGATGCTCTGGTTGGCGGCCAGAAGCGCCCCGCTCCAGCCGATGCTTGCCACCAGAATCGCGGCGACCAGCCCGCGCGCCAGTGTTCCGGCTGTGGGCCAGTTACGACGAAGCAAAGGAAGACGAAATGCCATGGCGAAGCCCTGAGAGAGGCGTTCTAACAGTTGGAACAGATGCGAACAACACGCGGTTCGACGCCTGTCCCTGAGATTGCACGATTCTCGCCGCGCCCCTATCGTGGCGCCTTATGTTTCTCGACCAAACCCCTGAAACAAGGCGGAAAAGCGATGTCTTCCACCCGCGTGATCAAGGCCAACGGCATCGACCTCTTCATCCGCGAAGCCGGCCAGGGTCCGCTGGTGGTGCTGTGCCATGGCTGGCCGGAGCTGTCCTATTCCTGGCGCCACCAGATCCCCGCGCTCGCCGCGGCCGGGTTTCACGTCGTCGCCCCCGACATGCGCGGCTACGGCCAGAGCGCCGCGCCGCCTGACGTTGCGGCCTACTCGATCTTCGACACGGTCGGCGACGTGGTTGGCCTGGTGCAGGCGCTCGGCGAGACCAAGGCGATGGTGGTCGGCCACGATTGGGGCGCGCCGGTCGCCTGGCATGCGGCGCTGTTCCGGCCGGACATCTTCACGGCGGTCGCCGGCCTGAGCGTGCCACCACCGTTCCGCGGCCGCGGCAAGCCGCTCGACCTGTTGCGCCAGGGCGGCGTCACCAATTTCTACTGGCAGTACTTCCAGGCGCCCGGCGTCGCCGAGGCCGAGCTGGAGCGCGATGTCGCCCGCACCATGCGTATCGTGCTCGGGGGACGCGGCCTCGCCGATCCCACCGCCGCCATGTTCGTGCAGGAGGGCAAGGGCTTTCTCAGCCACGCCACCGCCGAGGAGCCGCTGCCCGCCTGGCTCGGCGAGGCTGATCTGGCCTATTTCACCGAGAGCTTCCGCAAGTCGGGCTTCCGGGGCGGGCTGAACTGGTACCGCAACATCGACCGCAATTGGGAGCTGACGGCGCCCTGGCAGGATGCGCAGATCCATCAGCCCTCGCTGTTCATCGCCGGCTCCCGGGACGCCGTTATCACCGGCCTGATCGGCGCCAAGCGCGTCAACGAGCTCGAGCGCGTGCTGCCCAACCTGAAGCAAAAGCTGATCATCGAGGGCGCCGGCCATTGGGTGCAGCAGGAACGGCCCGACGAGGTGAACGGGGCGCTGGTGCAATTCCTGAACGAAAGCGCAGTCTAGTAGAGCCCGCGGCCGCTCAGGATGCTGCGGGCCTCGGCGGCCCCGTCGGCCGATGACGGCGCATTCTCGGCGGCGTAGCGGCCGTCCTCGTCATAGGACACGGCGCGGGCGTTGTGGACCGCCCGGCCCCGGTTGCGGCTCGAGGCCGACATTTCCGAGGTCGCATTGAGCGAAGCCATGTCGGCGGAGGTGGTGCCGAGATTATAGGGCCGCCCCTCCGGCATCGGCACGTCGCCGCGAATGGCACCGCGGCTCGATCCCGGCAATTCCGGCACGAAAGGCTTGGCCGAGGCGACCCGGACCATCGATGGCGACGGCGCTGGAACGCCGGTACGCAGGGTCGCCAGAAGCTGGCGGTCATCGGAGCCTTCGAGCGGCGCCCGGCCGACATATTCGACGCGGACCTTGGCGACGCCATTGCCTTTGAATTCAAGCAGTTCGGCCGCCTTGTTCGAGACGTCGATGAGGCGGTTGCCGTGATAGGGCCCGCGGTCATTGACGCGCACGATCAGCGACTTTCCGTTCGAAACATTGGTCACCCGCGCATAGGACGGCATCGGCAGGGTCGGATGCGCCGCGGTCAGCGAGGTCATGTCGAACACTTCGCCATTCGCGGTCAGGCGGCCGTGGAAATCATCGCCGTACCAGGACGCCATGCCCTCGGCGCGGTAGTTGACGTCCTCCTCCGGCACATAGGTCCGGCCGGCCACGACATAGGGCTTGCCGACGCGATAGGTGCCGCCGCCCTTCGGGACCGGGTCTCCGAACGCCACGACCCGGGGACTCGAGGACACGCCGTATTTCGGATCGACGCGGCTGGCGAATTTGTTGGAGGAGGCGCAATTGGCAAGCGCAACGCAGGCCGCGACCGCCGCAGCACCACGCGCGGCCCGCAAAACCGAATCTGACCGTCGGATCCCCATGCGCCCCAAATACCACTTTGCCGGAGGCGTACCCAACCCGCTTTGGCGACGGGGGAGCGCTATCCGGTCCTTTAATCCGAGGCGGCCCACCACCGCGTCGGATCCGGTAACGATAACGCAACCCGAACACGGCGGAAATGGGGAGCCCACAGCGATCCCGCCGGGATGGTAAACGAGACGTTCGCATTTTTCCGTTGTTCTACGGAGCGATGGCACCAACTCTGTGCCACGGCTGGACATTCTGTTGCGCCAAATCCTCACTCCACCCCCATTGTCGCTGCCTTCACTGGAATTCTTTTGACTGTGCAAGGCCGTACGCGTTCTCTCGGATGCAAGGGCGGGATTTGGAATTTAACGATGATCGAGACGGTTTCGGCACTGATGGGTCTGGTAAGCGCGGGGATCTTCCTGGCCCATGCGTTTGAAGGTTACCGCACGAGGGCCTAAGGGCGCTCGCGCGATCGGCAAGCATCACCTCTTTCAAGCGGCGCGTTCGGACAGTTTTGATCGATCCGACCGAGCATCGAAAACGAGAGCGGCAGGTGTCACATGCGTAACCATGACCTGGTATCTGACGGCTTCCTGGCATTGACCGCCGGCGGCTTGGTCCTGCTCTGCTCGAGCCTCGTGGCACTGGCGTTCGCCTGAGCCCCGCTTCCAGCACAGCTCCATCGCGGCGCATCATGCGCCGATGTCCCGCTCCCAATCTGTTGATTGAATTCCCGCGTTCGGTGCCTCGACTCATTTCCAGAGGCCATCACCAACGAGGGTGACGCGAATGCTTGCCGAGAAATTCTTCCTGGTCCTGGAATCCCTGATCCGCGGCGACCGCTCCTATCCTGACGGCAGCCCCCGGGTCATCAGCACCTCCCCGCACGTGCCGGTCAGGCTGCCGGCGCAGAAATAGCCGGCGTCAGGCGCCGCTCAGCGCAGGCCCAGCACGGAGCGGCGATAGCGGCCGTCGCGGGCCTCGTTCAGGCAGACGAAGCTGCCGTCGAACCCCTGGCCGTACCGCTTCTGACCCTTGCGGTAGTAGATGCCCTTCCTGAAGTCGAGCCAGACCACCTTGTCGTGCGGGCAATGACGCTGCGCCTGCGCCTCGTAGCGAAACGGCGTCAGCGGTGTCGCCGAGACCTCCGCGGTGCTCGCGCCAATCATGATCGCGCCGGCGAGCGCGATGCCGCCGGACCATCTGCGAAAGCCGCTGCTCGTCACTCCCCGCCTCCCGATCCACGCCGTCGCGCGATGGCCGCTCGGCACGCTAGCACGAAATGGCGCGATCCGCCGACGGCGGGACGCGCGGCGCGTCTTCCGCCGGCCATGTTATCGGGCTAGATGAAAGCGAGATCGCTTCGATTGCGAGGACGCAGCCTGAATGTCGGTTGAGCTTTCACCCCAATCCGAGCCCCGCACCGAACCCCGTTCGCCCTCGCCGCGCCTGGGCCTGCTGCCGATGATCATCTTCGGCTCGCGCTGGCTGCAACTGCCGCTGTATCTCGGACTGATCGTGGCGCAATGCGTCTATATCGTGCTGTTCCTCAAGGAGCTCTGGCACCTCTCCTGGCACGCGATCGATCTCACCGAGCAGCAGATCATGATGAGCGTGCTGGCGCTGATCGACGTCGTGATGATCTCCAATCTGCTGGTGATGGTGATCGTCGGCGGCTACGAGACGTTTGTCTCGCGGCTCGACCTGCAGGGCCATCCCGACGAGCCGGAATGGCTCGGCCACGTCAATGCGAGCGTGCTCAAGATCAAGCTCGCCATGGCCATCATCGGCATCTCCTCGATCGCGCTGCTGCGCACCTTCATCGAGGCCGGCAATCTCGGCTCGAATCGCGCCGGCTTCACCGAGACCGGCGTGATGTGGCAGGTGCTGATCCACCTCACCTTCATCGCCTCGGCGATCGGCATTGCCTATGTCGACAAGCTCGGTGACTCCGGCACGCGCAAGCATGCCGAGTGAGGTTACCAACGTCGGCCTTATTGCTTGTCCACTTCGAGCTGCGCCAGCGCCTGGTGCAGGCACTCCTGAAGCTTCAGCGCGACCTGCTCACGCGCGATGCCCTTGGCGGCGAGATCGCCTGACACCTTGTCCACGACATCGGCGATCGCCCGGCTCTCCAGATGGTCCGTCACCAGCGTGGTTGCGTAGCTTGCCGCAGCATCGCCGCTGAGCCCGAGCTGGCCTGCAGCCCAGAGCCCAAGCAGCTTGTTGGACCGGGCGGTGGCCTTGAACATGAACTCCTCGTCGTGGACGAATTTGGCCTCAAAGCCCTGCTCGCGCTTGTCGAACGTGGTCATGGTCAGCTCCATTTGCACTTGCGCTGATGGGTGTCGGACTGGTTGGGGGCGAACGTCTCCGTGCTTCACGTCAGTTCGGATCAGCTGAAGCTTCCGGCGGAAGCCAAACGCCGTCAAGCCCGCCGATGGCCCCCGCGCCGGGCGCGTGCATGACCCGCACAAGCCCAGCGCCAGCCGACTTGGCTAGGTTGAGGTCGTTTACTGATCGTTAAGCAGACTCAGCGCCGCATGGCTTGGGGCATACCGAGAGCTGACGCATGAACAAAGAGCTGCGGGAGTTTCGACGGCTTGAACGGGTCTGCCTGGAGCAGGCCGCCCTCTCCACCATGGACCTCGCGCGAAGCGGGTTGCTCAAGGTCGCCGACGATTGCCGCATCGCAGCCGAAGCCATCGAGGCGCAATCGCCCGGTGGCGCGTTCACAGGGGCCGTCCAGGCGCTGAGGCTGGCTTGGAGCGCGACACGGATGTCGAACCGGCATTAGCCGGCGGCATCGCCCGGACCGATCGCGTCAGAAGATTGCCGGCGGGACCCGCGTTGGATCAGGCCTTTGGTGCCGCCGCTTCGCGCGCCAGCCGTTCGGCCTTCAGCCGCTCCTTGTTGGCGTAAAACGCCTTCTGCGCCTCTTCATGGTCGCGCATGGCCTTTTCGGCCTCGATCCGGCGTGCCGCATCGCGCGCCTGGCGCTGCTCGGGGGTCAGGGGTTTGCGTCGGAAGGAAAGGTCTTCAGTCATGCGGAGACAACGCAGACGCGGCGAAAGGGTTCCATAAGACGGACCCGGCGGTCCCGCAAATTGGAACTCGAGTTGACCGCCCGCCCAACAAATATCGAAAAACAACCCCATGCACAGTAGCTATACTATTGGACAACAAAGATTTTCTAGGTTCTCGAAGGCCCCTGGATCTCAACATCGGCAATGACGGGCAGATGGTCCGAGAAGGCTCTCGCCTCCACGTCGGTCCAAACCTTCTCGATCCGGCTATCAGACGTCGCATAAATCCGGTCAAGCCGCATAAGGGGTAAGCGCGATGGGAAGGTGCGCAGCCGCGTACGGTTGGGGCAGGCCTGCGCGAGCACCCGCCGCACCGACTTGACCCAAAACCAATCGTTGAAATCGCCGAGGACGACGGTCCTTCCGGGTTTCACCAGGCTCATCAGGGTTTGTGCCTGGGCATACCGCTCGTGGATGCTCAGGCCGAGATGCGTGGCAACCACGCGCACGTCACCGACCGGCGTCAGGAGGCCAGTGGCAATGGCCCTGCGCGGCTCGCGCTCCCGATACGACACGTCGACGATTTCGGGCACCCCGGAGAACGGAAAGCGGCTCAGGAGCATCTGACCGTAGTCGCCATCCGCAGTGACGATCGACTTGGCGTGAACGCGGTGATCGCCGACGACACTCGCCAGCTTCGCGAACGGATCGTCGGACCTCGATCGCGAATCCACCTCCTGAAGCGCGACGACATCAGGGGCCCATTTGCGAAGGATGGAGCAGACCCCCTCCAGATCGAACTTCGGATTGAGATTGAACGTGCCGTGCACATTCCACGTCATGAAACGCACCGGCGCCATCAGCGCCTCCCGGCGAGCCAGGTCGCGAGGAATTGCGCGCCCGCGCAGACGCCGAGCCACCCCAGGAACGCCAGCACCAACAGCAACATGCTGCTCCAGGATGCATTGCGGGCCAAATCCGCGATCTGAGCCCCCAACACGGCCATGGCAAGAATACCGGGCGTCATGCCAAGCAGGGTTCCGAGCAGGAAGTCGCGTAAAGGCAGCGTGCTCGCGCCAGCCACGACATTCACGACCGAGAACGGTGCGATGGGAATCATCCGGATGACGACGACAGCCAGGACGCCCTTGCCGACAACGCGGTCCTGGATCCGTGCGGCGCGTCGTCCGAGCAACTGCTGAAGCCGCTGCCGTCCGAGGGCACGCCCGATCACGAAAAGAATGAAGGCGCTGAGCAAGACACCGGCGATCGCCGTGGCGAAACCCAGCCATGGCCCAAGCGCGGCAGCCGTTGCTGCAATGAGCACGAGCACCGGAAACACCACCAGCCCGCCGACGACAAAAGCCACGATTGCGAGTGGCGGCCCCCAGACGGATTGGGAGTAAGTCGACAGCAAATTCGAGATGCGGCCCGTGTCGGCGAAATCGCCTAAGGAGGTGTACGACCAGGCTATCGCCAAGCCAAAAAGCGCCACGGCGATCGATACGATCCCGATGACGGTCTTCGTGCTCCACATGCGCGATGCCGCCCGCTCGAGATGAAGGGGCCGCTCAGGGTCCGCCACCGGCTGAACCATCGTGGCAAGGGTGCTGGTCAGGACTGAGGCTTCCACTGCCCGCAGCGTCTTCGGGCCATCGGCTTTCGACACCTCGTCCATAAGAGCAAGAAGACGATCGTCGTTTTGCCTGACGCTCTGTTCGTCGAGGCCACAAAAATGGGCTATCAGGCGATGCCGAACTGAAGCGACGGACTCCCGATGTTCGTCGGATGCGGCTTCAAAGATCAGATCACATTCGCTGTCGGCGCCCATCGACCGGTTGTTCAGATTGGCCGAGCCGATCCTCAAGATCCTGTCATCGACAATCATGAGCTTGCTGTGCACCATCACGGCCGCTTCCGTGTCTCCCTCTCGTGAGACCGGGTAGACGAAGCGGATGCGATCTGCCAGGCCAGCCTCGCTGAAGCAGTCGATGAACGCGCCACGGCCGTTCTGCATGGCCTGGGATTCCAGCCACGAGGAATGCAGTTTTGGAGCGACGACCAGAACCCGGAGCGACGGCACGCGCTGCATCTGCTCCGCCAACTCGCGCGCGATCTTGATCGCGCTGGTGAACTGGTTCTCGATGTAGATGAAGCTCGTCGCGGACCGGATCGCCGCAATCAAGGAGCGTTCGACCTCCCTGATGGTCGAACCTGCAGGACAGACCACTTCGGTCCGGGCGATCCCAACCGGCATGAGCTCAGCCTCGACCGGCACATCCGCCGGCCAGCGCATACTCTTTTGCGCACGCCGATCCTGCATCTGTTGGCCTGCCGCACGCCAGCGCTCCTCGGCCAGTTCGAACAGTGAGGCGGCAGCATCCCCGTCGACCACGCATTGAACATCATGAAACGGCGGGTATGGCTTGCCCTGGGGGTCGCAGCGCAGTTCGTGATCGGCGCGATGATCGCTGGTGTCCCAGCGCCTGATCGTCAGATCGAGCCCGCCGACGAACGCCAGTGAACCATCGATACAGACGATCTTCTGGTGCTGGGCCGAACCGAACGGAAGCGTGGGGTCCAGATGAAATCGGACGCGGCCGTCCGTGTCGGCGGTGAATTTGGCCGCGGAATTCCATTCCCGTTCGGAGGCGTAGAACGAGACGAAGTCCCAGACGAGAATGTTGATCCGCAGGTCCGGCCGGCGGTGAACGAGGGCGCGCAGAAATGGGCCGAGCTGTTCCGGCAAGCCGTCATCCGCCCGCCCCGACGATCCGACCAGCCTGGTCTCGCTGTGGATGTCCCACCCGATGATGTAGACGATATCTTCCGCCTCGAGCAGCGTATCGCGCAGGGCCGCGAAATAAGCGGCAGCATCGTTCAGAACCGCCACGTGCCGCGCCTTGCACCGCCGCCAGACGGTGTCGCCGGGGATCAGGGTGGATGAGCTCTGAAGCAGGTGGACCTCGCAATTCGCATTCGCGTCTAAACGCGCTGAACGCTCAAGGGGTTCCACGAATCCAGGAGGTAGAGGTTGCCAGGCGCTGAGTCCGCGCTGCCGCCGGCGCAATTTCGCGAGACCACGGCATGATTGAGACAGGTCAATACGAGCAGGCCGAAGCTCTGGGAATCTCACGTCGTCAAGCAGATGGAGACGGCCATGTCACAGCAGAGCAGCATGCATTTTTACCTCAATTGGGCCAAGGAGCGGATCGACGAGATGGATGCCGCATTGGCCTCGTTCGAGGTCAAGGCCGGTCAGGCCAAGGCCGAGTCCAAGGTGAAGACGGATCAACTTCTGTCCGATCTGACGACGCGCCGTGACGCGTTTCGGGCGATGCTCAAGACCCAGGCGGAAGCAGGTGAAGCCGCCTGGACGGACGCCAAGGCCGATTTGGAAAAGCAGTGGGCTGGATTCGAAGCCCAGGTGAAAACCTACTTCGAAGGCGCCGGCAAACAGTTGGAGCAGCAGCAAGCCACTTTCAAGGACGTCGCAGCGGCACAGGCCAAGGCCTGGCGCGAAGCTGCGGACAAATTTCGCGACGCCGCGGGCAAAGTGACCGCAGCCCGCACGGTCGATGTCGATGCCGCGCTCAAGCAGATGAAATCCGATGCGTCCGAAGCCGAAGCGCGTCTGCAGAAGCTGAAGCAGGCCGGCAGCGAATCCTGGTCGGTCCTGAGCGCCGCGCTCGCAGAGTCTCGGAAGGCGTTCGATCAGGCGAACCAGGCCGCGTGGAACGCGTTGAAAGGTGGCGGTCCGAAGAGCTGAGGTTTTTGATTTGCCAAGGCTGCCCACTCGAAAAAGATGGGCGTAGGGCGCGTGTGGCACGGCGTAGCTCACGCGCCCCGATGCGCTCAGCTTGCTTTGGCAGTGGTCCCTGACCGCGCTCCGCCAAGCCCGGGATTGATGGCCAGCGACGCTCCGGCGGCGCCACCGGCTTCATAGGCCGTCATCGACACCATCCGGCCGGAGCTGCGCTGGTTCCGGAGATTGAGGTCGAGCTTGTCGAATTCTGCGTCGACCACCGAGGTCTTGAGGACCACCAGCCCGCGGCCGGTGCCTTCGTTGACCTGATCGCGACTCGCCTTGATCGCCACCAGCCTGTCCGCGATGGACCCCACCATCCCGAGTGCGAAGGAGGCATTGGCCAGATGCCGCTCCTGGTGCCGGAACCTGCTGTAGTCGACCGAGGTCTTGAAGCGGCCAAGCTCGGCGCGCACGGCGCCGTCGATCAATTCGGCCAGGTAATGCGCGACCTCGACGTCCGCGCCGAGACCGAAGAACACATAGATGTTGTCGCCGGCTGCGCTCTTCTCGCGCCAGACCCGGCAATCGCAGAAATGAGCGATCGCGCCGATGCAGTCGTCCAGGGGAATTCGCTTCTTGCGATGGGTCTCAAAGACCCTCCGCTCGCACGGCGAGGCACGCAGTTCGACGTCGGAGAGCGACAGATCGTGGCGATCCAGCAGCTCGGCAACCTTGGCGGCGGCAGACAGCGCCTCGTCCTCGGTGCAGCCATTGGCGATGGTCTTGGCGCGCAACGCCTGAATGCGGAGCTTGAGCTTGTCGAGCCCGTCCGGATTTAACGCCTGGTCCACCGATCACCTACTCGGGAAAGCCCGACCGAGAGATCCCCCGTTCGGATAGACTGGCGGAAGGGGTGGGATTCGAACCCACGGTACCCTTGCGGGCACGCCGGTTTTCAAGACCGGTGCCTTAAACCACTCGGCCACCCTTCCCTCGTAACAATGCCAGGGAGTTAGCTTAGCTTCGGACCGAGCGCAACGCGAACTTGGATCCAATTTGGACCCATCGGTACGATGCCGGGGGGTCTCATACCGATACCCGATTCGCGTCCCCAGATGGGGGCACCCGGGCTAAATCGCGGCATGAGGCCTATTTCGGCAGGCATTCCACGTTGTAGGCGATGATGATCTGAGCTGGATCCGCTTTACCCAGGCTCTTGAGATCCTCCAAGCCGCTTCGGAGCTTGGTGCCCGCCTCGCTCAAGCTTCCTTCAAGCGTGACTTTGGCCTTCCGGCACCGCTCTTCGTTGGAAAACTCCTGGAAGACAACCGTCGGAAGGAGCCGCCATTCCGCCTTGTCGTTCGTCGCGGCAGGACTGATCGAGTAGGAAAAGACATACATCAGCACCCACATCGCTTTTACTCCAGCATTGGCCGGCTCGATCCGTGTGCGCTCGCGCCTGGACACACCTAAGCAGGCTACCGCCGCCATCCCCGCCTTACTTGGAGGGCGCGCGATCAAGCCGCGATCGCTGCGCCCTCATGCGCTTGATCTCTCGACGCAGCTCTTCACTTTTTTCGTCACGCTGCTCTCCGCTCGATTTGATCTGATCATCTTGACGCAACTTTTCGAGAGCTTTCTCGACCGAGAGCTTGTTCGTTCCGGCCATAACCGACCTCACTTGCGCTTCTGCGTTCATCAATAAGGATAGTACGGATTACCCTGCGGGCAGGTCCAGTTGCCATAAGTGTCGTAATAGCAGCCCTGACTATAGGAGCCGCTTCCGTAGTAGGCGCCTGCCGCAAGAGCTCCGGCTGCCGCACCGTAAGCGAGGCCGCGGCCGGGATAGTAGGGATAGCGTCCGCCATAGCCGGGATAACCGGGCCGACCCGCAATCGGATAGCCTGGACGGCCCGGACGGCCCGCGATTGGGTGGGTCGGACGTCCCGGCCGACCTGCAATGGGTCGACCGCCGGGACGGCCCGCAATTGGGTGGCTCGGCCGGGGCCGGCCAGCGTAGCGATGTCCGCCGCCGCCATGGAAGCGCCCGGCATGACCGCCGCCGGCAAAATGCGCGCGCCCGCCGCCGCCATGAAACCCACCGCCACGACCGCCGCCACCCCTGCGAGCATAGGCGTCATCGGGCACGAGCGTGGCGCCGACAAGAATGAGAATAGCGAACGCCGCCAGCAAATATTTGAGCATGATCCGTCCTCCTTCTAAGAACGTGGATCCCCCGCCCTGCAGACAACGACAGCGCGTCAGGCCTTCGGACTGAACATGCCTCCCGCCGCCTTCATCGCAGACTCGCTCATGGCCCGGCCCTGGTCGGTCAGCGAGCGCATCTGGTCCTCGAAGAAATCGGCTTGAAGCTTGAGCGCATCCTGCATGTCCTTTGCGTTGATCAACTTGTCGCCGAGATCGAAAGTTGCGGTGACATTGTGCTGCATGAAGGCACAGAACTCCTTCGCCTGGTTCGCGACCGGCAGCGGCGACGAGCCGAGAGCACGCTCCAGCAATTCGAAATAGTCCGAATTGGCCTTGCGCAGGCGACCGAGCGCCTCGCTCAGTGACGCACGCATGCTCTCGGCGGACACATTGATTTCGACCATGATGTCGCTCCTTTCAGTCGGTTTCGCTCATGCGGGAAGTCCTCCGAACCAGGCACCGAAATAGCCGGCATAGAGTGCCGGCCGTTCGAGATTCATCGAGTGCCCGATGCCGGGCACGATGACGAGGCGGCAATCCGGCATCGCCTCAGCCATGACACGCAGGTCGGCCGGAAGAATCCAGCCGTCCCATTCGCCCCACAGCACCAGATGCGGATGCCGTAGCTGCTGCATCCGGCGCTCCAGCTCACGGCTTTCCTTCTCCCGCGTGAGATTGACGGGAGTGCCGATCCAAATTCCTTCGGAGACGCCAAAGGTCTGGTCGATGATGCGATCGAACAGGGCCTGGATCTCAGGCAGTCCTTCGCGAAAACGCGGGACCGCGTTCGGCGCCATGCTCTCGGGCACGAACAGCGAGGACGCCGCCGTCGCCATGATCGTCCGCGTCAACTCCTTGTTCGCCATCATCGCGCGGAAAAGGCCGATCTGATCGGCATTGAAGGTCATGCCGAGCGGCGTCACCGGATCGAGCGAGAACACGCGGCCGAAGCGTTCCGGCTGCATCAAGAGCATGCGCGCGGCGATGATGCCGCCGGTCGAATGCGTCGCAAGATGGCAATAGCTGATCTCGAGCGTATCGAGGGCCGCCAGCATGTCCTCGGCATGCTGCTGCATGGAATAGTTGGCATAGCCCGCGGTCGGCTTCGGCCGATCGCTGTCGCCGCAACCGCGCCAGTCGATGGCGACGACGCGCAGGCCCGTCGGAAACAGGGGTGCGGCGAGCTCGATCCAATCCTTGCTGGCGAGATTGCCGTGGATGAAGACGACGGCGACGTCGCCCCGCCCCCACTCCCGCCAGCCGAGCTGGACCTCACCTGCCTGCACCCTTGCCATGTGCGGCTCTACTTGTTCAGGCCGGCGGTGGGCGCGGCTCCGGGAGGAGTCGGCGCCACCGGCAGAGCAGACACCACAGCTCCCTTGATCATCCGGTCGATGCTCGCCGGCGAAGACGTGTCGATGCTGCCCTTGGTTACGAAATCCACGACGTCCACCGAGAACTCCACCGGATTATCGGTGTGAATAAAGTGCCCTGTTTCCGGGTAGATCTTGAGGATTGGTCGGTTGCCGGCATTGGTCATCCGCGTCATGAACGGCGAGATCACATCGCGACCGAGATCGGTCAGCCCGTTGAAGGCGGGCGTCGGGATGAACGGCTCCTTGTCGCCGAAGGCCAGGAAGATCGGCGCCTTGATCTGCGTGAGCCGCTCGTAGAGGTTTTTCGGGTCGTCCTGCTGGAGCTCAGCCCCGATGGTATAGATGTCGAAAATGAAGACGTTGCACCATTGATCAAGCTCCTTCGGGTTGCCCCTGATGAGGCCAACGCGCTGCTCGGTGTGGAAGCGGGCATATTCACTGTCACTGTAGAAATACCCGCTCTTCGCCGCCGACACTGCGCCGGTGTTCGGGTCACGCTTCTTGAAGTAGAAGAAATCGCGGACGCCCTGCTCGTCGCGCGCCTTTTCAGCGGCGAGAATGCCAGTCTGATCCCAGACCGACTTCCACTTGTCGAAATCGCGGCCGAAATCCGGGTCGAACAGTTTTGCCTTCTTGTCCTTGGCGATCGTGATGTCGCGCGGATATTCCTCGAGGCCCGATGGTGCTTCGAGCGCAAGCGCCTGCACGGCGTCGGGCCAGGTCAGGGCATAGCCCATCACGAACTGACCGCCAAGCGAGTGGCCAAGATACACCGCCTTCTTCACGCCGAGCTGGTTGACGACGAGGTCGTAGATCACCTCGCGCATGTCCTGCATGGTGCGCGCCGGACTCTTGTCGAGATTGCCGGGCCCGGACATCCCATAATGCGGCAGGTCGGGCACGATCACGCGTACCCCGCTCCGCAGCGCGTATTGCATGATGTTGCCGTAGTGGCCGCCGAAGGCGCCCTTGCCGTGGATGATGACCAGCACCTTCGGGTCTCTGTCGGTGCCGTTGTATTCATCCATGTAGCCGATCTGCCAGGATTTGCCGCTCTTGTCCTTGGCGTTGGAGAATTTGACCGGATAGGGATATGTCACAAAATCCTTCCAGAAGGATTTTTCCGGATCGATCTTCTCGGCAACACCGGGCACGCGATAGTTCTTGTCGGCAAACTTCTGCGCTCGATCGAGGCTTGCAACGTCGTCCATGAAAGCGACGAATTTCGGATCGTTCTTGCGCTGGTTGATGATCGGGAACACGCCGTAATGCGCGACCGGGCTTTCCTGCGCGATCAGGTCCGCGCCGGGCACGCGATCGACCGCCTGCTGCGCCAGCTTGAAGTTGAGCCAGAGATCGTTGGTGATGTGCATCACCAGCGTGCGCGCCTGGATGCGGCCGAGATAGGGATTAACGTTGTGCGTCTCGCCAACCCGGTTGCGCCAGACGAGATCGACCGCGTCATAGAGCTTGGCGCGATTGATGACGTTCAAACCGGCCTTCTCGTTCGGCGGATCCCAGTAGAAGATTTCGGGCTGCACGGCGCCCCAGTTCTGGGTTGTGCGGAATGCGAAGTCATAACCAGTCATGCCAAGGATCGACCAGCCGAACGCGACACCCGGCACCGGATGCTTTTCCTTGGGCAGCTTGTAATAATCGCCCTTGGTCTCTTGCCAGACCGGATCGCCCTGGATCGCGGCCGTCATCATCTGGAACGTCCAATTGCCGACGGGATCCTCTCCATCCGACTGCGTCGTGCCGCCGATCGGCATCAAGGCGCTCACATATTCGGGATGCATGACGCCCCAGACATAGGTCTGCGTACCGCCCATGGACACGCCCGTGACCAATGCAACACGCGCGACCTTCAGTTCGTCGCGCAGCAGACGATAATTCGCCTGCACCATGTCGTAGTAGCTGTATTGCGGAAACTTGATGCCGAGCCCATCGGACGGCTTGCTGGCGCCCCAGGTGCCGAGCGGATCGACCATGATGACATAATAGCGGTCTGTATCGATCGGCCGTCCCGAACCGATGATCGGGACGCCCCCCGACAAGGCAGCGCCCTTGACCCACTGCTCGTACATGTCGGTGGAGTCACCGGAATAATAGGAGTTGATCACGACGGCATTGATAATCTCGCCTGCGGCGTTGCGTCGCGCGTTGCCGATGGCGATGTAGGCCGTTCGCAACTTACCAGCGCCGAGGGACTCGAGCGTGACACCACCCTCGCCGCCATTCTCCCACTTGGAGGGATTGGAAAGGTCGTACTTGCCGCCAAGGCGGAAGTTGGCGATCTCGTAGGTCTTCTTCAGCCCGTCATGCTGCACCTGCGACGAGCGGCGCGTGAAGGGTTGTGCAACTGCCAGAGCGGTGCCGACCAGTAGTACAATCAGGCTGACGGAGCAACGTTTCACGAAACCGGTCGTGGACATGACGGATTCCTCCCTGGACAGTTTTTGAAACGCTAGGAAGGTCGCAACGGGGATCTTTGATCTAGCTCAACGGAATCCGCTCGCGACAGTTGAGCATCGTAGCCAGCGATGTCGGTAGTCTTATGCGATGCCCTTTCTCAGTCACGGCTCGTATCGAGTACGCTATGAGCTCGATGGGCCGGCGAGAGCGCCGGCCTATGTTTTCGTCAATGGACTGACACAATATTCCGAGCTATGGGGCGCCTACCGCGAGGCGCTGCTGACACGAGGCTTTCGCGTGGCAACCTTCGATCTCCTTGGTCAAGGGGTCTCCGACAAACCGACGCTATTTATCAGTCAGGACGACCAGGTTGCCGTTCTGAGGCTTCTGATCGAAGCGCTTGGCGAGGGGCCGGTCTTCCTGAGCGGCATCAGTTTCGGCGGCCTGATCGCGCTCCGCTATGCGATCGAGCATGGGCAGCGGCTGTCCGGACTGGTGCCGATGAGCTGCTTCGCCGAGCTGACGCCGCAGCTTTTGCTTCTCGGCAACGCCCTACGGACCGGCCTGATCCTCGGAGGAACAGCCTATCTCCAGGATTTGCTGCTGCCTATGAACCTGTCCGACCAGTGGTTGAAGCCATTGTTGGACAAGCTCGACAGCGTCAAGCGCCAGGGCTGGCTGGTGAACGATGTCTACGCGCTTCAAAATCTGATGGAGTCCTTTCTCGACTTCCAACCGCTAACGCCGCGCCTGTCAGCGATCTCGGCTCCGACCATGATCCTCAATGGTGAGTTCGATTTTCTGACCCCGCGTCATCTGCACGAGACCCTGCGGGTTGAGATCCCGAACAGCTCGCTAGTGATCATTCCCAAGGCGTATCACGCTTTCACACTGGAGAAAGGCGCCCTGACGGCCGATCTTCTCGCGCGCTTTGCCGACGATGTGCTGGCCGGCCGCTGGCAAGGCAATCAAGCGGTATGGGTCGCGCCCGAGGAGCCCGGCGGCGAGCTGACACCGTTCCCTGACGGTTACGATCACCTGCGCGCTATCCCGGTCAAGCGAGCGCTGGCATGAGCGGATTCCTCGGCCCGCTGGACTCAGACGCACGTGTCCCACCGGCGCAGCAGACGCGGATCGCGGCATTCCTGATCTCGGCGCATGGCGCCCTCGCCCGGCAATTCGCCTTCACGCTGCCTGTAAGTCTCGACGCGGCGTGGCAGACGGAATTGAATGCGCAGTTCTATCGCGAGACCGAGATTGTTTCGCTGCTGATGCGCGCCACAAGCTGGGTGCCGGATTTGGCCCTGGGGTACATGGTTGCGTCCTGGGAGACCGCCTGGTTGCCCGCCCCGATCGACGAAATCCCGGACCGTCGCCTCGCCCAGGCGGTTCACCTTGCGACGCTTGCCCATGCCGTGCACGCCGGTATCCGGCCGGCCGCGCTGCTCCCGACCGAGGCCAATGCGCAGGATCCCTTTGTCATGGCGCTGCGGCGAATCGAATTCGAGAGCGGCCGGCTGCTCCAGGCCCAGATTCTGTTCCTCAAGGGCACGGACCTTGCGCCGCATCGGGATGCGGTGAGTGCTATCCTCGAGCAACGTCATGCCAGCGTTCGCAAGCTCTGGCGCGAAACACTAGCGAACATCGGTATCGAGGCATCCTGATCGGAATGACCGGGAGTCTTGACGCAGATCAAAGGAAGAGAGCCGCCCGGCGCCAACATCCGCCTTCTGACATCGTCGGCCGACCCCGGAGTTTCAAGCATGAAGGCCGTTTCCGTCGAAGACGCCGTTGCGATGATTCCGGCGGGCGCAAGCGTTATGGTCGGCGGCTTCATGGGCGTCGGGACACCGGAGCGCCTGCTCGACGAAATCGTGCGTCAGAAGAAGACAGGGCTGACCTTGATCTCCAACGACGCTGCAACGCCCGGCAAGGGCGTCGGCAAGCTGTTCGATCAGGCTCTCGTGTCGAGGCTGATCGCAACGCATATCGGTCTCAATCCGAAGGCGCAGCAGCAGATGCTGGCGAACCTGATCGCCGTCGATCTCGTTCCGCAAGGCACCTTCGTCGAGCGCATCCGCGCCGGCGGATGCGGTCTCGGCGGCGTGCTGACGCCCACGGGCGTCGGGACACTGGTCGCCGAAGGCAAGCGTCAGATCGAGATCGACGGCAAGCCATTCCTGCTGGAAACGGCGCTGCGCGCCCAGTTCGCGCTCGTCCACGCCTTCCTCGCCGATTATCTCGGCAACCTCTCCTACGCGCTCACCTCGCGCAATTTCAACCCGGTCATGGCGATGGCGGCCGACACCGTCATCGTGACAGCCGAGCATATCGTGCCCGTTGGCGTGATTGCGCCCGATCACGTCGTCACCCCCGCGCCGCTCGTCGACTATCTCATCACCAACGGGTGACATCATGGATCCCCAGATCATCATCGCCCGACGAGTCGCCAAGGAGCTGAAGACCGGCAATCTCGTCAATCTCGGTATCGGCATTCCGACCCTGGTCGCAAACTACGTGCCGTCAGATCTGAAGGTGTTCTTCCAGTCGGAGAACGGGCTGATCGGCACAGGGCCGATTCCTGAGCAGGGCATGGCTCATCCGACGCTCACCGACGCCGGCGGGCGTCCCATCAGCGCGTTGCCGGGTGCCTCGACCTTCGACAGTGCGATGTCCTTCGGCCTGATCCGCGGCGGTCATGTCGATGTCACGGTGCTCGGCGGGCTTCAGGTCGACGCGCATGGCCATCTCGCCAACTGGATGATCCCCGGCAAGATGGTGCCGGGCATGGGCGGCGCCATGGATCTCGTCAGCGGCGCCAAGCGCGTCATCGTCGCCATGCAGCACGCGGCCAAGGGCAAGTCGAAGATCGTGGCAAAATGCTCGCTGCCGTTGACCTCGGCGCGGCCCGTCCACCTTGTCGTGACCGACATGGCCGTGATCGGCTTCCCTGGTGGCAGGGCGACCCTCCTGGAAACGGCGCCCGGCATCAGTGTCGGAGAGGTCATGGCTGTCACCGAGGCCGAGCTGGTCGTTCAAGACACCGTCCCGGAAATGAGACTTTGAGCAGAGCGATCATGCGCATATTCAGCGACTTCGACGAGATCAAATCCGCTATCGGCACCGAGATCGGCGCCAGCGACTGGATCGAGATCACCCAGGCACGCATCAACCAGTTCGCCGAGGCGACCTGCGACGAACAATGGATCCATGTGGACCAGGAACGTGCCAGCAAGGAGATGCCCGGCGGCAAAACCATCGCTCATGGCCTGCTGTCACTCGCCCTGGCGCCGCTGTTCATCCGCTCTGTCATCGGCCTGAAGGGCCTTCGCAACACGCTGAACTACGGCGCTGACCGGATCAGGTACCTCGCCCCGGTGCCGGCGGGCTCAAGACTGCGCGGCCGGGTCACGGTCGCCGAAGCCGAGGACGTGCCGCCGGACGGACTGCGCGTGAACTATCACCTCGTGATCGAGCTCGAGGGCGGCAAGAAGCCCGCCTGCGTCGCCGAGCTCATCGCCCTGCACTATCGCTGAAAACGACATGTCGGAAACAGCCTCATGCAGCGCGCATGCCTGATCAGTCGATGATGTGATACCCGCCATCGATATATAGCACACCACCGGTGATCAGCTTGGCGCCGTCGAGTGCGAGAAAGGCGGTCGCGTTGCCGACATCATCGATGCTGACCAGACTGCGCGACGGTGCCTTGGACTGCGCCTTGTCCATGAGTTCATCGAATTCGGGAATGCCTGACGCGGCGCGGGTCGCAAGCGGTCCCGGCGAGATCGCGTGCACACGGATGCCTTTCGGACCCAATTCAGCGGCAGCATAGCGAACCGAGGCTTCGAGCGCTGCCTTCGCCACGCCCATGATGTTGTAGTTCTCCACCACCATCTGGCTGCCGTAATAGGTCATTGTGAACATCGTGCCGCCGTTCTTCATCAGGGGCTCGGCAAGATGCGCCATCCGGAGGAACGACCAGCAGGAGACGTCCATGGTCTTCAGAAAGCCGTCGCGGCCAACGTCGACGACGCGGCCGTGCAGTGCCTCCTTGGGTGAAAAGGCGATGGAATGCAGCAGGAAATCGAGCTGTCCCCACTCCGACTTGATGCGCTCGAACACGGCTTCAGTCTGGCCTTCGACCATAACGTCGAGCGGCATGAAGATCGGCGCTTCCAGCGCCTGCGCCAGCGGCTCGACATGCTTCTTGGCGCGGTCATTCAGATAGGTGACGGCGAGATCAGCCCCGAGCGCCCGAAAAGCCCTGGCGCAACCCCATGCGATTGACTGATCGTTGGCGATACCGACCACTAGGCCCTTCTTGCCTTTAAGGGCGACCTTGCTGTCCGGAAATATTGGAATCATGACACCCTCTTATGTCTGGTGTTACGCGAATGGCCGTTTCATCAGCAGCGACAACGTGTGCTGCGCGATCATCAACTCCTCGTCCGTCGGGATGACATAGACAGGAATGAGACTGTTCTTCGCCGAGATGAGGCTCGAATGGCGCGCGTTCTCGGCCTCATCGAGTGTCACGCCGAGCCAGCGGAGCTGCTCTGCCACACGCGCGCGGATGCCGCTCGAGTTTTCGCCGATGCCGGCTGTGAAGACGAAGGCATCAAGGCCCTGAAGCGCGGCGGCAAGCATGCCGGCATTGAGGCCGATGCGATAGGTGAAGTAGTCGACAGCGAGCCTTGCTTGCGGATCGGTGCTCGCCTCAAGCTCGCGCATGTCGTTGCTGACGCCGGAGAGACCTTTCAAGCCGCAGTCGCGATAGAGGAACCCCTGCGCCTCGGGGGCAGTCATTCCCTTTTCCGAGATCAGGTACAACACGACGCCCGGATCGAGCTGGCCTGGGCGTGTGCCCATCGGCAGCCCGTCGAGCGCCGTGAAGCCCATCGTGCTCTCGACGCTCAGCCCGTCCTTCATGGCGCACATCGAGGCACCGCTGCCGAGATGGGCGACGATCACCCGGCGCTTTGCGATATCAGGCGCGATCTGCGGCAGGCTCCTGGAGATGTATTCATAAGAGAGACCGTGGAAACCGTAACGCCGCACGCCTTCGGCGTGGAGCCGGTGCGGGATCGCGTAATGATCGGCCAATGGACCATGCGTGCGATGAAATGCAGTGTCGAAACATGCGACCTGTGGCACCGTCGGGAAATTGGCGAGGATCGAACGGATCGGGGCCAGATTGTGCGGCTGGTGCAATGGGGCTAGCGCAACGAACCGCTCTAGCCGCGACACCACACCATGATCGACCAGAACCGGCCGCTCATAGTCCGGCCCACCGTGGACCACGCGGTGCCCAACGGCGAGAGGATTGACACGAACCTCACTCCGCAGCCACTCGCCTGCCACGCTCATTGCCGCCGGAACGTCAGGAATCGCCTCGATCGGATAGGCCCGGTCGGCCATGGGATCGCCGCCAGCGCCGTTCGCGCGCAGACGCGGGCGGCTACCGATACCCTCCACCTGGCCCTTGATCATCCGAAGAAGCCGGCCTTCGCCCTCGACGACAAAGACCTGGAACTTGACGCTTGATGAGCCGGCGTTGACGACGAGGATGGTGTCCATAGCCGTCAAGCCGCAACTGTCGGCGCCTTTTGGCGCCGCGCGTAAGCGTAGAGCGCAGCCACCGCACAGGAGGCCATCCGTGCCCGCGGAGAATCCGCGCGCGAGGTCAGGACGACGGGCACCCGGGCGCCGAGCACGATGCCGGCACCGTCCGCCTTGGCGAAATACGCGAGGTTCTTCGCCAGCATGTTGCCCGACTCCAGATCCGGAACCATGAGGATCTGGGCCCTGCCGGCAACTTCGGACGTGATGCCCTTGATCCGCGCAGCCTCGGGGTCAATGGCATTGTCGAAGGCCAACGGACCATCGAGCAAGCCGCCGGCAATCTGGCCGCGATCGGCCATCTTGCAGAGCGCTGCGGCCTCGATCGTCGAGGGGATTTTCGACGTCACCGTCTCGACCGCCGACAGGATTGCAACCCGCGGGGTGTGGCCGAAGCCGGCTTCGTTGAAGAGATCGATCGCGTTCTGGATGATGTCACGCTTGGCGTCGAGATCGGGGAAGATGTTGATGGCGGCATCCGTCACAAAGATGGTCTCGGCATAGGCGGGTACGTCCATGACGAAGACATGGCTGATGCGCCGGTCGGTCCGCAGGCCGCCAACCTTGGCCGTCACCGCTCGCATCAGCTCGTCGGTATGCAGGCTGCCTTTCATCAGCAGCTCGCCCCGCGCGGCGTGGATTAGCTCGACGCCCTTGGCCGCGGCATCATCGCTATGAGCGGCATCGACGATCTCGAAGCCGGATACGTCGAGATCGAATCTGGCGGCGATATCCTTGATCTTCCGCTCCGGTCCAACCAGGATTGGCCGAATGATGCCGGCACTCGCGCTATCGACGGCGCCGCGCAGCGAGGTTTCGTCACAGGGGTGCACGACCACGGTCGGCGTCGGCGGCGCGGCCCTGGCCGCCGCTATCAAGCGATCATACTTGCTGCCGGATTGAACGTCCGTTGCCTCAGTCAACATCCTGTCACTCCCGCTTCCGCCAATGCGCGTCACGACGCTTTGGCCTTGGGGTCGAAAGGGGCGACGTTTGACGTCCACTCTTTTTCCCCTTCCAGCCCAAACAACTCGGCAACTTGCCTCAGGCGGTTGGCGCGCTCGCCGGTAAGGTCTTCGCTTGCCGATAGCACCTCGCGCATCGCGACGAAGGCCGCGCGACGCTGGTTCATGTCGTCAGGCAACAGCTTGGGGATGGCCGCGAGCGAGCCACCGCGATCGAGCAGCAGCATGAAGAACTGCTCGCGCACCAGCATCTTGAACTCGGCGAGCGTCATCCGCGGGCCGGCTTGATCACGCCGGACCCGCCGCAGCGCCTCGATGCTGCGTTCGTCGACCATGCCACGCGCCGAGCCGACATAGAGCAGCGCGCGGATCGCCGCCTCGCGCAGGCCGCCCTCCTCGATGTGTGACTTCAGCTCGGCAATTCGCTTGGCGAGCATCGCCTGATGCTCGGCGGACATCTCGCGGCGGCGGGACGGTACCGAGTTGGGGTCAATGCCTACGGCGGCCTGAAGCAGCGGCGAGCCATAGACGTTCAGGAAGACGGTCTCGCTGAGCGCTTCCTGCGCATCACGCCAGCTATCCAGCGCATGGACGATCTGCTTGGACATCTGCTCCTGGAGCACCAAGAACGGATTGTCTTTCGATACCGGCTTGCGCTTATCCTCGACCCGATCGGCAGCCGCCTTGATCGTGGACATCCAGGGATTTTGGCTGCTGAAGAGCTCATATTGCAGTCGGAGCGGGTGCATATTGCGCGCCGATTCCGCTAGCTGCGGCGTCACCATGCCCTTCACGAAGGGCCGCAAGAACTTCTGATAAGCCGCGAGATTGAGCTCCGAGACGCGCTTGGCAGCAGCAAATCGCCGCTCATCCTCTGGAGAATTGCCGCCCATCGCTCGGATGTCGTCCAGCGTCCGTGCTTCGCAACGCATCACCCACTGCCCTGCCGCAAGATCGGCGTTGAGTGTCTCGTTACCGCGGGCCTCGAAAGTGGCCTCATAGAGCCCAGGCGGCAGCACGTCGATAAGGTCAATATTGCTGGAGAATTCCGCGTGCTCCTTCTTGGCCACCCCTCCGGACACGAAGATGCCGAGATGACCGATGCTCTCATGAACGGTATACACGATGGTTTGGCCGTAGGCCCTGATCTCGTCGACACTGGAATAGCAATCCAGGATCCAGCCCAACGCCTGCTGCGGCGGGGTGACGTTGTCACCCTGGGAGCAGAAAACGACGATCGGCGAGCGAATGTTGCGCAGATCGACTTTCTGCCCGTCTGACATCTCGATCCGGCCTGCGGCAAGATTGTTGCCGATGAACAGCTCATCGACGATGAACTGGATCTCCTCGGCATTGAGGTTGACGTGCCCACCCCACCAGCGCTCGAAGTCGAGGTAACGTTCCGCCTCGGAATCGACCTTGGAATAGACGTTGTACTGCTTGGTCCAGAGCGTATTCGAGGGGTTCTGGTTCTCGAAATTCTGTACCAGCCAGGCACCGTCGAACTTGCCAGCGCCGAGATCACTCGTCAGCGCGGTGAGCCAGCTTCCGCCCAACAGGCCGCCAGAATATCGCATCGGATATTTGCCGTGCACGCCTGCCCAATAGGCAAGCGGCGCGCCGGCGATGATAAGAGGGCCAAATAGCTCAGGTCGCAACGATGCCAAAATCATGACGGCCCAGCCGGCCTGGCAATTGCCGATCACGCAGGGCTTGCCGTCCGCTTCCGGATGGCGGTCGATGACGGTCTCGATGAATTTCGCTTCCGCCCGCGCGATGCGCTCGATGGTCTGGCCGGGCATGGGCTCAGGCAGGAACCCGATGAAGTAGCAGGGATGTCCCGCTCTCATCGCGACGCCGATCTCGCTGTCCGCCTTGAAGCCGCCGATTCCGGGACCGTGGCCGGCGCGCGGATCGACCACGACGAATGGCCGCCGGCTCATGTCGATTTCGACGTCCTTGGGCGGAACGATGCGCACCAGCGCATAGTTGACCGGCTCATCAAGCTTCCGGCCGTCCGTCATCAATTCAGCGGCATACTGCAGGACATGCGGCGCGGTTTGCGCGACATGCTCGCGATACTGATCGCCGCGCTGGCGCATGATGTCCAAAAAGAGGACGCTGCGCTGTCCTGCATCGACCATGTATTCCACGGCCGAAGCGACCAACCCAGACAGCGGGCCATCGGGGAGCTTCAAATTTTCAATCGCCATGTTCGACCTCGTCGTCGCGCAATGCATTCAAGCGGCGCCGCCATCGCCGAGACGTTGATTTAAGTCAACGGTCAGGGACAAGCTGCGCAGGCGGTACGGCCCAGTCGATGCGGATCCAGGCCGCTGTGAGTTCCCAGGCGACAGAGAGAATGATCGGTCCGATGAACAGACCGATGATCCCATGCGCGAGCGTGCCACCGATCACTCCGATCAGGATGACCAGCGCCGGCGTGGAGAGGCCCCGTCCCATGACCAGCGGCTTCAGGATGTTGTCGAGAAGACCGACTATGACGAGGAATACGGTCAGGAGCAGCGCCGTGGTGACGTCCTTGTCCATCCAGATCCAGATGACGACCGGAATGAGGACTATCCCCGCACCGAGCTGCACGATCGACAGCAGCAGAACAATGACGGCGAGCAGCCCCGCGCTCGGGATGACCGCCAGCTTGAATCCGATGCCGGCGAGCAGCGCCTGAATAATGGCGACGCCGATGACGCCTTGCGACACCGCCCGGATGGTCCCAGCCGCCAGCTCGAGGAAATGTTCGCCCTGTTCCGGCACGATTCGGAACAGGAAGCCGCGGATCGCACTGACGAGCTGCGGGCCATATGGAAAGAGAAATCCGGCGACCAGCACCGACATCAGGAATTTCAGCGTGCCGAGGCCGGCGCTGCCTGCGAATGACAGCATCATGCCCGCAATCGGCTTCAGATATGGCGCAACCTCGCGCACGGCCGCGCGGATGTTGGTGTAGGCCTGATTCCAGAGATCGTAGAGCTGCGGCCCGACCAGCGGCCAGTCCTTGATCCGCTCCGGCGCCGCCTGCAGCACGAGATCGCCGCTGCCGAGTTGCCCTGCGAGCTCCCTGACCCCCTCAACCGCACTGAGGCCGAGCCAGGCCGCCGGACCGATGACGATGCCGAGCATGGTGAAGGTGAGGAGCACCGCCGCTGTCCGCGGGCGGCCGCCCAGACATTTCGCGAGCCAGTTGAAGACCGGATAGAACGCCACGGCAAGCACCGCGCTCCAGGTCAGGATCGGCACGAAGGGACGGATGATGAGGAGCGTCCACAGGATCAGCAGTGCAAGCAAGCCGAGCCGGATCACGAGCTGAACGACGTCGCTGGTGGAAAAAAGTTGGCGAAGTGTCTTCAAGGTCTGAGGCCTGCGCCCGGCTGATTGGCTCCATGCGGAAAGCCTAGCGGCCGGACCGGGACTGCAGGCTTGATCCAAATCAACCGGCAAAGGACTGAAGGCGGCCTGATGGGACGGGTGCCGTGGTCACGTAGCGGCTCAACAATTGCGGCGCGAACGCATGTCGAATGCAGCAAATTACGCGCGAAACGAACAGCTCCGCGACGGTACGGCCGTGGAGATCCGTGCTCTCCGGCCAGATGACGAGGCCGCCATGCTGGCCGCGCTTGGCGAGGTGGGCACACAGTCCCTCCAGCGCCGCTTCTTCATGCTAAAACGTCATTTCTCCGAGAAGGAGCGCGCCTATTTCGTCGAAGTCGACTTCAAGAACCATGTGGCGCTGGTCGCGTGTGTGGCGAATGCAGGTCGGAGCACCATCGTGGGCGGCGCGCGATATGTCGCAGCCGGCCCGGGCTGCGCCGAGACGGCCTTCATGGTGATCGACGCCTGGCAAGGACGCGGCATCGGCGGACTGCTGCTGCGTCACCTGATCAGCCTTGCCCGCGAAGCCAGGCTGAAGGAACTGACCGCGGAGGTGCTGCCGGACAACGCCGCGATGCTCAGGGTTCTTGGCAGATTTGGGTTCGAACGCGCAGAACGCCGCGAACCTGATACGGTCCATATGGTACTGACGCTGACCTGATAGAAGCTCTCGGACGACGCCTCAAGCTCGCGCAAAATACTGCCGCCTTCTGATACATGTAGCTCGGCAACATGGGCTTACCGGTTCAAAGATCCGCTCCCTTTACACCGCGCAAAAGAAAGCGGCGCCCCGTGAGGAGCGCCGCGCGAATGTTCTTCGTGACTGCGTCAGCTCAGTACCCGCAGGACGCGCATCCCATCTGCACCGGGGCGTAATAGGAATACCCTGGCGAGACCATCTGGACGCGCTGGCGCGTGGCGTATTGCGGGGGGATGCGCTCGTACTGAACGCTCGGCGGCGCGACCATCACGGTCTGCGGGACCATCACGGTGCGGTACTGCGCGGGCGTGCGATGCGCGACGACGGAGCCCGGGGAGACCATCACCGTCTCGTCGACGGTGCGGTACTGCGGCGCGACGTATTGCTGCTGATAGCAGGTCTGGCACGGCGGCGGTGCGTAGCAATTGTAGCAGCCGGCGGAGGCTGCGCCCGTCATGGAAATCGCGGCGACGGCGGTGGAGAAAACAACAGCGAAAGTACGAGACATTGCGGTGGCGCCCCAGTTGCCCAAAAATGGATTTGCGAAGGTCGCAGGCAGTATACGCCGCAAAATCCAGGGCTGCCGAACTTCGTCGGGGCATCCTTAATGCGAACGGCCAATCGCGGTCGACCGGTAAGAACTCATTGACCACGCGCATTAACGCGAAAGGCGCTCATTCGCCTCCGTCAAGCTCGAGCTTCAGCGCCTCGCCGCTCTTTCCAAAAACTCCAGCAGCGAGGGATCTGTCTCCTCGAATTCGACAAAGCGGCGGCGCAGCTCGTCCGCTATTTCTGCGGTGGCATCTCGTGACCATCCTTCCGCGGTATTGAAGGCCACGACACGTGCCGGATGGAGATATTGCCCCTCGACGAGATGTCTGAGCAGGGTCGCCCGATTGGCGTCCTCCTCGGCAGTTTCACACCAGGCGCGGCCGAGCCGCCGGCCGAAATCATCGAGCACGAGATAGACGTCCCGGTCTGTCGTCATGTGCGGCACGAGCGATGGAGATTGACTCATGGCTTACTCCGCTAATGGCATCCGGACTGTTGCGGAGGATACGGCGACCGCCTGGCCGGATTCGGAAAAATGGATTTCGGCTATTTTTCTTAGGATTGCACGATTAAATAAAAAAACAACGAAAATAAATAAAAATTAAATAGCAAAGTGAGCACAAATACACTAAATTCACAGGGCCTGGCGGGCGAGCCCGCACGTCGGGTGCCCACTTCGCAAAGCGGCTCCCGCCTCCACCCCCAATAGCCCACACCCCAGGAGGCGGGGGCCGTTTCTTTGCGACCCCCGTCCCGGCTTCACATCTCTGTCCTGCAACGGCGCATCTGCGCGCTCGCGGGGGACCGCGAGCGCTCCGGAGGATTCGATTCCCGTCTGTAGCGGGGCGAGGCGTTATTTCGGACGCCGCTTCACTTCGCGCACGGCGCCGCGCGCGGCGCTGGTGGTGAGCGCGGCGTAGGCCTGCAGCGCGGTCGAGACGTTGCGCTTGCGCGCAGCCGGCTGCCAGGCGGCATCGCCCTTCGCCTCTTCCGCGGCGCGGCGCTTTGCGAGCTCCTCGTCGGAGACCTCTAGGCTGATGCTGCGGTTCGGGATGTCGATCGCGATGCGGTCGCCGGTGCGCACCAGGCCGATGTTGCCGCCCTCGGCGGCTTCCGGAGACAGATGGCCGATCGACAGGCCCGACGAGCCGCCGGAGAAGCGGCCGTCGGTGACGAGCGCGCAGGCTTTGCCGAGGCCCATCGATTTCAGGTAGCTCGTGGGATAGAGCATCTCCTGCATGCCGGGGCCGCCGCGCGGGCCTTCGTAGATGATGACCACGATCTCGCCGGCGACGACCTTGCCGCCAAGGATGCCTTCGACGGCCGCATCCTGACTTTCGAACACGCGCGCGGGGCCGGAGAATTTCAGGATCGAGGCGTCGACACCCGCGGTCTTCACGATGCAGCCATCCTGCGCGAGATTGCCGTAGAGCACGGCGAGGCCGCCATCCTTGCTGAAGGCGTGCTCGAGGTCGCGCACCACGCCCTTCTCGCGGTCGGCATCGAGCTCGTCGTAGCGGCGCTCCTGGCTGAAGGCGACCTGGGTCGGGATGCCGCCGGGCGAAGCGCGGAAGAAGGTGCGGACCGCTTCGCTCTTGGAGCGCTTGATGTCCCAGCGTTCCAGCGCGTCGTTCATGGTCGGCGCATGCACCGTCGAGACCGAGGTGTCGATCAGGCCGGCGCGGTCGAGCTCGCCCAGAATGCCCATGATGCCGCCGGCACGATGCACGTCCTCGACATGCACGTCGGCGACCGACGGCGCGACCTTGCACAGCACGGGCACACGACGAGAAAGCCGGTCGATGTCCTTCATGGTGAATTCCACCTGCCCTTCATGGGCGGCGGCGAGCAGATGCAGCACGGTGTTGGTCGAGCCGCCCATGGCGATGTCGAGCGTCATCGCGTTCTCGAACGCCTTGAAGTTGGCGACGTTGCGCGGCAGCACCGAAGCATCGTCCTGCTCGTAATAGCGACGGACGAGATCGACGATGGTGTGGCCGGCCTCGACGAACAGGCGCTTGCGATCGGCATGGGTTGCCACGACCGTGCCGTTGCCGGGCAGCGCCAGGCCCAGTGCCTCGGTCAGGCAGTTCATCGAGTTGGCGGTGAACATGCCCGAGCAGGAGCCACAGGTCGGGCACGCCGAGCGCTCGATTACCTTGACGTCGTCGTCGCTGACCTTGGAATCGGCTGCGGCCACCATGGCGTCGATGAGGTCGACGGCCTTGGTCTTGCCCTGCAGCTTGACCTTGCCGGCCTCCATCGGGCCGCCCGAGACGAACACGGCGGGAATGTTGAGCCGCAGCGCGGCCATCAGCATGCCGGGCGTGATCTTGTCGCAGTTGGAGATGCAGACGAGGCCGTCGGCGCAGTGCGCGTTGGCCATGTACTCGACGCTGTCGGCGATCAATTCGCGCGACGGCAAGCTGTAGAGCATGCCGTCATGGCCCATCGCGATGCCGTCGTCGACCGCGATGGTGTTGAACTCCTTGGCGACGCCGCCGGCCTGCTCGATCTCGCGGGCCACGAGCTGGCCGAGGTCCTTGAGATGGACGTGGCCGGGCACGAATTGGGTGAAGGAATTGACGACCGCGATGATCGGCTTGCCGAAATCGGCGTCCTTCATGCCTGTCGCGCGCCAGAGGCCGCGGGCACCCGCCATGTTGCGGCCGTGGGTGGTGGTGCGGGAGCGATAGGCTGGCATGGCGGTTTCCGTCCTCGGTTTGACCGGCCGGGCGGGAAAATCTGGTGCCGCCTCAGGCCTTTGTGGCCGGATAGCGCACGCGGGGAACGCGCGCAACGGGAACTTGGGGCGGACAGGGCTCCCCTGCTCCCGGCGCGGGGTCTCTCACATGCCCCGGACGCAGCGCAGCGTCTCTTCGACGGTGCGCTGCAGAGCCGGGGCCCATGTGGCAGCGAGTGCTCGGCCTTCTGGGTCCCGGCTCGCGCTTCGCGCGTCCGGGACACGAGAACGTCCTACTGCAGCGTCGGATCGAGCCGGTCGCGCAGCCAGTCGCCGATGGCGGACACCGCCAGCGTGGTCACGACGATTGTGGTGGCCGGGGCCAGCATGATCCAGGGCGCCCGGGTCAGATATTCGCGGCCGTAGCCGACCATGTTGCCGAGGCTGGTCATCGGCGGCTGCACGCCCAGGCCAAGGAAGGACAGGCCCGACTCCATCAGGATCACCTCGGGGAAGACCAGGGTGGTCGAGACGATCAGGGTCGAGGCGATGTTGGGCAGGATGTGCCGGAGGTAAATCCGGGGCGGCGTTGCGCCTAACTGGCGGACCGCGGCGGCGTAGCCTTGCGCATTGGCGGAGATGGCAAGGCCGCGGGCGATGCGGGCATAGCGCTCCCAGCCGAATAGTCCCATCAGGCCTATCAGCAGCGGCAGCGAATTGCCGAAGAAGGCGAGCACCGCGAGCGCCATGATCAGGAAGGGCATGCTGGCCTGGAAGTCGGTCAGCATCAGCACGAGCTGCTCGACCACCCCGCGGAAATGCGCGGCAAGGAAGCCGAGCGTGGTGCCGACCACCGCCGAGATGGCGGTCGCGCCGAAGGCGATCAGCAGCGAGATCCGGATGGAGACGAGCAGCCGCGACAGCACGTCCCGGCCGAGCTCGTCGGTGCCGAGCCAGTGCGCGGCGTTGCCGGGCGCGGCCAGCCGATTGCGCAGATCAAGCTGGGTATAGCCGTAGGGCGCGATCTTCTCGGCGAAGGCTGCAATGACCAGCATCGCGACGATCCAGGTCACCGCGAGCGCGACCGAGACCGGGATCGCCGGAAGGCCGATGCGGCGGACGGCCGCGTCCTTCAGCGTCGCGTCGGTCATGCGTGGGCCCCTTTCGCGCGCAGCCGCGGATCGAGGAAGCCGTAGAGGAAGTCGACTATGAGGTTGGACGTCACCATGGTCATCGCGACCAGCAGCAGGATGCATTGCACGACGGCGAGGTCGCGATTGGCAACCGCAACAACGAGAAGCCGCCCTACTCCCGGCCAGGCAAACACGCTCTCGACCACGACGGCGCCCGCGATCAGCGTGCCCACCATGAAGCCCAAAATAGTGACGGTCGGGATCGCCGCATTCGGCAGCGCATGCGACGTCACCACCCTGCGCCACGGCACGCCCTTGGCAGAGGCGGTGCGGATATAGGGCTGGCCCAGCACCTCCAGCATCGCGCTGCGGGTGAAGCGCGCCAGCACGGCGGCGCCGCCGAGGCTCAGCGTCGCAATGGGAAGGATCGCGTGGCGCCAACTGTCCTGCCCGCCCGAGGGCAGCCAGCCGAGCTGCACGGCGAAAACCAGTACCAGCAGCAGCGCAAGGACAAAACTCGGCACGGTGAAGCCGGCGACCGCCGTCATCATCACGGCGCGGTCGATTGCGGAGCCCCGATGCAGCGCGGCGTAGATGCCGGCGGGAACGCCGAGCGCGACCTTGAAGGCGAAGGCCGGCAAGGTCAGCGCCAGCGTCGCCGGAATCCGCTCCAGCACCAGCTCGATCGCGGGCCGTCCGTCGCGCATGGAGCGGCCGAGCTCTCCTCGCGCGATGGCGCCGAAATAATCGAGATACTGAAACCAGATGGGATCATCGAGACCCCAGGCCTTGCGGAACGCCGCGAGCACCTCGGGCGGCGCTTCCGGTCCCAGGATCATCAGCGCGGGATCGCCGGAGAGACGCAGCACCACGAAGGCGAAGGTGACGACGAGCACGATCGTCAGCGCCGCGCGTCCGATGCGGATGGCGAAATAGCGTCCCATCACGCGGCGTCCCGAGTCTCGGCGCCGGTGACGAGATGACAGGCGACCTGCCTGTTGCCGCCGACGGCCGCGAGCGCCGGCGCCTCGCGCGCACAGCGCGCGATCGCGCGCGGGCAGCGCGGATGGAAGGCGCAGCCTTGCGGTCGCGCGGCTGGGTTCGGCGGATCGCCTGCCAGCACGATGCGGCCGGCGCTGCGGCGGCCCGGCGCCGGCGAGGCCGAAACCAGTGCCTGGGTGTAGGGATGCTCGGGGCCCGCGAACAGATCGTCCGCGCTGCCGATCTCGACGATGCGGCCGAGATACATCACGGCGACGACATTGCTGATCTGCCTGACGACGCGCAGATCGTGGCTGATGAACAGCAAGGTGAGCGAGAGCTGCGCCTGGAGATCGCAAAGCAGGTTCACCACCTGCGCCTGGATCGAGACGTCGAGCGCGCTGACCGGCTCGTCGCAGACCAGGAAATCGGGCTTTGTGGCGAGCGCCCGCGCCAGCACGATGCGCTGACGCTGGCCTCCGGACAGTGCGCCCGGATAACGCGCGCCATGCGCAGGCGTCAGCTCGACGGCGCGCAGCAATTCGCGGACGCGCTCCTCGCGCGCGTCGGGCGAGCCGAGGCCGTGAATGTCGAGGGGCTCTCGGATTTGCGCCGCGACCGGCAAACGCCGGTCCAGTGCGCCCAGCGGGTCCTGGAAGATCATCTGCATGCGTGCCCGCTGCGCGCGCCAGGCCGCCGTGCCCGGCGTCGCCATCGGCTTGCCATCGAACCTCACCTCGCCGCTATCGGGCGGCTCGAGGCCGAGCACGATACGCCCGGTGGTGGACTTGCCCGAGCCGGACTCGCCGACGAGGCCGAGCGTCTCGCCTTTAGGGATCGTCAGTGACACACCGTCGACGGCACGGACCGCCGTGCTGCGGCCGAACATGCCGGAGCGCATCGAATAACTGCGGGAGATTTCGGACACCTCGACGAGCGGCGGGCTCATTCGGCCGCGATCCCGAGCAGCGCGCGGCGCGAAGCTTCGGCGCGGATGCAGGCAACAGCGCGGCCGTCCGCGATCGGCGCCAAGGTCGGCGCGGCACGGCTACACGGCTCGGACGCCAGCGTACAGCGCGGCGCGAAGGCGCAGCCATCAGGCATCATCGCGGGATCGGGCACGGTGCCGGGAATGGCGGTGAGACGGCGGCGTGGTCCGTCGAGCGGCGGCAATGCGCCGATCAGGCCCTGGGCATAGGGATGCACGGGATCGGCAAAAAGCTGATTGGCGGGGGCCTGCTCGACGATACGGCCGGCATACATCACCGCGACGCGATCGCAGTTTTCCGCGACGACGCCGAGATCGTGGCTGATCAGCACCATCGCCATGCCCATCTCGCGGCGAACCGTCGAGAGCAGCTCCAGGATCTGGGCCTGGATGGTGGCATCGAGCGCCGTGGTCGGCTCGTCCGCGACGAGGAGGTCCGGATTTCCGGCGAGCGCCATCGCGATCATGATGCGCTGGACCTGGCCGCCGGAGAATTCGTGCGGATAGGCCTCCAGCCGCCGGCTCGCGTCGGGAATGCCGACGAGATCGAGCAGCCGTCGCGCTTCCGCCTTCACGGCGTTGCCTTGGAGATCGCGATGCAGCGCCAGCGCTTCGCAGAGCTGCCTGCGGATGGTCAAGACCGGGTTGAGCGCGCTCGCCGGATCCTGGAAGATCATGGCGACGCGCCCGCCCCTGACCTGGTCGAGCTGGGCGGCCGGCGCGCCGAGGATCTCGCGTCCGTCGAGCCGCACCGAGCCCGAGACCTTGGCATGCCGCGGCAACAGCCCGAGCGCGGCAAGCCACGTCACCGACTTGCCCGATCCGGACTCGCCGACGAGGCCGAGAGCCTCGCCCTTGCCAAGAGCGAGATCGACACCGCGCAGGACCGGCACGCCGTTGAAGGCGACGCTCAGGCCTGCAATGCTGACCAGCGGCGACACCTCACGCCTCGAAATTGCCGGCGCGGAAATCCATCGCGAACGCCGGTGACGCCTTCCACTTGATCGACTTCGGCTTGGCCGTGAAGGTCGCGTTCTGGTGCAGCACCGTGTAGGCGGGGTCTTCGCGCTCGGCGATCTCCAGCATGCGGCGGAACGCCTTCTTGCGGGCGGCACGGTCGGTCGAGGTCTCCAGGAACTCCGAGAGCTTGTTCAGCTCGACATTGGTCCACTCGCCGATCTGCTGCTGCTGACCGTTCGGGCCGTGCTGGGCGACCAGCGAGGAGACCGGATCGTTGAAGGCGGCGGAGTTCGACCAATCGCGCACGGCGCGTGTGGGCGCGCGCTCCATGATCTGCGACCAGTTCTCCTTGGTCTCGATCTGGACGTTGAGGCCGACCGACTTCCACATTTCCACCAGCACCTGCGCGGTCGCGACCTGGTTGGTGTAGTAATTGTTGAGCAGGCGATAGGGAACCGGATCGCCCTTGTAATTGGCCTGCTTAAGCAGATCCTGCGCCAGCTTCGGATCGTAGGCCGGCACGCTCCAGTCGGCGTTGAACATGTCGCCGTAGAATTCCCATTGCAGGCCCTTCGGCACGCGGGTGCGGCCGGCCCACAGGCTGTCGACGATGGCCTGGCGGTCGATCGCGTGGGTGAAGGCGCGGCGCACCAAGGGATTGGCGAGCTGGGCGTGGTTCTTGTCGAATACGGTCAGGCGGTGGTTGAGGATGGTGCCGCCCTGCACTTCGAACGCGGCATTCTTCTCGATGCCGGCGATCTGGTCCGGCGGGATATCGCAGGCGAACTGATATTCGCCCGACAAGAGTCCGTTGATGCGGCTGGCAACCTCCGGCACTTCCAGGAAGCGGATGCGCTTGAGCGGCGGACGGCCGCGCCAATATTCGTCGTGCGCTTCCAGCGTCAGCGACACGTCCGGCTTGAGCTCGACGACCCTATAGGGGCCGGTCGTCACGGGCTTGCGCGCCCAGTCGAGATAGCTCGCGGATTCGTCCCAGGCGCGGCGGTTCATGATGTCGGAGCCGTAGCGCGACAGCCGGCCCTCGATCGTGACGTCGGGCGTCGCGTTGTAGAAGCGCACGGTGTATTTATCGACGGCATCGACGCGCACGAGGTCCGGCCAGATGCGGCGGGCGACGGCCGGCACGTCCGGCGGCAATTCCTTGCCCGGACGCGGCGTCGGGATCTTCTCGAAGGCCTGGATGGTCGAGCGGCTCTTCGCTTCGGTCTCGCCGAACATGCGCTCGCGGCTGAAGGTGAAGACGACGTCTTCGGCGGTGAGCTCGTCGCCATTGTGGAACTTGACGCCCTGGCGCAGCTTCACCTCGACGGTCTGGTCGTCGATGCGGCGCCATTCGGTGGCAAGGCCGGGCACGGCCTCGAGGTTGCCGCGCCAGTTCTTGGAGATCAGGCCTTCCCAGATCGAGGAGAAGAACACGCGCTCGCCGACATTGGACTGCTCGCGCAGCACATCGAGCACGTTCGCATTCGTCACCTTCTGCACGGCGATCGTCACCGACGGACGGTTGTCGCCCTGCGCGATGGCAAAACGCGGCAGCAGCAATGTGCCTGCGGCGGCGCCGCCGGTTTTCAGGATGGTGCGACGGGAGAATTTGCTCATGGCGCTAGCCCCAGATGATGCGGTTATTCGGCGAGACCGAGCGCGGCGAGATGGGCTGCGCCGGCGCGGACGTCGTCGTGGTTGCGAAGTTCGAGGATCAGCCGCGGGTTGGAATTCAGCCGCCCCAGGGCGCGGAACACGGCGACCCAGGGGATGTTGCCTTCGCCCGGCGCCCAGTGCCGGTCGGCAAAGCCGTCGGTGTCCTGGAGATGCACATGGGTCAGCATGTCGCCGGCGGTCTCGACGTAATAGTCGACCGGCGGCGCACCGGTGGAGATGTGGGCGTAGTTGGCATGCCCGGTGTCGAGCGAGACGCGGACCTTGGCACTTTCGAGCGCCCTGGCGAGACGGACGCGGTCGCGCGGATCCTTGTCCTCGATGTTCTCGATGACGATCTCGCAGCCGATGGTCTCGGCGCGGGCGATCACCTCGGCGAGCGTCGCCTTGACGCGTTCGACGAGATTGCCGCGATTGTCAGGATAGAGATCGAGATTGTTGTGATCCCAGGTCGTGAACGGCGAATGGATCACCATCTGCGTCGCGCCGAGGAACTCGGCGGCATCGAGGCCCTGGAGCAGGCGCTTGGTCACGGCCTGGCGGATCATGGGATCATGGCTGTCGATCTTGAAGCCCCAGAACGGACCGTGGATGCCGAGCCGGCCGGTATGGCCCGACAGCATCTGCTTGATCTCGCCCGCCGTGCTGCGCCAATCGCTGTCGAGAAGATCGGCGCGGAAGAAATCCTGGATTTCGAGATCGCGCTGCCGATCGAGAAGCCAGTCGCGATGCGCGGGGATCGATTTGATGGACAATGCGGCGCCCAGCACCGGCTTCGACATGGCTTGCTCCTTCGCCGTCAGCGATGACGGGAGCAGCGCTAGACCAGTTCAATGACAGGCCCGTGAAATCGAGGTTGCGCGGCGCCGAGGAGATGTGGACATCCTGCCGATCGCGTGCCGCGGACAGGCAACAGCCATCAGACCACCGATGCAGAACGGGCACATGGCAAGCGGTATCTATGTCCGTAGTGATCCGGAATGGAATCCTATCGCGATGTCACGTACATCGCGTGCATCGATCGGCGGCCATTTCCACGGGCATCACCCTCTGATCGCGCTACATGGGGTTGGGGGACCACATGGGGCGGGGGATTGAAGGCTGGGGCAAGGTGACGAGGTCCGGACTCCTAGGCACTCCGGACCTCGAAACTTTCAGATTGAACGCAGCAACGCGCCGTCCTTGGGGCATCCGGGCGGCGCGTTGTCGTTTCAGCGTCGTCTTTCGATCAGCGAGTCTGCGGCTCGATCGTCACCGTGCAGTCGCCCTGCCCTTGCGTCGCGACCACGATATTGCCGGCGGCCGCCCCAAGGGCGACCGGTGTGGACGAGCTGCCATCCGGCATCTGAACCGTCACGCTCAGCGAATCCGTGCGCGCGGTCGAGCCGACAGTTGACGGCTCTGCCTGGGCGACATTGCCCGACGCATCGCGCCGCATGATCTGACAATTCACGCTATTGCTCGTTGCGCTGCCAGCGGCTGCCACGTTCGACGAGGCCGTGCCGCCCATCTGCGCGCGGGCTCGCGACGGATCGCGCGGCACCTGGCTGACGATGCGATGCGTCCGCGGCTCGACGATGACGACGTCGTCATCGGTCGCGAAATACTCGTAATCCCGATATTGGGGCTCGATCGTGACGATCTCGGGCGGCAGCCGGTAGAGACGCACGCGCGGCGGGATCGTCTCGCCCACCCGGATCGAGATGTTCAGGTTGCGCTCGGGCTGCGCCAACCGCGCACGGCTCACCGTTTCAGACATCCGCACCTGCTTCTCGGTGGTCACGCTGGTCTGCTGACCAACCTGCGTGTTGGTCTGGGTGGTCTGATTGGCTTGATTGGTTTGCGTGCCGGAAGGCGCGGTTTGCGCGTTGTTGGTCGGAGCTGCGCGGTTCGTGTCCGTCGCGGTGGCCGGCCGGTTGTTCTGTTGCGCCGGCTGTTGCTCGGCGGCATTGCGCGGAGGCTGGTTCTGCTCTTTCTGGTTGGCCGCAGCTCCCGTGCGCTCGTTCTGCTGGCCAGCCGGACCGGTCTTGGATTTTTCGGACTCGGCCGTTGATTTCTGCGGCGCAGACTTGTCCTGCTTCGTCTCGGCGCTGCTCTTGCCGGTCTCGCGACCTTGTTTCGCCGTGTCGGCTTCACGGTTGCGATCTCGCGATGGCTCGCGGGACTCCTGGGCCTGCTCCTTCGCATTGGGCTGGCCGCGTTCAGCGGCGGTGCCCGGTCGTCCCTTCTCTTCCTCCGCACGGCGGCCGCCGCCCTTCTCCTCGCGGCCGGCGCCCTGCAGTCGCTCCTGGGCGCCCTGCGCGCGCTCTTGGACGCGTTCTTGAGCTGCACCACCGCGCTGCGGCGCGGCGCCCTTCGCCGGTTCCTCGGTCCGTTTTGGCTCGTCTCTGCGCTCACCGGGCGCCTGGGCGTAGGCGATGCCGGACGCGAGCATGAGCCCGACGGCCGCGGTCGATAACATCAGGTGTTGACGCATGGTCCCTCTCCTCGACAATTCGCAATAACAGACGCGAACGCTCTGTGGGTGCGAAGGTTCCTGAGCAGGAACGAGGGCCGATCACGCGGATTTACATCGCGTCCTTCAATGTGAGGCGGGCCGTGAATGTCACGGTGGTCTTGCCGACCAGCGCCATGCCTTCGACCTCCGCGCCGCCGGCGGAGTAGTCGCCCGAGAAGCCGCAGGTGACCTCCCTGCCGCCGAACGCAAGCGTCCTGCCGACCGCTTCGGTGTGCTGATTGACGATCATGTCGCCCCGCCACTTGCCGTTCCGGAAGGTGTAGGTGCCGGTGTAGTAGAAATAGCTGTCGCCGCCCATGATGCGTCCGTCACACAGCACGACGACGCCCCTCGCCTGCCCGCGCTTGCCGTCGCGCATCTCGATGTCGAAGATGTAGAGGCCGTTGACGACCCTGGCCTCTTCCGCTTCCGCTCCATCCCCTGCCGACATCAGATCATCTCCCCAACGATCCGCCGCCTCGATCAGTTCGGCACGTTCCGCTCGAGATCCTCGAGCCAGGCCGCCGCGCTCGAATCCGACGGCGCGCGCCAATCGCCGCGGGGCGACAACGAGCCGCCCGCCGAGACCTTCGGGCCGTTCGGCATCGCCGAGCGCTTGAACTGGCTGAAGGCGAAGAAGCGGCGCAGGAACACCTCGAGCCAGCGGCGGATGTCCTTGAGATCATAGGCCTTGCGCCGGTCGCTCGGGAACGCCGGCGGCCATTCGCCCTTGGCGACATCCTTCCACGCGTGCTGCGCCATGAAGGCGATCTTGGACGGACGCATGCCGAACCGCAGCGTGTAGAACAGGTTGAAATCCTGCAGCTCGTAAGGGCCGACGGATGCTTCGGTGCTCTGCGGCTTCTGGCCGGGCTCGACCGGCACCAGCTCGGGCGAGATTTCGGCGGCCAGGATCGAGCCAAGCGTCCGGTTGACGTCGTCGCTGAACTGCTTCGATGAGATCACCCAGCGGATCAGGTGCTGGATCAGTGTCTTCGGCACGCCGGCATTGACGTTGTAATGTGCCATCTGGTCGCCGACGCCATAGGTGCACCAGCCGAGCGCGAGCTCGGAGAGATCGCCGGTTCCGATGACGATGCCGCCGTGATGGTTGGCGAGCCGGAACAGGTAATCCGTACGCAGGCCCGCCTGCACGTTCTCGAAGGTGACATCGTAGACCTTCTGGCCGTTGCCGAAGGGATGGCCGATATCCTTCAGCATCTGCGTCGCGGTGGTGCGGATATCGAGCTCCTGCCAACTCGTCTGCAACGCCTGCATCAGCGCCAATGCATGGCTCTTGCTTTCACTGCCGGTGGCAAAGCCGGGCATGGTGTAGGCCAGGATGTTCTCGCGCGGCAGGCCGAGCAGGTCGACCGCCTTGGCGGCGACGATCAGTGCATGGGTGGAATCAAGTCCGCCCGAGACGCCGATCACGACGCGCTTGGTGCCGGTGGCGCGCATGCGCTGCACGAGGCCGGCGACCTGGATGTTGTAGGCCTCGTAGCAATCCTGCTCGAGCAGGCTTTCGTCGCTCGGCACGAACGGAAAGCGCTCGACCTTGCGCAGGAAGCCGATGTCGGCGGCCGGCGGCTTCAGGGCAAATGTCACCTTGCGGAAAAATGCCTCGCGCTGCCGGCGGTTGTCGTCGAACGTCCCCATCGAGGCACGTTCCTGCCTGAGAAGATCGAGATCGACGTCGGCCAGCGTGATCTGGCCGCCCTGGCGGAACCGCTCGCCCGCGGCCAGCAGCACGCCGTTCTCATAGATCGAGGTCTGGCCGTCCCAGGAAAGATCCGTGGTCGATTCCCCGGCCCCAGCGGCCGAATAGACGTACGCCGCGAGGCAGCGCGCCGATGTCGATTGGCACAGAAGCGCGCGCGAGCGCGCCCGGCCGATCGTGATCGGGCTGCCCGAGAGATTGATCAGCACGCTCGCGCCCGCAAGCGCCAGCTCCGAGGCCGGCGTCACCGGAATCCACATGTCCTCGCAGATCTCGACGCCGATGGTGAGGCCCGGAACGTCCTCGGCCGCAAACAAGAGGTCAACGCCGAACGGCGCATGCAGCCCGCCGAACGCGATCGTCTCTCCGACCATGCCGGCGCCGGAGGCGAAATGCCGCCCTTCGTAGAATTCGCGGTAGGTCGGCAGGTACGTCTTCGGCACCACGCCGAGGATGTTGCCGCGGTGAATGACGACGGCACAATTGCAGATGCGATGACCAAAGCGCAGCGGCGCTCCGACGATCAGGACCGTCATCAGTCCCGCGGAGGCCTCGACGAGGCCTACGAGGCCGCGCTCGACCGCATCGAGCAGCGGATCCTGCTTGACCAGGTCTTCGATCGCATAGCCGGACAGGCACAGCTCGGGAAACACCGCGACCGCCACTGACTGCTCATGGCAGGCTTTGGCCGCCGCCAGCACGGCCTTCGCGTTGGCCGAGGGATCGGCGACATGGGACGTGGTGACACAGGCCGCCACGCGCGCAAATCCGTGGGCGTAGATCGAGTGGAAAGTCATCGAGCGCAGTACCCTTAATCTCTTCGCTGCCGAAGCCGTCAGCTCCAGACCCTATGTAGCCCATCGACCCGGTCCCGTGCAGGCCATCCGCCGTCATGCATAACGGATTTGCGTCGTGGTCTGCCCAGCGCCATCTGCCCAGCGCCTTGGTCTGCCCGGTACCTTGGCTAGCTCAGGCGCTGCGGGCCAGCACGCCGGACAGATCGTCGCGCAGCCACGTGGCGATCCGCGGCCAGGCGTGCGCGTGGGTGCGCGCGCCCATGAACAGGCCGAGGTGATTGCTCGGCTCGGACGCCGCCGCAATGAAGGCCGGCGGCGTGCCGAGGAGACCGGCGGTGGCGAGCGCTTGCGCAGCCGGCACGACCTCGTCGTCGAGCCCGGCCAGCAGGAAGACGGGCGCCTTGACGTCCTTTGGATCGATCGTGCGGCCAAGAGCGACGAAACTGCTGCTAGCAATCTGGTTCTCCCGGAAAATCCGGTTGACGATCTCCAGATAATATTTGCCCGGCAGATCGAGCGTCTCGGCGTTCCAGCGGTCGAACCGCGCGAGCAGCGCCGCGCCCTCCTCGTCCGACAGGTCTCTCTGCAACGCCGTTACGATGTCGTCGCGGTCCGGCGCCTTGGACCAGAAGCGCAGCATCTCCTCGCCGCGGACATTGCCGCCGCCGCGTGCGACGAGCTGGTCGTAGACCATCTCGGGCGCGTTGCGGGTGAGCCGGCACAACGAGGATTCAATCGACAGATCCACGGGAGCGCCGACCAGCACCAGTCGCCGCACCTTGGCCGGAAAGCGCGCCGCATAGAGCAGTGACAGCCAGCCGCCCTGGCACAAGCCAACCAGATCGACCGGCGCGCCGATCTCGTCGATAGCGACGTTGAGATCGCCGAGATAGCTGTCGATCGAGAGATAGCGCATATCCGGCGTCGCCGACCGCCAGTCGGTGAGATAGACCCGGTCGATGCCGCCGGTCTGCAGGGACTGCACCACGCTGTGGCCGGGGGCGAAATCGGCGACAAGGGCCCGATGCAGCGCATAGGGCGCGCAGACCAGCGCCGGCTGGCCGGATCGCGTCTGCGAGCAATCGCGCAGGCGCATGGTCGCGAGCTCCAGCGCGACGGTGCTCGGCGTCGTCCAGGGCAGAGTGCTATCGCCCTGC
Organism: Bradyrhizobium sp. 23AC; assembly: GCF_054863025.1. Lineage (NCBI taxonomy): Bacteria > Pseudomonadati > Pseudomonadota > Alphaproteobacteria > Hyphomicrobiales > Nitrobacteraceae > Bradyrhizobium > Bradyrhizobium sp. 23AC. Next base: position 266,732 of record NZ_JAVAYN010000007.1, read on the forward strand.
TCCGCCGGACCGCGCTCCAGCCACCAGAAGCAGCTGTCCATGGCAAGGCGCGCCGCTGCAAACGACCACATCAGCGGGTCGTCCGGGACGGGCCCCTGCGCGCCGCTCTGGTTGCCGGCCTGCTTCACCATGGCTATCTCACGATTGTCACAGGAACGCCTCGAGGCTCACGATGGAGATGCCGAGGTCGCGAAAACTCCGATGGGCCGCGGCGACCGAGCCGTCGAGATCGATGCCGCGGCAGGCGTCCTCGATGACAGCGACCTCGAACCCTGCCTTGCGGGCATCCTCCGCCGAGAAGCGAACGCAGAAATCCAGTGCGAGGCCGGCGACGAACACGGTCTTCAGCTCGCGTTCGCGCAAATATCCAAGCAGGCCCGTCGGCGTCCGCTTGTCGTTCTCGAACAGCGCCGAATAGGAATCGATGCCACGGCGAAAGCCCTTGCGCACCACGAGGCTCGCCCTGACCACGTCGAGATCGCGATGGAACTCCGCACCCGAGGTACCCTGCACGCAGTGCGCCGGCCAGAGCACTTGGGTGCCGTAGTCGAGCTCGATGGCCTGGAACGGCTGCTTGCCCGCATGGTTCGGCGCGAACGAGACGTGGTCGCGCGGATGCCAGTCCTGGGTCAGCACCACATTGGCGAATTTTTGGGCGATTCGGTTGATGGCAGGGACGACCTTCTCGCCGCCGGGAACGGCAAGCGCCCCGCCGGTGCAGAAATCGTTCTGCACGTCGATCACCAGCAGGACGTCGCGGTCGGAAATCTTCATCGCTGGTCTCATTCGATGTGCCCGACGCGCCGGCGCCGGGCAAGTCCCCTGAGTGTCGGCCTTCCTGCACAGCTTCGCAACCGCCCGCGCCGTGCGAAGCCCCGCGCGAATTGGTCATGGGAAGACCGCCATGATGCAACGGTTTGGCCTCGTCCGTGTTGACTAGGCGCACCCAAGGGCGGATTCTCGCACTGCCCGTGACTGCGCGGATCGGGTCGAAGGACTGGAGGACAGGGTTGTCGTGCCGCAAGGCGGCGGCGGCCACGAAGTCATGAATATCGGCAAGACAGGACAGATACTTCTCGCCGATATCGGCGGCACCAATGCGCGCTTCGCGCTGATCCGGAGCGAATTGGGCCACGGCGAGCTGGGCGGCGAGTTGGGCAACGGCGACCAGACCGGACCGATCGATTATGTGAAGGTCGCCGACTTCCCGACCGTTCGGGAAGCCATCGCGGACGTGCTGGCGCGCCGGTCCGGCGGCGAGCAGCCGCAACGAGCCGTGCTGGCCGTGGCGGGTCCCGTCACCAACAACCGCTGCGTCATGACCAACAGTCCCTGGGTCATCGACGGCAACGAGCTGCAGCCGGCTCTCGGCTTCGACAGCGTCCATGTGCTCAACGATTTCGAGGTGGTGGCCTGGTCCCTGCCCGCCTTACGGCCTGCCGATCTGATCCCGCTCGGCGGACAGGATGGCCTGCCCGGAGAGCCGTGGCTGGTGGTCGGCCCCGGAACCGGCTTTGGCGTCTCCTGTCTGGTCGAACGCCATGGCGCGCGCCTCGCCGTCGTCACCGAAGCAGGACATGCGACCCTGCCGGCGGAGAACGAGCGCGAGGAACGTGTGATTGCGTGCTTGCGCCGACGCCTTGGCCACGTCTCCATCGAGCGTGGCGCGCTCTCGGGTTCCGGGCTGCAAAACCTCTACGAAGCCTTGGCTGATGTTGACGGCGCCCAGGTGCCGCACCGCGACGCTGCCGCCATCACCAAGGCCGCGCTGGAAGGCACCTGTCCCGTCAGCCGCGCGACGCTGGAGATGTTTTGCGCCATCCTTGGCTCGGTCGCCGGCAATCTCGCGGTGACGTTCGGTGCCCGCGGCGGTGTCTATGTCGCCGGCGGAATCGTGCCGCGCTTCCCCGAGTTCCTGCTCGCCTCTGCGTTCCGGGCGCGCTTTGAAGCCAAGGGACGCTTCCAGGACTATCTGCGCAACATCCCGACCAAGCTCGTGACCAAGCCAGACGCGAGCTTCGTCGGCCTGAAGATGTTCGCCGACTCCAATCCAAACTGAAATCGGTCGTCCTCCCTGCTCATGGTTCCATTAATACACAGCTGATTGCCGCGCACGCGCGGTTCCACGAAGGAACGTGCTTGCCTGCGTGTTCCGGATGAGAAACAATCCTGCCGTGTGTTTGTGTGTGGCGTAGTTGCGGGGGCGTGACATGCGTAAGCAGGATTTGGGTTTCGACTACCACCGCTATCATCGCCTGCTGAGCGAGGCGGATGATGAAGACAAGCGGCTGGCGCTGATCGACCTTCTGATCGAGGAAAAGGCACGAGACCGGCTGGCTGCCCAGCGCGCTTCCGACCGCGCGGCCATGACGGCCCACACCATTGCCAGGGTGCTGAAGAACGGCCGCAACTGAGACTTGCAATCCATCACGGCGGCTGCGAACGCGAGATTTGTTTGCGATTCCGTTAACGATGCCTCGCAATCCGACGTCAAACTTTTTGCTCTAGGGTTCCCTCACCTGATGCAATTCAGGGTCAACAAGGGGGCAATGAACATGAGCATGATTTCGATCGCCGCGATGCCGGCCGTCGTCGAAACGCGTTTCGCCGATTCGTCCTTCAAGACCATCTTGCTGTTCTGCTGCACGGGCCTGGTCGCCTCGTTCGGCCTGATGGCGTACGGCATCGACCTCGGCGCCGGCCTGATGTGAGACCGCGACAAATTCTACCGCCAAATGGCCGCCCCTGACGGGCGGCCATTTTCGTTGGGCTATCTCAGTGCGGCGTCTTCGCCGTCACTCAGTGCGGCGTCTTCGCCGTCACCAGTGCGGCGCCTTGCCGTCACTCAGTGCGGCGCTTTGACCGGGACTCCCGGAAACATGGAATCGATCATCGCCTTGAGCTGATCCATTGCGATCGGCTTGCGCAGGATCGGCCTGCGCCGGAGCAAGGACGGCAGCAGTTCCGGACCGTACCCCGTGGCGAACATAAACGGCTTTCCGCGACGTTCGATCAGATCGGCGACGGGATCGACGTAAACGCCCATCAGATTGATGTCGAGGATAGCCATATCGTATTGCGCGGTCATGGCGAACGCGCTCGCGTCCCGGACATTGTCCGCTTCCGCGACGACGTGGTGGCCGAGTTCCACCACCATGTCGGCGATCATCATCCGGATCAACGCCTCGTCTTCGACCAGGAAAACGGAGAGTCCGTCCGCCATATCAACCCCGCAGTCAGCTTGCCAAACTAATCATAACTCAATTGCGGAGAAGATTCACGAATTCGTGGCGGGCGCCGTTAATTCACACGCGCCCGATCCGATTCAACTTGATCAATCCAATCCTCGCTCGTGGCTCAGCCGCACCATCTCCTGAATAAAGACCTGCCTCTGCTTGTCATCGAGGCTCGAAAACAGCGGCTCGGCGGCGTCGGCGACATTGCGCTGGTCGGCGGCGCGGTCGATCAGGAACTGCGCCTCGTTGCGCATCTGCTCGATAATGTCGTCGGGCGGATCCCGCTTGGCGCGCGCAACCCGCAAGTTGAGCCGCTCTGCACCATTATGCCCAAGGTAGTGCATTGCGCTCGAGAAGCCGTACCAGTGCTTCTCCTGATCGGCCGTAAGGTTCAGCTGAGTCTTGATCCGCTCGATATAGGAATCGCTGTTGGCGACGATCTGCTCGGCAGTCTGCTGCGGCGCGCCGGTCTGGGTGAGGACGGTGACATCCTTATTGTCCTTGCCCTGCGGTGCGTTCTTGGCCTCCTTGCTCGCCTTGGCGCCCTTGCCTGCTTTGGCGCCCTTTGCATCCTTATCCTTGGCATCCTTGTCCTTGGCCGCGCCCTGTTGCTTGGCGTCCTTGCCTGTATCCTTGGCGGCCGGGGCCTGATTGCCATTGTTGTTGCCGACTCCGAGCACGCCGGTGAAAACGCCGACCACGCCGCCGATTGCACCGCCGAGCACGCCACCAACCGGACCTGCCGCCTTGTTTCCGGCCGCCGCGCCGTCCTGAACGCCTTTGACCAAGCCTTGAGCTTGGGCCACTGCGGCCGCACCGAGCAGCAGCGTAAGCACGGCCCCCAGCGCGAGCCATCGCCGCATGTGAAGCCGCACAGACGGCGCCCGGTTGATCATTCTCGTCTCCATCGTCGATCTGACTGGCCTGTTGGGGCGGAGTCACCCGCCAGCTGCAACTCTATCGTTTCCGCCGCGTCGCGGTCCAGACACAGCCGAATGCTGTCCACGCCCGAAAAGTCTTTCGCGCGAAGCGGTTATGCAGGCTTATTCGAAACTGCGGCGTAATTGCGCACGGATCGTTCCAGGCCGGTTCTCGCGAAGTGTGCGTCGCAAAACAAGCGATCGCAGCTCACCACCAGCACAGCGCTGCCGCGTTCGAGGACGCAACGTTAGTTCTAGGCGCGAGCCGTTCGGCTTTCTCGACAGACGCGGTCAATCATGATCTGATCGCGCTACCAATTTGCTGCGGCCTGCGTGAATTGTTCAACTTGGGCCGACGGCATCAATAAGAAAATCCAACAACAAGAACGCGGAAAAGAAGTCTTAGAGGAAACTCCAACAACAAACACCCAGGCGAGGAAACGAGATGTCACGCAAGACACTGACGCGACGTCAATTTGTGGCTGCCACTGCAATGTCCTCCGCGGCGCTGATCACAGCGCCCTATGTCCGGGGCGCTTACGCCGCCGGCAAGCTCTCGATCGGCTTCTGGGACCATTGGGTGCCGGGCGCTAACAAGGCCTCGACCGATCTCGTCAATGAATGGGCCGCGAAGGAGAAGGTCGAAGTCTCCATCGACTACATCACCAGCAACAACAAGAAGATCGAGCTGACCGCTGCGGCCGAAGCCCAGGCCAAGTCTGGTCATGACATCCTGCAGATGCCAAGCTGGTGGCCGCAGGCCTATTCCGAGAATCTCGAGCCGCTCAACGACGTCATGGAGCCGCTCCTCAAGCAGAACGGTGAGGTGAACGGCACCGTCAAATATCTCGGTCAGTCGGGCGGCAAATGGCTCGCAGTGCCCGCGACACCCGGCAGCCAGATCAAGGGCCCCTGCTCCCGCATCGACCTGATGAAGAAGCATGCCGGCATCGACGTGCAGGAGATGTATCCGGCCGGCGGCCCGCCCAAGGTCGAGAACTGGACCATGGAGACCTTCCTGAAGGCAGCCGAGGCTTGCCACAAGGCCGGCGTTCCGTTCGGCATCGGTCTCGGCGAGACCACCGACAGCGTGGACACCGCCGGCGCGATCTTCCAGTCGTTCGGCGCCGAGCTCGTCAACGCCAAGGGCGACATCACGGTGAAGACCGATCAGGTTCGCCAGGCCATGGAGTTCTACAAGAAGCTGATCGCCTTCCTGCCGCCGGATGCGCCGTCCTGGGACGACGCGTCGAACAACAAATGGCTGATCTCCGGCCGCGGCGCGATGATCCTCAATCCGCCGAGCGCCTGGGCCGTCGCCAAGCGCGATGCGCCGCAGGTTGCGGAGCAGTGCTGGACGCACGGCTTCCCGTCCGGTCCGAAGGGCCGGTTTGCACCGTACCTGCCCTACTTCTGGGGTGTCTGGAGCTTCGGCAAGAACAAGGAGGCGGCCAAGAGCCTGCTCGTTCACATGTCCTCGCCGTCGTCGATCGAGAAGTTCGTCGCGGTCAGCGGCGGCTACGACCTGCCGGCCTACGCCAACATGACCAAGCTCAAGACATGGGCCGAGGAAGGACCGCCGCAGGGAACGCTGTTTCACTATCCCGACCCCTACAAGCATCAGACGCTGTCGATCGCGGCCTCCCCGGCACCGCCCAAGATCGCGCAGCAGATCTATTTCCAGGCGACGCTGACCAAGATGGCGCTGCGTTTTGCGCGCGGCGAGACCATGGATCAGGCCCTCGCCTGGGCCGAGGGCGAGTGCGAAGGCTTCATGCGGAGCTAGCCGGGGTGCGCCGGGCGGTTCACGCCATCTGCGTGAGCCGCCTGCATCCCGTCATCGGATTCGCATGACCGGGAAGCCGACCCCAATGGCCGGCTTCGCGGTTGGACAGTTTGCAAAGAAGCTGGCTCAACAGCGCTGACTTAAGGAAGCTGAGATGGCCGATGTCATCGTCGAGCAGGGTCGCGTCGTCCGTACAAGGGGCGCGCGGAAGGGATCAAGCCTTCGCAACGCGCTCGGGCGGAAATCGACGGTGGCGTTCTTCCTGACGCTGCCGCTGATCCTTCTGATCGCCCTGCTCGTGCTCTACCCCGCCTTCTACTCGGTTTACCTCGCGACGCTGAACAAGGCGATGACCAAGTTCGTCGGCCTCAGCAACTTCACCTTCCTGTTCAAGCGCGAGACGTTCTGGATGGTGGTGCGGCAGTCCTGCATCTTCGCCATCACCGCGGTGGTCTTCAAGGCACTGATCGGTTTCATCGTCGCGCATTTCGTCCACAACATTCCGGGCAAGAAGCAGCGCAAATGGCGCGGCATGCTGCTGGTGCCCTGGGTGATTCCGCCGGCGATGAGCACGCTGGCCTGGCTGTGGCTGTTCGATCCCTCCTACAGCGCCTTCAACTACACCCTGTCCTTCTTCGGCGTCGGTCCGATTCCCTGGCTCGGGGACACCTTCTGGGCGCGCTTCTCCGTCATCCTGGTCAACGTTTGGTACGGCGCGCCGTTCTTCCTCATCATGTATCTGGCGGCGCTGAAATCCGTGCCTGATCAGTTGTACGAGGCCGCGGAGATCGACGGCGCCAATTGGTGGCAGAAGATCTGGCACATCACCTTGCCGATGATGCGCAACATCATCGCCATCACCACCCTGTTCTCGCTGATCGTCACCTTCGCCAATTTCGACATCGTGCGCATCCTGACGTCGGGCGGCCCGCTGGATACGACGCATCTGTTCGCCACCTGGGCGTTCCAGGTCGGCATCCAGAGCAGCGATATTCCGCTCGGCGCCTGCGTCTCGCTGTTCATGGTGCCGATCCTGGCGGTCGCTGCGATCTTCATCCTGCGCGATGTCAACAAACGCGGAAACGAAGCCTGATGAGCACGCTCGCAATCGACAAGGCCGGACCGTCCCGCAAGGTCAAATACGGCAGCATGAGCCGCGACCGCGTCTGGGCGCTGCGCTGGTCCTATTTCTTTCTGGTGCTGTTCGCCATCTTCTTCCTGACGCCGCCGGTCTACATGCTGATCACCTCGCTCAAGAGCAGCGCGGAGATCTCGGCGGCGACCAACCCGTGGTGGGTGTTTCACCCGACGCTATCGAACTATGTCGAGCTGTTGAGCTCGAACCAGTTTCTGCGCTTCTTCTGGAATTCGTCGATAATTTCGATCATCGTGGTGATCGTGACCATGATGATCAGCATTCCCGCGGCCTTCGCGCTGGCCCGGATGAAGTTCTGGGGCTCGGCGACGCTGGCCACCGGCGTCTTCCTCACCTACCTGATTCCGGACAGCCTTCTGTTCATCCCCTTGTTCAAGGTGCTCGGGGGCGTCCAGGAGTTGACCGGCATCACGCTGCTCAACAGATGGTACGTGCTGGTGTTCATCTATCCGACGCTGACCGTGCCATTCTGCACCTGGATCATGATCGGCTATTTCGCCTCGATCCCGAAGGAGCTGGATGAGGCGGCCCTCATCGATGGCGCCTCCTGGCTCCAGACGCTGACGCGGATCTTCATTCCCGTCGCGCTGCCCGGCCTGATCGCCGCCACCATCTTCGCCTTCACGGTGTCCTGGGCGCAGTTCCTCTATCCCCTGGTGTTCACGACGTCGGTGGATCAACTGGTGCTGCCGGTCGGCATCACCACCACGCTGATCAAGGGCGACGTGTTCAACTGGGGACAGATCATGACCGGCGCGCTGCTCGGCGCTGCGCCGCCGCTGGTCATCTATGCCTTCCTGATGGACTACTACATTGCCGGCCTGACCGCCGGCGCGACAAAGGGTTGATGTCTCATGGCTGACGTTGCTTTGCGGAAGGTAGTTAAGCGTTACGACGATGTCGAAGCCGTGCGCGGCATCGATCTCGATATCGCCGACCATGAGTTCATCGTGCTGGTCGGGCCTTCCGGCTGCGGCAAGTCGACGACGCTGCGCATGATCGCGGGGCTCGAGGACATCAGCGACGGCGACATTATGATCGACGGCGACGTCGTCAACGACGTGCCGCCGAAGGACCGCGACATCGCGATGGTGTTCCAGAACTACGCGCTCTATCCGCACATGACGGTCGCCGAGAACATGTCGTTCGGGCTGCGCCTGAAGCACTATCCCAAGGCCGAGATCAAGGCGCGGGTGACGGAAGCCGCCCGCCTCCTCGACATCACCGACCTGATCGACCGCAAGCCGAAGCAGCTCTCCGGCGGCCAGCGCCAGCGCGTCGCGATGGGCCGGGCCATCGTGCGCAACCCGAAAGTCTTTCTGTTCGACGAGCCGCTGTCCAATCTCGACGCCAAGCTGCGCGTGCAGATGCGGATCGAGATCAAGAAGGTGCACCAGAAGGTCCGCACCACGACCGTGTACGTCACCCACGACCAGGTCGAGGCGATGACCTTGGCCGACCGTGTGGTGGTGATGAACAAGGGCAAGATCGAGCAGATCGGCACCCCGAACGAGCTCTACCACAAGCCGGCCACGCGCTTCGTCGCCGGCTTCATCGGCTCGCCCGCCATGAACTTCATCCCGTGCCGGCTCGAGGACGCCGGCGGCACGCTCCAGATCCGGCTCACCGACCGCATCGCGTTCGCGCTGCCGCCGGCCCGCGCGGCACGCTACAACGCGCTGCCGCGCACCGACAAGCTGCTGCTCGGCCTGCGGCCCGAGCATCTCACCGAGTCGCATGCGCATCTGGGGCCGGGCGTCGAGAGCTTCGACACCGTGCTCGACGTCACCGAGCCGATGGGAATGGAGACCCTGGTCTATTTCGGGCTCGAGGGCACGCCGATCTGCGGCCGCGTCGATCCCAACGCCGGCGCCAAGGACGGGGCACCCATGCGTTTGGCGATGGACCTCAATAACATGCACCTGCTAAACGAGGCGACCGGCGTCGTGTTGTGACGCCGGTCCAAGAAACTCGCGCAGGCAGGGGACGATGGCGACCAACAAGAAGAAGATTTTCGTTACACAAACTTTGTCGCAAGGAGCACGCGCCCTCCTCACCCAGCGGGACGATATCGAGCTCGTCGAGTTTGCGAACCTGATCTCGGCCAGGGATTTCGAGGCCTTGCTGAAGAGCCATGCGCCGGTCCATGGCGTGGCGCTCGGCGCGACTGCCTTCGGCGAGACCGAGCTCGAGGCGTCCAAGGACATGAAGGTCGTGACCCGCATCGGTGTCGGTTACGACGCCGTCGACGTGCCCGCCCTCTCCCGCCGCAAGGTACCGCTGATGGTCGCGGGCAGCGCCAACTCGCCCTCGGTCGCCGAGCAGGCGCTGTTCATGATGCTGACGCTGGCCAAGCGCGCGAACGAGTTGCACGCCTGCGTCAAGGACGGCAAATGGGCCGACCGGCTCGGCATGCTGCCGTTCGATCTCTACGGCAAGACCGTGCTGATCATCGGCTTCGGCCGTATCGGCAGCCGTACCGCCAAGCGGTGCCTGGCGATGGAAATGACCGTGCAGGTCTACGATCCCTACAAGCCCGCCGCCGAGATCAAGGCTGCCGGCTGCGAACCCGTCGCTGACCTCGACGCCGCGCTGCCTCACGCCGATTTCGTCACCATCCACTGCCCGAAGACGCCGGAAACTTTCGGCCTGTTCGATGCGGCGCGGATCCGCCGGATGAAGCCGAAATCCTATCTCATCAACACCGCGCGCGGCGGCATCGTGAAGGAAGCCGCGCTGTACGACGCCCTGGTCTCCGGCAAGCTCGCCGGCGCCGGCATCGACGTGTTCGAGGTGGAGCCGCCGCCGGTCAGCAACGCGCTGTTCGCGCTGCCCAACGTCATCATCGCCCCGCACGTCGCCGGCGTCACGGTGGAGGCGGTGAGCCGCATGAGCGAGCAGACCGCGCGCAATATCCTGAGCGTGCTGGACGGCGATCCCATCCGGCAGAACATCATCAATCAGGACGTGCTGGGCTGAACAGGCCGAAGGCGGGCGGACAAAGCGCGATGAATCCTCATCGCGCTTTAGTTATTGTTTGAGCATGATCTTTTCGGAAAACCGCTGCGCACTTTTCCGGATCATGCTTAGCCCACCCGCCTTCGGAAGGCCAGAATGCGTCCCATTTTGGTGCAGATCGAGCCCCAACTCAGCCTTAATCAAACGCGCGTAATAAGTCCGGCCGCGGCGGCAGTGGGACAGACTGGCCGGCCGCGTCGAGCTGGAGGATGGACCCTTGTCAGAGATCGACCCGACCGACCACGCGCTGGCGACCATCGCCAGCATCCTGGAGCACCCCGAGCCCGTCCTCGTCATTCGCAAGACCGAGACGGAGATCGTGGTTGCCGGAGAGCGCGAGCACGTGGACCCCGACGAGCATCAGGTCGTCGATGAGTATTCGGCTGTCGACGAGCATCCGTCGGTCGACGAGCATCAGTCAGTCGACGAGCATCCAATGGTCGAAGAGCAGCCGCTGGTGCCGGAGCACACCGATGCCGACGGCTACAGCAAGGTCGGGCCCGGGCCCATGGTGGCGATCCGCCTGAAATGGACGGTCCATCGCGGCGATGACGGCCAGTATTACGTCCACGAGACCATCGGCGAACAATCCACGCCCGTGGTCAGCGGCCCCATGACCAGCGAGGCCGCGGTACATTTCGTCGACGTCCAGCAGGACGAGGCGAACAGGCGCTTCGAGCAGCTGCGCAGCGAGATCGCCGGCCGCAGCTCGCTCGCCGATTACGAGCGCAAGGGCGAAGCCTAACGCTCCGGCCGCAGGTCTCGGTGCACCTCTCCCCGACGGGGAGAGGTGACATCGCGCCTCGCCAACTACTTCCTTCCCAAAAAATCCTTCTTCACGAGCTCGACACCTGCGTGCCGCAACAGGTCGTAGGCGGTCGTGACGTGAAAGAAGAACTGCGGGACACTGAACGTCAGCAGCAGCGCGCGCCCGGTGAAGGGCAGCTCGGTCCCGTTCTTCAGCTTGAAGAAGACATTCCGCTCCGCCGCGGCATCGATCTCCGCGCGCGGCAGGCTGTCGATGAACTCGATCGAGGTTGCGATCCGCGCCTGGAGCCCGGCCATGTCGTGCTCCAGCGCCGGCAGCGCCACCGGCTCGAGCTCCGCCAGCAAGGCCGGGGCGACCACCGCATGCCGGCAGGCCTCGCCGACCTGCTGCGCCAGATCGTACATGTTCGGGGCCAGCCGCATACCGAGCAGAACGGCCGGATTGAACTTGCGGGCCTCCGCATACGCCACGCCCTTGTCGAGCAGTCCCGACAGGTTGCGCAAATGCGGGACGAAGAGACCGACAGAGGCCTCGTACATCGAGATCGTCACGTCAGAATTCCCTTCAATTCCATCTCGCCAGCGACCGGCATCTGGTCTAAATCCACCCCTCAAGAGCTGCACAATGACAGCTCGCGCAGGGGTGGAAAAGAGATGATCGTTCGGATGGCTGTTCGAATCTTGGCGGCTGCGGCCGTGGCGTTGCTGGCAAACCTTTCGGCTCAAGCGCAGCAGGCGCCCTCGCGCCTCGACGAGATCGTCAAGCGCGGCACCCTGCGCGTCGGCATGACCGGCGACTACAAGCCCTTCACCTATCTGGACAAGGCGACGCAGCAGTTCAGCGGCTTCGATGTCGACATGGCTGAGGCGCTCGGCAAGGCCCTCGGGGTCAAGGTCGAGTTCGTTCCGACGGCCTGGCCGAAGCTGATGAAGGATTTCGAGGCCGACCAGTTCGACGTCGCCATGGGCGGCGTCTCGGTCACGTTCGACCGGCAGAAAAAGGGCTTCTTCTCGACGCCGATCATGCGCGAGGGCAAGACGCCGATCACGCGCTGCGCCGACGTCGGCAAGTACCAGTCGCTTCCCGACATCGACAAGAAGGGCACCCGCGTGATCGTCAATCCCGGCGGCACCAACGAGCGCTTTGCGCGTGCCAACATCAAGGACGCCGAGATCACCGTCTTCTCCGACAATACCGTGATCTTCGACGAGATCGCCAAGGGCAACGCCGATCTGATGATGACGGACGCCTCCGAGACGCGCTACCAGCAGAAGCAGCACGCCGGCGTGCTCTGCGCGGTGCATCCCGAAAAACCGTTCGACTTCTCCGAGAAGGCCTATTGGCTCCAGCGCGACATGGCGCTGAAGGCCTTCGTCGACCAATGGCTGCACATTTCCATGGAAGACGGCAGCTACAAGAAGATCTATGCAGCGTGGTTCGACTAGCAATGCGAAGGGAATTGGCAGTCGCAATCGTGCTCGGGATCAGCGGGACTCACGGCGCGCTCGCGCAGACGAAGTTCATGCCCGCGACAGGGCCGGCCTGCAAGGACGAGTCGACAGATGAACTCGGCCTGTGGACCTGCCCGGGTCCGGCCGGTTACGTGGTGAGCTTTGCCGACGAAGGCAACATCGTATCAGTCACGATTGCGCCTCGGAGCGCAATCGAGAAGGTGTCCGGGCCGACCGCGCAATGGCGCGGCGCCGGCAAGTCGTTCGGCGAAAAGGTGCAATGGATCATGCGAGCCGGCGTGCCAAGGGCCGCGGTGATCCGCACCTGGCGACAGGTCGGCGAGGATGAGAAGGAGCTCCAGGAGCTCTCCGTGTTCGCGATCAGCGGCACAAGGGCCTGCCTCGTCGGTTCGGTCGATGTTCATGCCGATAAGGCGAACGACGCAGCGCTTGCCCGCGCCCACCAGGCCGCCAATGCGGGCTGTCCGCGGAAGTAGACGCGGCGCGCTGAATTTTCGCCGGTCGGGCGCGCCACATTGGCGCGGGGCCGCCCCGCCCAACTCCGGGCCGAGTTCGGCGTTATTGAACCAAGGTCGGCGCGCGCACGACTCATACCGAGAACAGTGATCTAGATCACTTTTGAAGATCGAACCGGGGCGTAAGCGTCGGTCCGGGGACTATCTGCTCAGGAGATGGAAATGAGGAAGCTGTTGGCCGCGGCCGCATTCCTTTTGGCGAGCACAGCTGCTCAAGCCCAGTACACTTTCGAATATGGCGGGCGCACCATCCGCATCGATCCGGACCGCGGCACGGTGCAGATTCCCGGCGTGTACGACAACACCGGCCAGGGCAAGGCCAAGAAGGCCAAGAAGAACGAGACGGGTCCGGGCCAGCAGGCGCCGCAGCAAGCCACCGTCGAGCCGCAAACGCCGGCTCAGCCAGCTCCCGCTCCTGCGCCGGTCGCCCCGCCGCCAGCGGCCGCGCAGGCGCCTTCGCCTGCCCCCGCCGCCGTAGCACCCCCGCCGCCTGCTCCGCCTCCGGCCGCGACCGCCAGCAATGCGCCGGCCGAGACCGCCGTGTCGCCGCCGCCCGCGCCCCCTCCGGCCCCTGCACCGGTCCAGCAGCAGGCAGCGCCCGCCGCGCCGCCGCCGGCCCCGACCGTAGCTGCCGCACCTCCGGCTGCGGCCCCGCCTCCGCCGCCCGCACCGGCCCCTGCCCCCGTTCAGGCCGCCGCCGTCGCCCCACCAGCTCCTGCAACAGCGGCCACGCGCGATCTCAATTCACCGCTCGGCGTCTGGCTCACCGAGGAGAAGGAAGGCAAGGTCCGCATCGAGCAATGCGGCACCAATCTCTGCGGCTATTCGGTCGACGGCAAATCGAACCAGAATGGCGAGCAGGTTCTGATCAACATGAAGCCCAGCAAGGACCAGAAATGGTCCGGCCGCATCCTCGATCCGAACTCCGGCTCGACCTACGATTCCACGATCGCGATGAAGGGCACCGACCGCCTGCGCGTGCAGGGCTGCGCCTTCGGCGGCATGTTCTGCGGCGGCCAGACCTGGACGCGGGTGAATTGAGCGGCGCTGATTGCACGTGAGCCAACATGGCGCAGCCAGGCTGACGCTTTTTCGCTGCACAACCTGCAATCGATGATCCGATCGCGGGGATAGTGGTCGCTATCCCCGCCGATGAGAGCCGGGGCCTCGTGCGTACGACCGCTCGATTCAAATGCCCCCATTGTGAACCATTTCATACTCTGCCCGCCGTCGTTGCTTCTAGTCTGGATTGATAGCCAGACTATTTGCGACCTGTTTACCGCGCAGTCGGCGCCATTTCGCCGAAATTGAGTAGACCGAAACGAGTCGATTCCCGACCTCCTTTCGGCGCCTTTAGTTGCGTAAGCGAGCGAGGTTGTTATGGAGGAACTCCGTGCGACGCCATCGCTGGTCTCCGGTGACTGGGGCCCCGGCTTATTAATGTCGGAGGAGAGCATACGACGCCATGTGATCGGCGCGCTCCGAAGTCGGCAGACAAGCTTGACGACCGCGCTGCAGCCTCTGGTCGACGAGCAAGCGCGGATGCTGGTTTCGGAGTTTGGTTTCGACGCTCACACCGTCGGCAAAATCCTGCAATCGCAAAACACCATGCTGAGCGTATTGTCGGATCGGTATGACGCGCTCGATGAAGCCGCACATTACAGCGAGCTTCCCTTCGTCGAACTGGCGAACGACGGCCGCATCGTCTATTCGAACGCGGCATTCGACAAGCTCATTCCCGGCAGGCGCGGCGCGGCTTTCTCCGGGTTGTTCGGATCCCGTGCAGCCGATGTGTGCATGGCCCTCCGGGCAAATCACAACACGAGTTTGCGCGCAGACATCCAGACCGACGAAGCGGTTCGTCAGGTCAGAGTTGAGATCGGCCCGCTGCGCGACGAAGATGGAAAGCCGGGCAATTACGCACTCCTTCTCGACCAGAGCGCTGAACAGAGCCGCCTCGATGCCTTGCAGGATGGCGTGCTCCGCACCGACTTGACAGGCAAGATCCGGTTCGCGAACGAGCGCGCGGTGCAGGTTCTGGGCTTCTCGGAATCAGAACTCAAGGAGATGTCCCTCTCCCTCGTATTCGGACCCGAGGACGAGGGAGCGACGAACCCGTTCGCCGAATGGATCACCAAGCAGACTGGCTTCTCGAGCTTCGTCAGGCTCCGCCCGAAAGACGGTCGTTCTGTTCTGGCAAGGGTTAGCGGAACGCCCTACATGGAAGCACCGAACAGCTCGGCCGGGTTATTGGTGCTGTTCGCTCCTCTTGCCGAAGATCGCGCCCGTCGCGAACTCAAGACAATTCTAGCCGAGCACGATGATCCGCAAGAGATCATCGAGGCAACGCTCCAGGTCATCGGCAAGGTCATCCCATTCGAAATGAGCACGTTCGGGGTCTACAACGATCTCAGCGATTATTGGCGAGCGGTCACTGTCTTTCCAAGACCCAGCTGGGAGTGGAGCACGCGTTGGTTCAAGGTGCCGCCCGGCGTGATCGATTGGCTCGAGCAGGGCAAGACGTGGGACAACGATTTGGCCGCGTTCGTCGAGCGCCTCAATCCGGAGGAGATGGACAACCCGGTGAGCAAGGCCATCATCGCCGACGAATTCGAGTCGATGATCGTATTGCCGATCCGCAAAGCCGGAGGCCGGTTTGGAAGCTCGCTGGCTCTGCTGTCCCGCAAGCACAAATACACCGCCTCGGACCTGCGCACGCTGCAAAATCTCGGCGTCGAGGAGATATTGCAGGCCGCAGACGCGGCCATGGAACATGCCCAGGCACGCGCCTTGCGCAAACTCAAGGACGATCTGAACAAGGCCGCGAGCGCACGCGCCATCGCTGAGCTGCTGGCTACAGGCACCACGAAATGCCTGGGCTGGGAATATGTCGGCGTGTTCCGGGTCGATCGCCGCCGCAGCAAGTTCGTGCTGGTCGCCGAGCACGTCAAGAACGACCGAAACCTGCTCGTGAAAGCACCTGACCGCAAGGCCGAATACACCCAGGAGCTGTCCAGCGGCATGCTCGGCAGTTGCCTGGCCGAGCGGGACATTCTGGTTGTTCCTGACATCAGCGATACCGAGCACAACTACGGCTTCATCAAGACCGCACCCGATCAACGATCGGCCATGACAGTCCCCCTGTTCGTGAATGGCAAGATCGAACTGATCCTGGACATGGAATCTTCGGAGCTCAACGCGTTCCGCGGGCCTGATCGGGACGCGGCGAGTGGCCTCGCCGCCGACTGCGAACAGATCTTTGCGGCTCGCTGGCACGAAGCGATCGAGCACGCGCTCATGGACAGAATCGAGCAGGCGGCCGTCATCGTCGACGCCGTTGGAACGATCTGCCACATGAATGGTGCAGCGGAGAACATCTTCGGCCAGGCGCGTGACAAGAAGCTCTCGTCATTTGGCGTCCGGAACGAAGATTCCATGCAACTGTCGGAATGCGGGATCCAGCACCGTCTTCATATCCACCTGACGATCGGCGACGCACCTCGCACCGAGCTGACGACTCTCGCGAATCGCGAGCCGTTGAATGACGACTATGGTCATCAACTCTGGCTGTTCACCAGCCTTGCCGACCAAAGCCGGGAGAGCGACTGGGGCTATCTGGAGGAGACTGTCACGGCCGTTGCGCGCGAGACCCGCGCCCCACTGTTGATGGCCGATGGCTTGCTGCGCGGTGCCAAGTCGCTCCTGAGCAAACCAGAGCTCATGAGAAATTGCGCCGACCTGCTTGAGCAGGCCGCCAACCACCTTCTGAGGGCCGACCTGACTTTCGAACGTCTGTCCGAGCGTCTTACCGTTCAGCAGACGCCGCAGGAGGTGCCCGAGCTATTAGACGTAGTGGACGTGCTCTATCACGAGGTCGAGGGCCTCCCCGTCGAAGACCGTGACGCGATCCACTTCATCGACGAGATTGCGACACGTCGTCCTCTGTGGGTCAAGGGGTGGACGAAGAGGTTGAGCTTTGCGTTTCGCTCCGCCCTCAGCTCGCTCCTGCTGTTGCGCATCACGCCGAACGACAGATTGACCGTCACGATCGTGGAACAGCCGCCGCATCACCTCTCGGTGTCCATGCGCCTGCCTGCCACGAGCGTCGACACCCTGGCGCCGTCGGCGGCGGACCCGATCGAGCAGAGCCAGCACCGGGCACGGCAGATGGCCAGCATCGCGATCGAGGCGATACGCAAGGCTGCCGAGCAGCACGACGGCACTCTGGTCGAGTTGGACGGCGCGGGACTCGAGTTCAACCTGCCATTGTGCGCGCAGGAGGCACCGGTATGACAGCAAAGATTGCCATAGCCACCGCCGAACCAAGCATGTTCGAAACCCTGCGAGGACATCTGCTCGCGGCAGGAGTGGCCTTCGAGGACCTGTACGACAAGCCTCTGATGACCCCGGACCAGACCAGCGAATGGCTCATCGCGAATGAGACTGAATTGCTCGTGCTCGACGCCCGACTGCCGACCGACCCCAGCGCCGTATACGACACACGCACGACTCTCGGCGCGAAGCACGTCCTCAACACCGTCGTTTTGGCCCAGGACCCCCACACCTCCGTGCTGGTCATCGCACCCTCGTTCGGGACCTGCGCGGACCTGGAGGAAGAGTGCAGAGCAGCAGGCAATGCGTTGATCCTGCCGATGGACGCGCTGCAGCTGCACCGGCATCGGATCTTGCGCCCGTTCATTGCGATCCTTACCGGGCATCCCGACGAGACGAATGCGATTCCGGGCGCCTTCCGCGTGATCGAGATCGAAATCCATAGCGCCAAGGTGGAATGTCGGCTCGGAACGGGTGAAGACGGCTCTCCGATGCTTCGCTGGAACACCATCAGCGATCTCGATGACCTCAAATCTGCAGCTCAAACCTACGCGCGCGATGAGATGCCGCTGAACAATTGGCTCGGCCAAACGCGGGACATCGGGACCCGCTTGTTCAAGAGCTTCGTCGTAAAAGCGATCGGCGAACATCTGTTCTCGCAGATCGAGAAGTCGGCAGGCGGGCTGGTGGGACTGTCGTTCCGGTTCGTCATCAGCGATGCCGGCTTTTATTCGGTGCCCTTCGAGGCGAGTGTACGTTATCTCTCGGAGGAAAACGGGCCATTCGTGCTGCTCTATGCGCCGATCGTCCGGCGCATTCCATCCTTTGTCCGCGGAAGGGCCAGTGAGCGGGCGCGGATCAAACCGGGCGCAAAACTGATGTTCGTTCGTTCACAGATCGGCGAACATCCGGATATGAAGCTCGACAGCGCGATCTGCGCCGGCAAGAAGTTCGACAAGCTTGGCAATATCGACATCGAACTGGAGCATGTGAAACAGCTGGGTGCCGCGGGCTGTTTCGATTTGAAGATCGTCAACTTGTCGGATGCCCCTCCGGGCGAGGCCGCCCCCTACCTGCTGAAGCAGCTCGACGCGTTTCGGCCGACCATTCTCCACTACGCCGGCCATGCTTGGAGCGATGGCCAGCAAACCGCGACGCTCGTCCTTCCCGGACTGCTACCGGAGCAAGCGGTCGGCTTGAAGCTCGACAGGGTGGCGGCCTCCGACGGCCTTTCAGCGACGACGCTGGTCTACCTCTCGGCCTGCCGTGGCATCTCGAAGGGCTGCGTTCAGCAACTGGTGATGAACGGAATCCCCTACGCCTTGGGATTCCGTTGGAATGTCGAGGACGAACGCGCGCCGCAGTTCGCCAGGGAGTTCTATGACGAGCTCCACAAGACGCGATCCGTTTGCGTCGCGTTCCGCAAAGCCTGCCGCGCATCGTGGGAAAGCCTGAACTACGACGAAGAGAGCCCGATCTGGCTCTCGCCGATCTTGCTGGCGCAGTCGACCGATTGGGCAGCACGCTGCCAGTGAGCAGCCAGTGAGCTGCTTGGAGTGGAAGGATGTCATGACAGTCTGGGCCACACTCAAGAACGTCGTGGAGCACTGGGCGAGCCGCGAGTTGCGGCGCCCATATGTCGGTTACGTCGCGTCGAGCGATGGCAATGCGATGACAGCGGGACAGACCTTCCTGCCTGAAGCGAGCTACTTCGGTGTGCGTATGGTCGAAATGGGCTTGCAAGAAGGCGGCAAGTTCTTCAGCTCGTTCCTTCCGCTCGGCGTCGTGCTCACCGAGTTCAGCTTCGGCGACGGGCGTCAGCGCCGACCCACGATCTTGAGCAATGACGAGATCGCCGCTCAGCTGAAGGCGGCCGGTGCCGCTCCAGGTTACGTCGACTTCAAGAACATCTACGCCGTCAGGCGCGCGCCCATGAAGCAGGACAATTTGTCCCTGTTCGTCGGGCTGTTCCGCCTTCCGTTTCACGACGTCGCGCAACAGGTCCTGCAATTGGCCGCCGACCTGACCACACAGACCGGGCTCGCGCCGGGTGTTTCCGACGGGTTGCGTGTGGCTGAAAAGATCTACGACCGGGTCTCCGGCCTGTTCGGACTCAACATCGTCACCCCCTTGTTCTCGTATGCCGACGGCAATGCGCTCGGCCGCAGCGGCTATCTCCTGGTTGCCGGCTCCGATCTCGACGAGGCGGTTGCCAAGCGGCTGGTGGTGACCGACGACAGATTGCTGCTGGACGGCCAGCGCGTGTCCGGCTTGGACTATTGCCTCCTGGCCATAGAGTTCACGGCCAGCCTGCTGCCTGAGGGGCCTGATACGATCAATCCTCTCACCCAGCTCGGATTTCACCGACACTGGCTGGGTGTTGCAAGCAGCGTCATGAAGCGGGAGCTGGAGCATGCGGACGAACAGATGCTGACCCTGCGCTCCGAGGTGATCACTTCGCCTGAGCTCGCCGAAAACGATCGGCTCGTGGCCATCGGCGCCTACCAGACCAGCTACGACAAGCTCGTGGAGCGCGTGACGCCGAAAAATGCTCACCGCGGCTGGGAAGACGCGCTCCTGACCGACCCCAACGACAAGACAATCGCCAAACCGGCCGTGACAGAGCTCCTGAAGGGGATGCAAATCCGCCTGCTCACCGGCATCAAGGACGCCCCTGATGATCCGGACAAGCTCTTTGCGTCCGAGGCGTTCGCCTTGCGAAAGACTGTCGGCAAGGCCCCTCTGGTCGATACAAACTCCGCCGTCTCGCTGGCGCGCGTGATCAATCGCACCGCGAAAGCAAGGTGATGGCGCGAACGCCTGCTTTCACGCCTCTGCCCGGCTGATGCGGCGACGCTAGGACACGATCGCGTTGGACCGTCCGACCGCATCCGTGACACCCCTCACATCGGCCCGTCCCGTCTCGTGACACGATCTCCCCCAGGTTCAGCCAATGGGGCGTGTCATGCGACTTCTTTGCAAGGGTATCTTTGCCGCGATCTGGGCCATCGCCCTGCTCTGCGGACAGGCAAGTGCAGCATCGACCAGCTTCGACGGCGCCTGGAACGTGCGGATCTCGTCCTCGAGCGAGACCTGCGGCAACGGCGCCACCGTCGCGATCGGTATCAACAATGGGCAGATCGGATCGACCAGCGCCGCGGTGACGGCATCGGGTCGTGTGGCGGACGCCGGCAGCATCAACGTCACCTTGAGCACCGGCATCAAGCGCGCCGTCGGCTTCGGCCGGCTCAGCGGCACCTCGGGCTCCGGCACCTGGCGCGGTGCGCTGTGCAGGGGCACGTGGACGGCGGAACGGATGTAGGGCTTGTGTCCCGGACAAGCAACAGCGCGAAGCGTTGCTGCGCCGAGCCGGGACCCAGATTCCTTGCTCGTTCGGCAGTTCTGGGTCCCGGATCGGCGACGCATCGCCTTGGGGCGATGCGTCTTGTCCGGGACACGAATGCCTTAGCCGACCGCCGCCCCATACTCCGCGTCGGTCACCGGCTCCAGCCATGTCGAGTAGACGCCGTCGAGCGCTTCCTGCATGGCGATGTGGCACATGCCGTTGGTCGGCGAGGCCCCGTGCCAGTGCAGCTCACCCGGCGGGATCCAGACGGTGTCGCCGGGACGGATCTCCCTGACAGGACCGCCCTTGGTCTGGACGCGGCCGACGCCGGAAATGACGTAGAGCGTCTGCCCGAGCGGATGGTGATGCCAGTTGGTGCGCGCCCCCGGCTCGAACGCGACGCGCGAGCAGTTCAGCCGTGCCGGCGCGGGCGCCATGATCACGGGGTCCTGCCACACGGTGCCGGTGAAGTTTTCCTTGGGCGCGCGGCGGGTCGGCCGCGTGCCGGCAACAGTGATTTCCATGGGGGTCCTCGCTTCCGTTACTTCTTGCTGGCGGCGTAGCGCGCCTTGGTCTCAGCGTTCATGGGGTAGAGGCCGGGCAGCACGGCGCCGTTGTTCACCTCGTTGACGATCCAGGCCTCCATCCGCTCCTGCTCGACGCCCTCGTTGAGCACGTGCTCGAGCATCGCCTGCGGGATCAGCACGCAGCCGTCCTGGTCGGCGACCACGATGTCGTTCGGAAAAACGGCAACCCCGCCGCAGCCGATCGGCTCGCCCCAGCCGACGAAGGTGAGGCCGGCAACGGAGGGCGGCGCGGCATAGCCGTCGCACCATACCGGCAGGTTGGTGCCGAGCACGCCCTCGACGTCACGCACGACGCCGTCGGTGACGAGCGCGGTGACGCCGCGCTTCATCATGCGGGCGCAAAGGATGTCGCCGAAGATACCGGCATCGGTGATGCCCATGGCATCGACCACGGCGATGCAACCCTCGGGCATCGCCTCGATCGCCGTGCGGGTCGAGATCGGCGAGGACCAGGATTCCGGCGTCGCCAGATCCTCGCGCGCCGGCACGAAGCGCAGCGTGAAGGCCGGGCCCACCAGACGCGGCAGGCCCGGGCGCAGCGGCCGCGCGCCCCGCATCCACACATTGCGCAGGCCCTTTTTCAGCAGGACCGTGGTGATGGTGGCAGTGGTGATGCCGGCGAGGATCTTGCGGGCTTCGGGGGACAGCGACATGGAAACAGACGAGCTCCGGATGGGCGGGAAAGAACGGGCGCATCTTGCGAGCCGGGCGCTTTGCGTCAAGGGCCAAGAGGCTATCAATAATGCAGGGCCGGTGGGCTGTTATGCGACGCGATAACAAAGCCTTATCGTGGCCTCCTGCATTAATTTATTGGACTTGCGGGCGCATTTACGCGAAGCAGGGGTGAGGCGGAACTTCGAGCCCGCTCCTGCAAAAGCCCGATTTCGACAGCTCTTCGACAGCTCAATGGCCGCGACGCTCCCCCCGCCCCGCCTTCTGCCCAGTGGCGACAGCGCCGTCACGGTCGAGTTCAGCCGCACCATCGACGACGACGCCAACCAGCGCGTTCTGGCGCTGGACAAGGCGCTCGCAGCAAATCCTATCGACGGCATCACCGAGACTGTGCCGACCTATCGCTCGCTGCTGGTGCACTACGATCCCGGCAGGATCGGTTTCGACACGCTCGGCGAAAAGCTGCTGCCGATCGCCATCCAGCCGCCGCCGCCGGTGACCAAGGCGCGGCGCTGGCGCATTCCCGTCGCCTATGGCGGCGAGCATGGCATCGACCTCGAGGATGTCGCCAAGGCGCTGAGCACCACGCCCGACGACATCGTCGCCCGGCATGCGGGCGGCGACTACAAGGTCGCCATGATCGGCTTCACGCCGGGCTGGTCCTATCTCAGCGGCCTCGACAAATCCCTGCACATGTCGCGCCGACAAAATCCGCGGCTGCTCACGCCCGCCGGCACGATCTCGATCGGCGGCGTCCAGGCCGGGATCCAGTGCCTGGCGGCCCCGAGCGGCTGGCATCTGCTCGGCCGCACGCCTGTCAGAACCTATCAGCTCCACCGCAATCCGACCTTCCTCACCGAACCCGGTGACCGCGTGACGTTCTTCCCCATCGACTACAAGACCTTCGAGGAGTTGGACCACGCTGCGGAAGCCGGAGAGATCGTCGCCGAGCAGGTGCTTGCATGAGCCGGCTCGTCGTCGCCAGCATCGGCCCGGCAAGCTCCGTTCAGGACGGCGGACGCCACGGCGCACAGCGCTATGGTCTGACGGTGAGCGGTGCGATGGATCGGCTGTCGCTGGCGGCGGCGAATACGCTGGTCTGCAACGAGCCGTTCGCAGCCGCTGTGGAGATCGGCCCGTTCGGCGCCGCCTTCACCGCGCGCGATGGCGCCGTGCGTGTCGCAATTTCAGGCGCGCCGCGCAATGCGGACGTCGCTGGAAACCCGGTCGCGATGGACACGTCGGTGACGCTGAAGGACGGCGAGACGCTGACGCTGGGCTTTGCCCGCGGCGGTGCGTTTACGTATCTCGCCATCGAAGGCGCCATCAAAGGCGAGATGGTGTTCGGCAGTCTCGCGGTGAATGCCCGCGCCGGCCTCGGCAGCCCCTACCCGCGCCCGCTCCAGGCCGGCGACGAATTTTCGGTCGATGCTGCAAGCGGTGCGGGCGAATTGCGCATCGAACTGCCCAAGCCCATGAGCGGTCCGATCCGCGTCGTGCTGGGTCCGCAGGACGACGAGTTCGACGACGCCAACAAGGCGCTGTTCCTGGGCAGCGAGTGGAAGATCTCGGCCACGTCAGATCGCATGGGCTACCGCCTCGAGGGCCCCGCCATCAAGCATCTGCACGGCCACAACATCGTCTCCGACGGCACCGTCAACGGCAGCATCCAGGTGCCCGGCAACGGCTCGCCGATCGCGCTGATGATGGACCGCGGCACCTCCGGCGGCTATCCGAAGATCGCAACCGTGATCACGGCCGATGTCGGCCGCCTCGCCCAGACCTCGGCGGGAACCGCGTTCCGCTTCAGGGCGGTCAGCATGGCCGAGGCGCAGGACGAGGCGAAGAAGTTCGCGCAACTGATCCGCAACCTGCCCGACCGTCTGCGCTCTGCCGACACCGTCGCGCTCAACATCGAGGCGCTCAGCGATGCCAACGTCGCGGGCTATGCTGTGAGCGCCATGGATGCCGGAACCTGGCAGGTGACGGCGGAGCCATAAACGACACGACGACCAGAGGCGGAGAGCAACCCATGAAGACGATCGATCTCAATTGCGACCTCGGCGAAGGTTTTGGCGCGTGGGAGATGGGCAACGACCCCGCGATGATCGAGCTGGCAAGCTCGGTCAACGTCGCCTGCGGCTTCCATGCCGGCGACCCCGACATCATGCGCCGGACGGTGGAATTGGCGAAGGCGCGCGGCGTCTCGGTCGGCGCCCATCCCGGATATCGCGACCTGCACGGTTTCGGCCGCCATCCGATCGCGGGCCTGAAGGCGTCCGAGATCGAGAACCTCGTCGCCTACCAGATCGGCGCGTTGCAGGCGATCGCGACCGCGGCCGGCCACAAGGTCACCCATGTGAAGGCGCATGGCGCGCTCTCCAACGTCGCCTGCGAGGACGACATGACCGCCAAGGCGATCGCCGCCGGCATCCGGGCGGTCGACCCCAGCCTGATCTTCGTCGTGCTCGCCAATTCGAAGCTGGTGAAGGCCGGCGAAGACGCCAATCTGCCGATGGTGCACGAGGTGTTCGCCGACCGCGCCTATGAGGACGACGGCAACCTCGTCTCGCGCAAGAAGCCGGGCGCGGTGCTGCACGACGCCAAGGCCATCGCCGACCGTGTGGTGCGCATGGTGCAGGACGGCGCGGTGGTCTCGGTGACGGGCAAGGTGATCAAGATGCGCACGGACACGGTGTGCATCCACGGCGACACCCACGGCGCCGTCGAGATCGCGCGGACCTTGCGTCAGGCCTTGAAGGATGCCGGGATCGAGGTCGCGCCGTTCAAGCGCGGGTGAGGCACAATCGGTGCCGTAGGGTGGGCAAAGGCGCATAACGCCGTGCCCACGATCTCTGCATGATGACACAGGCGGTGGGCACGCTTCGCTTTGCCCACCCTACGAGACCGAGCAAGATCTTAGAACGGGTGTATCGACAACGTGCCGAACACGATCGCCGCGATCACGGCAAACGCGCTGTAGAGCGCGAAATGATGCATGCTCGCCCCGGTCCGCCGCGAGAGCGAGCGCGCATAGAAATGCAGCCTGGCTTCCGCCGATAGTTCGCGCATGGTCGATCTCCAAGGCCCCATTTGCGGGATTATGAGGGATCAACCTGGGCGGGAGGCAAGATGCCGGAGGAAAAAGCGATGCGCCTCCTTCGAAAGGGCCGCATCGCAGAGGTAAATTCTCTCCAGGTACAGGTTCCGAGAATCTTATTCGTTCAAATCCGAGCCAGTTGGAACCAGCTCGGACGACGGTAGAGTGACGCTAGACTTAGTACACGTCGGCCTGGAAGCGGCCGGTCTTCTTGAGCTCGGCGACGAAACTGACGGCTTCGTCGGTCGAACGCGCGCCGAACTGGGCGACGATGTCGACCAGCGCGCGCTCGACGTCCTTGGCCATGCGCTTCGCATCGCCGCAGATGTAGAGATGCGCGCCTTCGGCGAGCCAGGTCCACACCTCGCGGCCGACCTCGCGCATGCGGTCCTGCACGTAGAACTTCTTCTCGCCGTCGCGAGACCAGGCCAGCGACATGCGCGTCAGCAGACCCGAGGTCTTCATCGCGTTGAGCTCCTCCTGGTAGAAGAAGTCGCAATCGCTGCGCTGATGGCCGAAGAACAGCCAGTTCTTGCCGGGCGCACCGGTGGCCTTGCGGTCGAGCAGGAAGGCGCGGAACGGCGCGATGCCGGTGCCGGGGCCGATCATGATCACAGGCGTCTTCGGGTCCTGCGGCAGGCCGAAACCGTGCGCCTTCTGCACATAGACCTTGAGATTCTCGCCTTCGCCGATGCGCTCACCGAGGAAGGTCGAGGCGACACCGAGGCGCTTGCGCTTGCCGACGACGTAGCGCACGGAATCGACGGTCAGCGACAGCTTTCCGGGCGTCGCATTGTGCGAGGACGAGATCGAATAGAGCCGCGGTTGGAGCGGCTCGAGCGCCTCGACGAAGGCCTCCGGATGCGGCCGCGTGCCGGAGAACTTCTGCAACGCCGCCATGACGTCGAGCGTGGCGGCATCGCCGTCGGGATCCTCGCCCTGCGCCAGCGCCCGCGCCTTCTCGCGCTGCGCGCCGCCGGTGATGAAGGAGATCAGCTCGAATAGCGTGTCGGGCGCCGGCGACAGCGAGACGTCGTCGATCAGCACCTCGCGCAGCGTCTTGCCGTTGACTTTGGTGGTGTGGGAGGCGCCGAGCAGCGCGATGATCTGGTCGACGAGGCCGACCTCGTTGCGCGCGAACACGCCAAAGCTATCGCCGACGACGTAGTCGAGCTTGCTCTCGGAGAGATCGAACTCGACGTGATAGGTTTCCTTTTCGGACTTGCCCTTGTTGAGCAGACGGCGCGACAGGAAAGTCGCGGCAACCGGATTGTCGCGCGAGCGGCCCGGCTCTGCGATCGTCACGGTCACGGCCGGCGCGGCCACCGCGTCCGTCTTGTCAGACGCCTTGGCCGCCGGAGCCTTGTCCAGCTCCTCGTACAGCGACTTGAGCATCCGCGCGGTTTCCTTGCCGCCGGGAACGCAGAGGTTGAGCCGGGCTTCGCTGCGGCCCGCGATCGCTTCCGAATAGTCGTGGCAATTGTAGCCGCACTGCCCGCAATCCTGCTGCGCCATCGCCGCCATCATCTTGCGGCGGACGGGACGGCCCTCCGCAAGCTTCATCCGGTCGGCGATCGGCATGGTCTGGTCGTGCCAGGGCGCCTCGCCGTCGTCACCGTCGCCGGCTGCGCCTTGCATGACGGCGGTGCCCTGCTCCGCCGACAGCGGCGCGGCGACATCCGGCGACAGCAACCCGGCAAAGAAGCCGTTCAGCCAGGAGCGCTGCGCATCGGAGAACGGCGCGCTGGCGGGAATGATATCGAGTTTCGGCGGAGGCGTGATCTGGTTCATGCGGACACCTGTGCATCGGCAAGCTTGCGCAGCGTCTCGCCGTCGTGGCGGCGCGCAAAGGACAGGAAGGTTTCATCGGGCGACGAGCGATGGGCGATGTAGGCCTTGAGCAGCCCTTCGACCGTCTTCGGCGCATCCTCGGCCTTGAGGTCGTGATAGACCTCCTGCCCGACGTCGGCGTCGGGGCCGAACCCGCCCCCGGTGAAGAGGTGATAGCCCTCGACCGTGTCGTCCTCATTCACCGGCACGCGCGCCCCGATCAGGCCGATGTCGCTGATGTAATGCTGTGCGCAGGAATGGTGGCAGCCGGTGACATGGATGTTGACCGGCTTGTCCATGGCGACGCGCGGCTCGCACCAATCACCGATCTCGGCCGCGCTGCGTTTGGTGTTGGACGCCGCGAAACGGCAGCCGGCATTGCCGGTGCAGGCGATCAGGCCGGCACGGATGTGCGAGACCTCGACCGCGAGCCCGATCTGCTTGATGGCGGCGATGGCAAGCGCGACGTTCTCGTCGCGCACCCCCGATATCAGCAGGTTCTGCCAGACCGTCAGGCGGATCTCGCCGTCGCCGAGGTCTCGCGAAATCTTGGCGAGGCCCCGCATCTGGTCACAGGTGAGCTTGCCGAGCGGCAGCGAGACTCCGATCCAGTTGAGGCCGTCCTGTTTCTGCTTGTGCACGCCGACATGCGCCATGCGGTCCGCCGCGGGCCGAGGCGCGAACGCCTCTTCCGGCACGCGCGTGAACGGCGTCTTCAGCCGTTCCTCGACGAGCTTGAGAAAGCCGTCATGGCCCATGGCGTCGAGCACATATTTCAGCCGCGCCTTGTTCCGGTTGGTGCGGTCGCCATGGTCGATGAACACGCGCACGATGGCGTCGGCGACGGCCGTCGCCTGCTCCGGCTTGACGATGATGCCGGAATATTTTGCAAAGTCCTTGTGGCCGGTGATGCCGCCGAGGCCGAGGCGGAACCAGATTCCGGGCTCGACGCCGAAGCCTTCCTTCACCTCATACGCCGTGAAGGCGATGTCGTTGGTCTCCTCGAGCACCGCGATCCTGCCGGCGCCGTCGAAGGCGACGTTGAACTTGCGCGGCAAGCCGTAGAGCGAGCGATCGTTGAGGATGTGGTAGTGCCATTCGCGCGCATAGGGCCGCGTGTCGATGATTTCCTGCGGATCGATGCCGGCCGTCGGCGTGCCCGTGACGTTGCGGATGTTGTCGGCGCCGGAGCCGCGCGAACACAGGCCGAGGTCCTGGATGCCCTCGATCAGCTTCACGGCATTCTTCGGCGGAATCTCGCGAAGCTGGAGATTGGCGCGCGTCGTGACGTGGCTGTAGGGACCGCAGAGCTCGTCGGCGAGATCGGCAAGACCCGACATCTGCCAGTGCTTCATGATGCCGTTCGGAATCCGCAGGCGGCTCATGTAGGAGTCCTGCGTCGGCGCGACATAGAAGATGCCGTAATAGCGCCAGCGGAAATTGTCCGCCGGGCTCGGCGGCGTATTGTCGTGCGCCTGCTGGCGCAGCCGCGGATAGGCATCGAAGGGATGCTCGTCGCGCTTGAACTTCTCCTGGTCGGCGAGCTTCTTGCCCGACGCGATCACCTTGTCCTGCGCCTTGATGTGCACGGCATCGGGGCCAACAGGCTCGGCGTTCGGCTTGCCGGCGCCGCCTCCACCGCCGAGACCACGACCGACCCGGCTGATCTGCAGACCGGTCGTAAAACCTTCGAGATAGCGTTTCTGCTCGTCGGTAAAGTCGACTGCGAGCGTATCGATTTTCATGGTCGGTAACGAAGCTCCTGCGGCCACCTGGGTGGCATCGACGGACATTGGCGCGACCCGCGAGGAACTGGGCTGGCCCTTAAAAGCCGGCTTCGTTACCCGACGGTCCGATCAGCTTCGTTGCTGCGGGACTCGGCTCAGCAGGCACCTGTGACAAGCTGGCCGCACTGCAACATTCAAGTTGCGTGCCAGCTTGGCCAAAATGAAAAATATCGCTATTTCAGATGATTAGGTGCCAGCCCGAGAATTCCCGGGTGGCGAGCTTTCACGAAATTCGGGCAGCTCGATCAAACTTTGGGCAATGAAATGGATTGCCCTAAAAAGGTGCAACCCCGAATCAGACGTTCCAACGCCCGACCTCGAAGGCCTCGAGATGCCCCCGGATGTTGTCGGGATCGAAGAGGGGCCCGGCGAACGCCCCGAACGCGGCGGGGGCCTGCTCGGGCGGCCGGCGGCCGAGGGCCGCATCGTAGAGGTCGGGCCTGAACACGGCCATCGCCGTCTTGACGCCCTCCGGACCGAGCGCCGTCTGCCCCCAGCGCACCATCTGCGCATAGAGCCAGGCGGCCTGGACCGGATCGGGCCGCCCCGCCTCTTCCCTCCCCACCAGGAGGTAGCGGCCGCTTTCGCGCACCTCGCCCTCGGGCGAGATCTTCAAGCGGCCGACGAGCGAGCGCTGGATCACCTCGGCATCGACGCCGATCCGCTCGGGCTGCGCCAGGATCTGCGCCGCCTCGGTCAGGTTCGCAGGGCTCTCGATGAACGCGGCGGCCTTCACCGCTGCCCGCACCAGCGCAGCAACCACATCCGGATTCTTGTCGGCCCAGGTCTGGCGAACGGCGAGCACCTTCTCCGCCGCGCGCACCAGAATGTCGGAGACGAAATGCAGGATGTGACCGATGCCGAGATCGACGGCGATCGAATTCCAGGGCGCGCCGACGCAGAACGCATCGACATGGCCGCTCTTGAGGCTGTCGACCATGTAGGGCGGCGGCAGCACCACGAGGCGCACATCCTCGTCCGGATCGACGCCAGCCGCGGCCATCCAGAACCGCAGCTGGTAATTGTGGGTCGAGAACGGGAAGGTCATGCCGAAGGTCAGCGGCTCGGCGCCCGCCTTGCGCCGCTTGGCAACCACCTTCGCCAGCGCTTTCGCCGTGGCCATCGGATCGAAGCGGTCGCCGTCGATTTCCTCCATCAGCGCAGCATGGAGCGCCGGCGACACCGTAATCGCATTGCCGTTGATGCCGAGACTGAAGGGCGCGGCGATCGGCACCTTGACGTGACCGAGCCCGAGCGAGGACGCGATCGCCACGGGCGCGAGCAGGTGAGCGGCGTCGAACAGGCCGATATTGAGCTTGTCGCGGACGTTGGACCAGGAGACCTCGCGCACGAGCTCGACCTCGAGCCCTTCGGCGGCGGCAAATCCCTTGTCGACGGCGACGATCAGCGCGGCGGCATCGACCAACGGGATGAACCCGATGCGGAGGGGAGCAGTCATTTCAGCATCTCCGACGCGGTGATGATCGACTGCGCGATCTCGCCGATTTTCTTCTTCTCGCGCATGGCGGTCGAGCGCAGCAGCACGTAGGCCTCGTCCTCGGTGAGGCCCTTCACCTTCATCAGGATGCCCTTGGCGCGTTCGATGATCTTACGGTCCTCGAGCTGCGACTTGGTGCGCTCGAGCTCCTCCTGGAGCTTGGCAAAGGCGTTGAAGCGGGACACGCAGAGGTCGAGGATCGGCTTGATGCGTTCCTTCTTCAGCCCGTCGACGATGTAGGCGGATACCCCCGCCTCGACCGAGGCCTGGATCGAGGCTGAATCGCTCTGGTCGACGAACATCGCGATCGGCCGCTTCACGGCGCGGCTGACCTGGAACATCGCCTCCAGCACGTCGCGGCTGGGGTTCTCCAGATCGATCAGGATGATATCGGGGTCGACCGCATAAATACGGGCAAGCAGGCTCTGCATCTCGCGGATATGGACCACTTGCGTGAATCCGGCCTCCCGCAATCCTTCCTCCAGGATCGCAGCGCGGATCGGGCTTTCGTCGACGATCACGATTTTGGGCGACTGTTCGGCGCTCATAGCTCACTCACGGCAGATGATTCATCCATAGCACGCCGGAACGCCCTGCAAAGGGTTGTAATTGTGGGCAATTGGGACTAGCTCAGGCCGGTCAATCAGGCAGATTTGGATATGGATCAGACGGCTGCGCCCAAGGTCAGCTTCGTGTCGCTCGGGTGTCCCAAGGCATTGGTGGATTCCGAGCGCATCATCACGCGCCTGCGCGCCGAGGGCTATGAGCTCGCCCGCAAGCACGATGGCGCCGATATCGTCATCGTCAACACCTGCGGCTTCCTCGACAGCGCCAAGCAGGAATCGCTCTCGGCGATCGGCGAGGCCATGGCCGAAAACGGCAAAGTCATCGTAACGGGTTGCATGGGCGCGGAACCCGAGCAGATCGAGCAGGCCTATCCCGGCGTGCTCTCCATAACCGGTCCGCAGCAATACGAGAGTGTGCTGGACGCCGTGCACCGCGCGCTGCCGCCCGCTCACAATCCGCATGTGGACCTGGTGCCGCCGCAGGGCATCAAGCTGACGCCGCGCCACTACGCCTATTTGAAGATCTCCGAAGGCTGCAACAACCGCTGCACGTTCTGCATCATTCCGAAGCTGCGCGGCGACCTCGTCTCGCGCCCGGCCAATGACGTGCTGCGCGAGGCCGAGCGCCTGGTCGGCGCCGGCGTGAAAGAGCTGCTGGTGATCTCGCAGGACACCTCGGCCTATGGCGTCGATCTCAAATATGCCGAGAGCCCGTGGAAGGACCGCCAGGTCCGCGCCAAATTCCTCGATCTCGCGCGCGAGCTCGGCGAGCTCGGCGCATGGGTCCGGCTGCAATACGTCTACCCCTACCCGCATGTCGACGAGGTCATCGCGCTGATGAACGAGGGCAAAGTGCTGCCCTATCTCGACATCCCGTTCCAGCATGCAAGCCCCGAGGTGCTGAAGGCGATGAAGCGCCCGGCGGCGCAGGACAAGACGCTGGCGCGCATCAAGCGCTGGCGCGAGGAATGTCCCGATCTTGCCTTGCGCTCGACCTTCATCGTCGGCTTCCCCGGCGAGACCGACGCCGATTTTGCCTATCTGCTCGACTGGCTCGATGAAGCCGAGATCGATCGGCTCGGCTGCTTCAAATACGAGCCGGTTGCCGGCGCGACGTCGAACGCGATCGAGAACCCGGTGCCGGAAGAGGTCAAGCAGGAGCGCTACAACGCGCTGATGGCCCGGCAGCAGAAGATCTCCGCGCGCAGGCTGAAGCGCAAGGTCGGCACGCGCCAGCAGATCATCATCGACGAGGTCGGCCCGACCGTCGCCAAGGGCCGCTCCAAGGCCGATGCGCCGGAGATCGACGGCGCGGTTTATCTGACGAGCCGGCGCCCCTTGCGCGTCGGCGAAATCGTCACCGCGAAGATCGAGCGCGCCGACCAATACGATTTGCACGGCAGCGTCTCGGGGTTCTGAGACTCCAAGACGCCGCCAGCCATTGCGGTCCCCAGCGTTCGCAGGCGAGACCGGCGCGCGCCTCAGCCATTCCACCAGCCCGCGTTCAGGCTGCGTGCGCTGAACTACGGCGATGCACGATACACCGCGCCGACGTTCGTCATGTCGCGTTGCCTGACGCCTGCTGTCCGTTCTGCGCGGCGAACACCTCCTTGGCTGCGAACAGCCCGTTCACTGCCGCCGGGAAGCCCGCATAGACGGCCATCTGCATGATGATCTCCACAATCTCGTCGCGAGAAAGCCCGACGTTCAGCCCCGCCTCGATATGCACTTTGAGCTGAGGCGCGGCATTTCCGAGCGCCGTCAGCGCGGCGATCGTCGCGATCTCTCGATCGCGCAGGCCGAGATCCGGGCGGCAGTAAATGTCGCCGAAGGGAAACTCGATCACATAGCGTGCGAAATCCGGAGCGATGTCGGCGAGTGAGGCGACGACCTTTTCGCCGGCCTTGCCGTCAATGCGTGACAGGGCCCGCTGGCCGCGATCGAAGCGGCTTTCGGCGTGTGTTTGGGCGTGCGTCATTTTCCTTCGTCCTCTGTTCGTCGCCGGCGTAGCCGGCAATCTTGGTATCAAGGACGAGCAGGCATTCCTGGAGTTCGGCAATCTGCGTGCGAACCTGTTCGCGATGGATTTCCAGCATCTGCCGCCGGGCTGGCCCGGTGGCGTCGCCGTCGTCACGAAGCGCCGCGTAACGCAACATGTCCCGGATTGGCATTCCGGTGGTCTTGAGGCGACCGAGGAATTCGATCCATGTGAGGATCGATGCGTCAAAATCACGTTGACCGGAGCGATCCCGGTCAGCGTATGGAAGCAGCCCGATGCGTTCATAGTAGCGCAGCGTGTGGGTCGACAAGCCGGTTCGTCTTGCAAGGTCGCCGATCTTCATGTGTGCCCGTTCTCGTACTGACGCACGTACAGATACCCCTTCGAGCGCGCTCTAAGTCAAGAGGGATCGAAGGGTGCCGTCCCCGCGAGGTCAAGCAAGAGCTGGAACGCACCGATGGTGCGACAGCAGAAGGTCTCGGCGTGCCGGCTGCACGGCAGCGTCGCGGAATTCCGAGGCTTCAGGAGGCCGCCAGCCATTTCGGCACCCAGCGCTCCGGGCGCGGGGCGCGGGCGAGATCGGCCTGCGCTTCGGACAATGTCGCCGGTTCGCCGTCGATGGTCGGGCGCACATCGTACTCGAAATTCGGCATGACGCGGCCGTCGGCATAGAGCCCAAAATTCATCGCGTACCACAGGCCAAGCTCGGGCTGGGCGCGGCGCATCTCCTCGCGCAGGTCGCGCAGCAGGGATTCGATCGAGCCGGCTTCCTCGAACGGCTGTGGTCCGTGCGAGAGCACGCGCGCCTCGTATTGCTTGCCGACGATCGCGATCTCGAATCTCGTCCGGTCCCAGGGCTTCTTGCCCTTGGGCAGATGGGCGGCCAGCCGCCAGCCGAGCTCGGCCATCAGGCGGTGATTGGCCCAGTAATCTTCGCGATCCCGGCTCCATTTTTCCATGAAGCCGCGGAAATCGGGCAGTTCCGACGAATTGTCGTCGGGCGTCGCCGGCTCGCCGAGCGGCCGTCCGGCCAGCCATTGCGCGA
This sequence comes from Bradyrhizobium sp. 23AC, assembly GCF_054863025.1. Taxonomy (NCBI): domain Bacteria; kingdom Pseudomonadati; phylum Pseudomonadota; class Alphaproteobacteria; order Hyphomicrobiales; family Nitrobacteraceae; genus Bradyrhizobium; species Bradyrhizobium sp. 23AC. Next base: position 300,366 of record NZ_JAVAYN010000007.1, read on the forward strand.
GCTCGACCGTCTGCGGCTCGACCTCGTCATGCGGCTTGAGATCGCTCCAGGCATTGTCGAATTGTTGCGATGTCAGTTTGGCGAGCAGGCCGTCAAGGCTCGGCGCCAGCAATTCGTAGTCGCCCTCCGATCCCAATCCCACGATCGGCGGATTGTCGCGGTCGAGACCGGCGCCGTACCAGCCGCCGACGGCCGAGCCGTCCGGCAGCCGCATGAACAGCGAAAACCTGTCCCGCAAGGGACTGCCGTCGGTGATCGGCGCGTGATCCGAGAATTGCCCCTGCAGCGAGAAGCAGCCGACGCTGCCCCAGGGACGCCCCTTGAGCCAGGTGGCAAAGTCGACAAGCAGCGGCGGCGCTTCGATACCCGGCGGAAATGCGCCGCGAATGCTGTCGAGGTCGATGGGATAAGGCGTATCGGACAAGGCTGAAAACTGTCTGGTTGGTCCCGTCCCTCTTGGTCTCAGCCGAATTGCGTCCGGTTCGAACCAAGTCGCGTCCTTCGATCACAAACGCGCTAGAGGCGCAATGGTTTCGACGCGGTACGCAAATGGAATACGACGAAACATCAGCAATTTGGTTCAAGCTGTCGGCCATCGGCCTCACGATGGCCCTGCTCACGCTATCCGCCCCCGCTGCGGCGCGATCCCCCTCAGCCGCACAGCTGCGCCAATGGTGCTATGAGGACGACGACGCGGGCCGCGAGGAGCGGCGCATCGAGGGCTGCTCGGCCGTGCTCAAGGCCAATCCCAACGATGTGCATGCGCTCGCCAATCGCGGCGAGATGCTTCGGCGAAAGGGTGACGCCGCTCATGCGCTAGCGGACTTCAACCGTGCGATCGAGCTCAATCCTGGGCATTCCGACCTCTGGTACAACAGGGGGATTGCCCATGACGATCTCGGCGAGAAAGATCACGCCATTGCCGACTACACGCGCGCCATCCGGCTGAACGCCCGCGACCCGCTCTACTACAACAACCGCGGCAACTCCCTCATCGACAAGAACGACTACGAGCGCGCAATCGCCGACTATGATCGGGCCATCAAGCTCGACCCGAAATTCGCACTGGCCTATTTCAACCGCGGCACCGCTTATCGCAACCACGGTGAGGATGACCGTGGGCTCGCAGATTTCGATCTCTCGATCAAGTTCAACCCCAACTACGGCCCGGCTTACGGCAACCGCGCACGCGTCTACCGCGATCGCGGTGACCGGGTTCGCGCGCTGGCGGACTTCGCCAAGTCGCTGCTGCTCAGCCCGAACAACGACCGCGATTTCTATGCGCGCGCGAACATGTATTTCGATGCGCACGATTATGCGCTGGCGCTGGAGGATTACGATCGGTCGATCAAGGCCAATGCGAGCTATCCCGGCACATTCAATTCACGCTGCATGACCCGCGCGATCCTCGGCCGCCTGCAGGAGGCGCTGGCCGATTGCGATCAGTCGCTGAAGATGGCCCCGAACGATCCCTATACGCTGGACAGCCGCGCCCTCACCTACCTCAAGCTCGGCAATCTCGACGCGGCGATTGCGGACTACGACGCGGCACTGAGCACCAAGCCCGCGTACGACAGCTCGCTCTACGGCCGTGGGCTCGCAAAGCGAAAGAAGGGCGACAACGAAGGCGCCGAGCGCGACATCGCGGCAGCGAAAGCGATCAACGCTGGGATCGCCGATGAGTTCGCGCATTACGGCGTCGAGTAGGCCTCTTGGGGCGACGAACATGGACCTGATCGATGCACGCCAGGCGGGTGATTTGCAAAACGGCCGCTTGACAAGCCCTGCCATTCGGCTGTAGGGACCCGCCCCATGATCAATTCCCGGACCAACCTGCGCACCGAAATGCTCCGTCGTCGCTCCCGCGACGATGAGAGGGTGCGCCATGTCCGACGACGCCGCTGAACCACTGAATTCAGCTGAAGTTTTCGAGAAGGCCGCACCCGCAAGGTGCGGCCTTTCTGCTTTTTGCGCCCGTTTTCCACCCGCCTCCAGAGGAGTTCGACATGACCACGCATCCGTATGACGCGCTGATGGACATCACCGCACGGCCCAAGGCCGTGTTCGTCCGCGGCGCGGGCTCCTACCTCTGGGACGACGGCCGCAAGCGCTATCTTGATTTCGTGCAGGGCTGGGCCGTGAACTGCCTCGGCCACTCCCCGCCTGCGGTCGCCGACGCGCTTTCCGCACAGGCCAGGCGGCTGCTGACGCCGAGCCCGGCCTTCTACAACGAGCCGAGCCTGAAGCTTGCGGAGGCGCTGGTCGCGAACAGCGCCTTCGACCAGGTGTTCTTTGCCAATTCCGGCGCGGAAGCCAACGAGGGCGCGATCAAGCTCGCGCGCAAATATGGCAGCCTGCACAAGGGCGGCGCGTTCGAGATCATCAGCTTCGCAGGCGGCTTCCATGGCCGAACGCTGGCGACGATGTCGGCCTCGGGCAAGAAGGCGTTCGAGCCGCTGTTCGAGCCGAAGGTCGCAGGCTTCAAGAAGGCGAAGCTCAACGACATCGCCTCGGTCGAGAAGCTGATCAACGACAACACCGTCGCGGTCATGCTCGAGCCGATCCAGGGTGAATCAGGCGTGTGGCCAGCGACCGATCAGTTCTTGCAAGCGTTGCGCGCGCTCACCCAGGCGCATGGCCTGCTGCTGATCTTCGACGAGATCCAGACCGGCATGGGCCGGACCGGAAAACTCTTCCACTACGAGCACACCGGGATTGCGCCCGACATCATGACGCTCGGCAAGGGCATCGGCGGCGGCGTGCCGCTCGCCGCCTTGCTTGCCACCGAACATGCCTCCTGCTTCGAGCACGGCGACCAGGGGGGCACGTTCAACGGCAACCCGATCATGTGCGCGGCGGGGCTCGCAGTGCTAGAGGAGGTCAGCAAGCCCGACTTCCTGAAACAGGTCGCCGAGACCGGCCTCTTGCTCGAAAGCGAGTTGCAGAAGGTCTCGGCCCGGCACGGGCTCGGCGGCGTGCGGGGACGCGGACTGCTGCTCGCGCTCGACCTCAAGCTGCCGATCGCACCCGGCATCGTCGCGCAGGCGTTCGAGGAAGGCGTGCTCCTCAACGCGCCGCAGCTCGACACCCTGCGCTTCATGCCGGCGCTGAACGTCGCGAAGGCAGAGATCGCCGAGATGATCGATTGTCTCGACGGTATCTTGACCAAGGCTGGCGCGGCACGGCGCGTGGCGTAGAGACGGTCTCGTTCCTCCGGAGGCAGCGCCGTAGGGTGGGCAAAGCGGAGCGTGCCCACCACTCAGAAATGGTAGGCACGGCGCAAGTGCGCCTTTGCCCACCCTACGAGAGCCGTGTCGACCCTTACGGCAATATCAGTGAGCCTACGGCTTCAAGATCGACGCCCCCGTGGTCTTGCGGCTCTCGAGGTCGATATGCGCTTTCGCGGCGTCCTTCAGCGCGTAGGCGTGGTTGATCGGCACGTGCAGCTTGCCGTTGATGACGGCGGCGAACAGCGTGTCGGCGCCTTCGAGCAATTCCTTGCGCGTGCCGACGTAATCGTTGAGCTTCGGCCGCGTCGCAAACAGCGAGCCGTGATTGTTGAGCTCGGCGATCGCGAACGGCGGCACCGGGCCGGAGGCGTTGCCGAAGGAAACGAACATGCCGCGCGGCTTCAGGCACGACAGCGAGCCCGGGAAGGTCGCCTTGCCGACGCCGTCATAGACGACGTCGCAGCCCTCGTTGCGGCTGATCTGCTTGACGCGCGCGACGAAGTCCTCCTCGTTGTAGAGGATGACGTGATCGCAGCCATTGGCCTCGGCGAGCTCGGCCTTTTCGCGTGAGCCGACTGTGCCGATGACGTGGGCTCCGAGCGCCCTCGCCCATTGGCAGGCCAAGAGGCCGATGCCGCCGGCGGCGGCATGGACCAGCACGCGGTGATGCGGCTCGACCTTGAAGGTCTTGTGCAGGAGATACCAGACCGTCAGGCCCTTGAGCATCAGCACGGCGCCCTGCTCGTGGGTGATGTGATCGGGCAGCTTGACCAGCTTCTCCCAGGGAATGTTGCGCTCGCCGGTATAGGCTCCGAGATTGTGGTAATAGGCGACGCGATCGCCGGGATGGAAATGCGTCACGCCGGGCCCGACGGCTACGACCTCGCCCGAGGCCTCGTTGCCGGCAATGAAGGGCAGCCCCGGCGCCTTGTAGAGACCGGTGCGGTAATAGACGTCGATGAAGTTCAGGCCGACCGCATGCTGGCGGATGCGCACCTCGCCGGGGCCGGGCGCCGGGACATCGACGCTCTCGTAGACCAGGGCTTCGGGGCCTCCGACCTTGTGCACACGGACCGCTTTGGTCATCACCTGACCTCCTCTTCTCAAAGGCCAGCGAAAGACATCGCGCCCGCCTTGTCAACTCGATGTAGCTGAAACGTCTAAACCGACGACTTGCTGGTCTTCCTGCGGTTGCGCTTGGCCAGCACGTTGAAGAATTCGACGGCCGCCGAGAACGCAATTGCAAAATAGATGTAGCCGCGCGGAATGTGGAATTGGAATCCGTCCGCGACCAGGGCGACGCCGATCAGCACCAGGAAGGCCAGCGCCAGCATTTTCGTGGTCGGATGCTCCGCGACGAAGCGCGACACCGGGCCCGACGAAATGTACATGATCAGGCAGGCGATCACGACCGCCGCGACCATGATCTCGATGTCCTGCGCCATGCCGATCGCGGTGATGATCGAATCCAGCGAGAACACGATGTCGATGACGATGATCTGGATGATCACCCAGAAGAAGGCGCTGCCGCCGGATTTCTGATCGCCCTCGCCGTCATCGGCCTCGACCTCGGCGTGGATCTCGTGCGTCGCCTTCGCGATCAGGAACAGGCCGCCGCCGATCAGGATGAGGTCGCGCCAGGAGAAGTCCGAACCCTTGAATGAAAAGACCGGCGCGGTCAGGCCGATCAGCCAGACCAGGACGCTGAGCAGCATGATGCGGAAGACCAGCGCGAGAGCGAGTCCGATCTTGCGGGCGCGATCCGCCTGTTGCTGGGGGATGCGCGAGACGATCACCGACAGGAAGATGACGTTGTCGATGCCGAGCACGATCTCGAGCGCGGTCAGGGTGAGCAGCGCGGCCCAGGCTTCGGGACTGGTCAACAGATGCATCATGCGAAGGATCTTACCAATCGTATTAATGCATCGCTGAAGCTGATCCAGAGCGCGATCGCGCAGAGCGCGACGGTGACGCCGGCGCCGACGCGGAAATCCATCTCCAGCACGTAGAGGGCGAGCAGCGCCCAGATCGCGATCAGCGACATCGTCAGCCAGCGCAGCCGCACGACGCGGACCGGATGCAGCACGTGGAATGGCACGAAGGTCAGCACGACGAGCGCGGCCACCAGCAGCGTCGACCACAGCGGCGGCCAATGCAGCAGGAACAAATAGAACGCCGCCGCATTCCACAGTGCCGGGAAGCCGCGGAAATGATTGTCGTCCGCCTTCATGCGCAGATCGGCGAAATATAGTGCGCTGGTGACGATGATGGCGACGCCGAGCAAGGGAGCCGCGACCGGCAGCAGCAGGCCGCTGGCGACGATCGCGTAGGCCGGCACAAAGACATAGGTGACGAAGTCGACCACGAGATCGAGCACGTCGCCCGACCAGTTCGGCTGCACGTTCTTGACGTCGAGCCGGCGCGCGATCGGCCCGTCGATCGCGTCGATGATCAGGGCGAGGCCCAGCCATTGAAACATCGCCGCCCAGTGCTCGCGCACGGCCTCCAGCATCGCCAATAGCGCGATCGCCGCGCCGAACGCGGTGAAGATGTGCACCGAGAAGGCCGCGGCGCGGATCGCCGGTTTCGGCTTCAGGGATTCCTGCTGGGTATCCATGGCTTCTGCTATCAGAATGAGGCCGGTTTGCACATCCGCCATTGCGGCGCCCGGTCGCACAATCGGCCATAAAATCAGGCACGATCAGCGGGCTTGAATTTGCCGCGCAGCGTGTCATTTGTCGTTCCATGACAGACGCATCGACACTCCATGACGCCGCCGTGATCGGCGGCGGACCGGCCGGACTTGCCGCGGCGATCGCGCTGGCACAGGCGGGTGCCCGGACCGCGCTGGTGGCGCGGCGCGTTCCCTATGCCGACAATCGCACCACCGCGCTGCTCGGCGCCTCCGTCGAGCTGCTGGAGACGCTCGACGTCTGGTCCCGCTGCAAGGACAAGGCCGCCGCGCTGGAGGTCATGCGCCTCGTCGACGACACCGGCCGGCTGTTCCGCGCGCCGGAGGTCCGGTTCTCCTGTCACGAAATCGCGCTCGACGCCTTCGGCTACAACATCGACAACCGGTCGCTGATGCTGGCTCTGGAAGAGCGTGCGGCTGAGCTGCCCAATCTCGTCCGTTTCGACGACGAGGCTGAAAGCGTCGTCATCGAAGCCGACGACGTCGCGGTCCGCACCGCCTCCGCGCAATTTCTCTCGGCCCGCCTCGTGGTCGGCGCCGACGGCCGGCATTCGCTGTGCCGCGAAGCTGCCGGCATCGCGGTGACGCGGCGCGAGCTGACGCAGACGGCGCTGACCTTCAACGTCGGTCACACGCGGCCGCATCGCAATGTCTCGACCGAGTTCCACACGCCCCATGGCCCTTGCGTGTTCGTGCCCCTGCCCGGCGACCGCTCCAGCATCGTCTGGGTCTCGGCGCCTGCGGAGGCGGAGCGACTCCGCGGCCTCAGCGATGCCGAGCTGTCGGCCGCGATCGAGAAGCAGTCGCATTCGATCCTCGGACGCATGACGGTCGAGCCCGGCCGCAACCTGTTCCCGCTCGCGATTGAACGTCCGAAATCCTTCGGCCGCGACCGCATCGCGCTCGTGGGCGAAGCCGCCCATGTGGTTCCGCCGATCGGCGCCCAGGGCCTCAATCTCGGCCTGCGCGATGCCGCCGATGTTGCCAGGCTGGCGGGCGAGGTCATCTCAGCCGGCCAGGATCCCGGCGCGCCCGACGTGCTCAAGCGCTACGACCGCGCGCGGCGTCCTGATGTTTTGAGCCGCACCTTTGCGATCGACATCGCCAACCGCTCGCTGCTCAACGATTTCCTGCCGCTTCAGCCGGTCCGTGCCGTCGGCATGCACCTGCTCGGCGCCATCGGCCCGCTCCGGCGTTTCGCGATGCGCGAGGGCCTGACGCCGACCTGGCGGCGGTAGCCTGATTGACCTTAGACTGAACGAATTCACCGCGAGCTCGGTGTAACCTCTCCCGCTTGCGGGGGAGGGAGCGCACTGTCTTTGCGGAAACGGCGAAGCCCCACGTCCCTCACGGAAACACCAGCCGTCCGCTCTGAAGCAGCCACATCACGCTGGTCAGCGTGACCACGGAGGCGAAGGTGCCGAGCAGCACCGCGACGGAGGCCGATTCGATCCAGGCATCGTTCTGCCGGGCGATGACGAACACGTTCAGCGCTGGCGGCAGCGAGGCCATCAGCACGGCGGTCGCAGCCCAGGGCTGCGCGAAGGGGCCGAACGCCAGCATCAGGCCGAATGCCGCCAGCGGATGGATCAGGAGCTTGACCGCGATCACACCCGGCACTTCCCACGGCACCCGGTCGAACGGACGGAGCGCCACGGTCACGCCGAGCACGAACAGCGCGGTCGGCGCGGCGGCGTTCTGGAGGAAGGTGATGGTGCGGTCGAGCGCGACCGGCATCTCGATATGGAGCGCCGCGACCGCGGCGCCAAAGCAGGCCGACATGATCAGCGGGTTGAGCACGATCTGCTTCAGCACGACGCCGAAAGCGTGCACGATCGAGGGATGGTCGCGGTCGGAGAGCTCGATCAAGAGCGGCACGATCGTGAACAGGAAGATGCTGTCGCAGCAGAAAATAAGCGCGGTCGGCGCCGCAGCCTTGGTCCCGAGCACGGCGAGCGCAAGCCCGGGGCCCATGTAGCCGATATTGCCGTAGCCGCCGGAGAGACCTGCGAGCGTCGCCTCGCGCAATGTCAACCGTCCCAGAACCTTGCCGATCACCAGCGCCAGGGTGAACGCGGCGACGGTGGAGAGCGTGGTCGCTATCAGGAACGGCGGGTTGTTCAATTCTGCAAACGGCGTCTTCGACATGATCGCGAACAGCAACGCCGGCAGCGACACGTAGAGCAGGAAGAAGTTCATCCAGGCGAGGCCCGATTCCGGCAGGGACTTGACCTTGCCGCAGGCAAAACCGACGAAGATCAAGCCGAAATAAGGTAGCGCCAGATTGAGGATATCGACCATTGATGAAGTGTTTTCTGAAGACTTGGGGGCTATCTGCCCCTGAAGTGAACGTTAATTCCAGATGAGGCCACTAGCATCGGCCACAATCCTGGTCTATCGACGGGGAATGATTAAAGCGCGGACCGCCAAATTCCAGATCGGACAGGTCGTGCGCCACCGGATCTTCTCGTTCCGGGGCGTGATCTTCGACATCGATCCGGAATTCAACAACACCGAGGAGTGGTGGCTGTCGATCCCCGAGGAGGTGCGGCCCCACAAGGACCAGCCGTTCTACCACCTGCTCGCTGAGAACGCGGAATCGGAATACGTCGCCTATGTCTCGGAACAGAACCTTTTGCCCGACGATTCCGGCGAGCCGGTCCGGCATTCCCAGGTTGCCGAGATATTCATCAAGGACAAGGCCGGCGGCTATCGCCCGCGCAATCCGTCGCTGAACTAGGTTTTCTTCACCAGCACCCAGCCAACAAAAAAGGCGCTCGAGATGAGCGCCTTCTTCATGTTTGGACGTCTTGCGTCCGATTACTTCTGGCCGGCCGGAGCCGCGCCAGCGGCAGCACCGCTCTGCTCGAGCTTCTTGCGCTGCTCGTCAGCCTTCTTCTGAAGCTCTTCCTGGAGCTTCTTCTGGTTTTCCTCGAACACCTTCGGATCGGTCGGCGGACCGTCATAGGCCTTCTGGAATTCGCCGGCGAGCGGCAGCGGCAGGGTCAGCGGCGCGCCGTTGGCGTTGATCGCCTGGACAACGAGATTCTGGCCCTTCTTCATGCTGTTGATGAGCTCGGGCGTCGCCTCGTAATCGGACATGCAGCCGTTCTGGAAGCAGATCACATAGGGTTGCTGCAGCGGCGCGTTGCTGTCGACGATGATGCGGGTGCCGTGCACGAGCTGCATGCCGAGCGGCAGCGTCACGCGCAGGATCTTCTTGGGCTCGCCTTCCGGCTCGATGATCACGGCGGCGATGACCGGCTGGCCCGATTCGATGCGACCGTCCTTGCCGGTGAAGCAGACCTGCTTGGCGTTGGCGTCCTGGCCCTTCAGGCAGAACTTGGTCCAGGGGGCGTAGATCAGCTGGATCTGCTGATCGGCCGGCTGAGCCGCGCCCTGCTGCGCCGGAGCGCCTGCAGCGGGAGCCTGCTGGGCGGGGGCCTGAGCGGCGGGTGCCGGAGCCTTCGGGGCGGCCTTGGGAGCCGCTTTCGGGGCCGGAGCCGCCTTGGGCGCACCCGGGGCCGGCGCCGGGGTCTGGGCCTCGGCGGCAAACGGAACGGCCAACGCCGTCGCCGTCAACAGGGCGAGAAGTCGCCCACGCGGCCGGACGGACGCGGCCAAGTAACGGAAATTCATTGCGGAAAACCCTTTCTGAACGGGAAGTGCCCGAACCGCTCCGAAGCGCCGAACCAGGCCGCCTCGGGCGCGGCTCTCTTCCCGTCAATTGAGGCAGTTAAGTGACGGGCTCGGCGCTCTTGCGCGATTGCCCGCCTTCTTAACGTGGCCGACGAAAAGATCAATGCCGACAAGCGTCTTTGGCCACACCCGCAGCTGCCCCCGGTGAAATTCCCTGTGATAGGATTCAAGGCCAGCCGGTCCTCGAATCAACGTGTGCCGATGTTCAAGTTCCAGCGCCTTTTCGAGGGCCCCGGTCTCCGTCTTTGCGTCCTTGCCTCTGTGCTCGCGGTCGGGCTGTCCGCTGGGGGCAGCACGCGGGCCGAGGAAGCCCATGCCATCGCCATGCACGGCAAGCCGGCCATGCCGGCCGATTTCACCCACATGCCCTACGCCAATCCCGATGCCCCCAAGGGCGGCCGCTTGACCTGGGGTGTTCTCGGAACCTTCGACAGCCTCAATCCCTTCATCGTCAAGGGATTGGCCGTGCAGCAGATGCGGGGCTACGTGGTCGAGAGCCTGCTCGCGCGCGGCAATGACGAGCCGTTCACGCTCTATGGCCTGCTCGCCAGGAGCGTCGAAACCGACGACGAGCGAAGCTTCGTCACGTTCCACCTCGATCCGCGCGCCCGTTTCTCCGACGGCAAGCACGTCACGGCCGAAGACGTGCTGTTCTCCTGGCAGCTGCTGCGCGATCACGGCCGCCCCAACCACCGGCAGTACTACGCCAAAGTTGCCAAGGCCGAGGCGACCGATCCCCTCACCGTCCGCTTCGACCTCGCAGGCGCCAACGACCGCGAGCTGCCGCTGATCCTCGGCCTGATGCCGATACTGTCGAAGCAAGCGATCGACGTCGCGACCTTCGAGGAGACGACGCTGACGAGCCCGATGGGCTCCGGGCCCTATCGCGTCACGGCCGTGAAGCCCGGGGCCAGCGTGACGCTCACCCGCAATCCCGACTATTGGGGCCGCGACCTGCCCATCAACCGCGGGCTCTACAATTTCGACGAGATCCGGCTCGACTATTTTCGCGAGGCCAATGGCCAGTTCGAAGCCTTCAAGCGCGGCCTCTATGATTTCCGCGTCGAGCACGAGCCGCTGCGCTGGCACGACGGTTACGATTTTCCGGCCGCCAAAAGCGGCGAGGTCATCCGCGACACCGTCAAGCCGGGCCTGCCGCAACCCTCCGAATTCCTGGTGTTCAACACCCGCCGACCGATCTTCGCCGACATCCGCGTCCGTCAGGCTCTGACGCTTCTGTTCGATTTCGAGCTGGTCAACCGCAACTACTTTTTCGGGCTTTATTCGCGCGTTGCCGGCTATTTCGCCGGCTCCGACCTGTCGGCCTATGGCCGACCTGCGGACGCGCGCGAGCGCGAGCTGCTCAAACCCTTCGCAGCGCAAATTCGGCCCGATATCATGGATGGCAGCTACCGTCTGCCGGTGACCGACGGATCGGGACGCGACCGCACCACGCTGCGCGCGGCGCTGAAGCTGTTATCGGACGCCGGCTACGAGCTTGACGGCACCGTGCTGCGCAACCGCAAGACCAAGGCGCCCTTCACCTTCGAGATACTGGTCACGACCCGCGACCAGGAACGCATCGCGCTCGCCTTCCAGCGCGACCTCAAGCGCGCCGGCATCGAGCCGAGCGTGCGAACGGTCGACCCCGTGCAGTTCGACCAGCGCCGGCTCGCTTACGAATTCGACATGATCCAGAACCGCTGGGACCAGTCGCTGTCGCCCGGCAACGAGCAATATTTCTACTGGGGCAGCGCCGCCGCGGACAATCCGGGGACCCGCAACTACATGGGCGCCAGGGATGGCGCGGTCGATGCCATGATCGCCGCCCTGCTCGAGGCCCGTGAACATACGGATTTCGTCTTGTCGGTGCGGGCGCTCGACCGCGCTCTGATCGCGGGCTTCTACACAATCCCCCTGTTTAACGTATCCGAGCAATGGATCGCGCGCTGGAATCGGATAGAACGGCCCAAGGCCACCTCGCTCTCAGGTTATCTGCCGGAGACTTGGTGGTCGAAGGGGCAGCCGCAAGCTCATCAAGCAAAGTGACGCCGTGAACCAGCCAGCCGTATCGCCGACGCTCGACACGTTGTTTCAGCGCACGCTGATGCGGCAGCCGCACGCGCCCGCCCTGCTCGACCCGCTCAACAAGGCCCGCGTGACCGGGCACCAGCCGCGGCGGATGACCTATGCCGAGGCTGACACGGCCATCGAGGCGTTGTCGGCCTATTTCGTCGAATCAGGCCTGCCGGCCAATTCCGTCATCGCGATCCAATTGCCTGCCACGGTCGAGTTCGTGCTCACCGTGCTCGCCGCCCATCGCGCCGGCCTCGTCGTCGCGGTGCTGCCGCTGCTCTGGCGGCACGCGGAACTGACCGCGGCGCTGAACCGCACCGCGGCGCGCGCCATCGTCACCATGAGCACGGTCGACGGCGTCAGCTATGCCGATCTGGCGATGCATGCGGCCGCCGAGGCCTTCTCGATCCGTCACGTCTGCGGCTTCGGAGGCGACCTGCCCGAAGGTATGGCTTCGCTCGACGATGTGCTGGCCCGCCCGCCCGGCACCACGCGCGCCGTGATCCAGGACGGCCGCAAGGCGGCGATGATCTCCTTCGACGTCACCGCGGAAGGCTTCCGCCCGGTGCCGAGACCGCATTTCAGCGTGATCGCCGGTGGCCTTGCGATGTCGCTGGAAGCCGACATCCGGCAGGGCGCGACCGTGATGGCGGCATTCACGCCGATGTCGTTCGCAGGGCTCGCCTCCTCGCTCGCGGTGTGGCTGCTCTCCGGCGGCGCGCTTGCGCTGCATCATCCGTTCGAGAACGATGTGCTGGAGCAGCAGATCAACGAGCACGAATGCGAGGTGCTGATCGCGCCGGCGCAGCTTGCCTTGCGGGTCGGCGATGCCGATCTGGCGGCGCGGATGCCGACCTTGCGCAACGTCGTCGGCCTGTGGCGCGCGCCCGAGCAGGTGGCGGCGAGCGATGCCTGGATCGCGCCGCATGCCCCGCTGACCGACGTCTACCTGTTCGGCGAGGCCGGGCTGTTCGGCGCCCGCCGCGGCGAGGACGGCATGCCCGTTGCGGTAATGCCCGGGCCGCATGGCGCCCCGCGCGAGCAATCCGGCTCCTCCATTGCCGGCGAGATCCTGCTGACGCCGAAGGGCACGCTCGGCCTGCGCGGCGCGATGGTGCCGATCGCGGCTTATGCTCCGCCGCAGCCGGTCGGCGACACGCTAATCGCGCAGCCGCCGCGAGACTATGTCGACACCGGCTATGCCGCCCGGCTCGACCGTCCGAGCGGTGCGATCTGCATCACCGCGCCCCCCTCCGGCATCATGGCCGTCGGCGGCTACCGCTTCCTCTCCAACGACCTCCAGGAATGGGCCCGCCGGCTCGGCCAGGGCGCCCTGCTCACCGCGCTGCCCGACCGGCTTTCCGGCCACCGGCTGGCCGGACGCGCCCAGGACAATACCCGGGCCCGCGAGGCGCTCAGCGAGCTCGGGCTTAACCCCCTGATGGTCGAGGCTTTTCGCGACCGCTCCGGCCCGGTCTAGGCGCAGTTTCGCCTGGTACGTTGACGCTGCATTAAGGCGGCCAAACTAGATTGCGCGGTATCTGTCGCGTGATCAGAGTTTTGCGAATGTCCCAGGCGGGCCCGATCCTGTTTGTGTCCAATGCCGAGCGGCCGCCCTTCATTGCGGCGCTGGACGAGGCCCGGCTCTTTCCCGTCGTCGACACCGACTGGGCCAGCGCAGCGCGGGCGGTCGAGCAGGTCCAGCCGGCCGCGGTTCTCGCCCAGATGTCCGGCGGTCACGAGCCGCATATCGCGCCGCTGGCAAGGAAGATCGCCGACCAATCGCTCTACCTTCCCTTCGTGGCCCTCGATGCGATGGGCATGCTGCCCCACAACGCCCTGCCCTTCTCCTCGCGCGGCGGCAATTCCGACCGCCTGATCGCGCGGCTTCGCGCCGCTTTGCGCGTGCGCACCCTGCACGCCACGGTGCTGCGCCGGCTGCCGGAAGTGAAGGTCGCGCTGCCGGAGGGCGATCCCGCCCGCGATGCCACCGTGCTCCTGATCGGCCGGGGCTCGGCCTATCCCGCGCTTTCCGTCGCGCTCGGCGAACGCGCCGGCGTCGTCGGCGCGCTCTCGATCGAGGCCGCAGCGAAACACCTCAACACCCGCGACCTCGACGGCGTCGTGCTCGCCGAAGGTTTTACCGCGCGCGTCACCGACGCCTTTCTCACGGTGCTCGCCGAGGACACCCGTTTCCGCAGCCTGCCCGTCGTCGTCACCGCGCATCAGCTGACGCAGACTTACGACCTGCCCAATCTCGAGCTGATCCCGGGCGAGCCGGCGAAGGTCGCGGCCAATGCGCTGCCCCTGATCCGCCAGCATGCGATGGAAGCACAATTGAGCCGCACGCTGCGCTCGATCGATGCCGGCGGCTGGCTCGATCCGCGCAGCGGCCTGCTCACCGTGGAAGCCTTCGCCCGCGATTTCTCCAAGGCGGTCGAGCAGACGCTGGCCCGCGGCGGCGGCCTGTCGGTCGCGCGCTTCGCTTTCGATCCCGGCAATTCCCGCGCCCAGCTCGATGCCGCCCGCATCCTCAGCCGGCTGATGCGGCAGATGGATTTCGGCGCGGCGCAGAAGGACGGCTCGGTCATCGTCGTGTTCGCGGAAACCGACTTCCGTACCGCCCACATGATCGCCCGCCGCCTCTCGGCGGTGATGCGGCACACCTCCAACGGCAAGCACGAGATGCGCAGCGAGCCCGTCGTCAGCGTGGACTCACTGTCGCCGTCGGATACGGCAAGGTCGTTGCTGGGGCGGCTGTCCGCGGACGCCTCGCGGGCGGCGTCTTAATTTTCTTCGCACCTGGCTGCGGGTTCTTCAATTGTGCGGGAGCGGCGCGAAGATGAATCGCGGACGCCTCGGCAATGTCACCTCGACAACCAGTGATTGTGCTGCCATGCTGTAGAGATGAGCGCTCTCTACGAAACCGTTCGTGATTTCCAGACGCTGATTTCTGCTGGCGTGGCACTCACAGCTGCTTGCATCGCCTACCGCGGCGCTATGCTGAAGCTCCGTTTTGATAGGGATGAAGCTGCATCTAAGCGCAAAAGCGAAAAACTCGCGCTGTTTCTTCAGCTCCAATCCGTCATTGAGGGCGCAACGAGCCGACTAGATACCGTATACAGAGCGGACGCGGCTACCCCAGTAGGGCTTGGAGTTTACGTTCGACTACTAAGCGGTGAACCTGGTTTTCCACTTCCCCCAGAAATTGACGGTGCTTGGAAGAGGCTCGATCTTTTTACGCCTGAGCAAATATCAGCCATTGTCAAAATCCGACAAAAGGCGCCTTGGGTTGACCTCACGCTGAAGCGACTGGCGAAAAATGAAGCCGACCAGCTCGTTGTCGGCCTTTTCAAATCGGAGGTCGACGACCTGCTGCAAACGGTTAAGGGATTCGCCCGGCTGCTCGCGGCGGATATCGAGACGATACGAAGCTAGATGAATGAATTTGCGCTTTCCCGACGCCTCCATCGTCCCAGTCCTCATGCTCGCCGCGATCACCGCGGTGTGGCTTGGCCTGTGGGGACCAATCGACCTTGCCAGGCTGAAAGAATGGCAGACATTGATGGCGGGAGGCCTCGCCGTCAGCGCAGCCGGCCTCGCCTACCAGGGAGCGATGGCAAAGGTTAAGCTCGATCGTGAGGAAGCGGAGCGCAAGCGAAATGCCGAGCAGCTCGGGCTTTATTTGCGGCTAAGAACATCACTAGAGCGGGTCCACCAGGACGCATCCGCTTGCATCGCCTTGATCGATGCCTATCAGCCTGACATCGGAGAAAGTTTCGAGGTCTCTGCTGACGAAATCGCGGTACTCAACCCACCCGTTCTCAATGAGGCTTGGGACAAGATTTACCTGATACCGCCTGCCCTCCTTTCTTCGGTAGAAGGCCTTCACCGCCTGCTTCCAGCGATCGAAGCCGAGTTGATCAAATTCCACGACCAAAAATGGCAGGTGGTGTTCCTCGTCATCAACGGCCAGGATTTTGGCCGCCAGAGAGAGCCCTATTTGACGATTCATTCTCGGCGGTGCCACGAGATCTTGAACCATTGCGAGGCTGTCATCAAAGGGTTGAGCAGCGCTATTCCCCCGCTTCGACGCTTCCCAGTGAGAGATTGATCTCACCCTTATCGGTTCGCGATCTCGATCGATGTTTGGTCCGTGGCGACTCCGCAAGATTCGCAAACGCAATTTCGGCCGGCTTCGACCTGCGAGGCGAGGTAGACATCCTCACGCCGCCTTCTTGCTCTCCGCGAGCTGCGCCAGCTGGCGCATGATCTCTGTCGTTCCAACGAGACGCTCTTCCGGCGTCTCCCAATCCTGCAGGAACACCACCTTCATGTCGGGCCGCACCTTGGCGGCCTGGCCGTAGCTGCGGATGAACGACACCAGGCGGTCGGGATAGGCGAAGGAATTGTCGCGGAAGGCGATGACGGCGCCCTTCGGGCCGGCATCGATCTTGCCGACATTGGCGCGGCGGCAGAACGCCTTGATCGCGGCGACCTTGAAGAGGTAGCGCACCTCGTCCGGCAGCACGCCGAAGCGATCGCGCATCTCCGCGCCAAAATTCTCGATCTCCTCCTCGGTGTCGAGATCGGCCAAACGCCGGTACAGCGACAGCCGCACCGAGAGATCGCCGACATAGTCCTCCGGAATGAGCACGGGCATGCCGATGGTGATCGACGGCGACCAGCGGTCGGCGGCGGGCTCGGAGACGCCGGCCTTGAGGTTGACGATCGCCTCCTCCAGCATCGACTGATAGAGCTCGAAGCCGACCTCCTTAATATGGCCGGACTGCTCCTCGCCGAGCAGATTGCCGGCGCCGCGGATGTCAAGGTCGTGCGAGGCGAGCTGGAAGCCCGCGCCCAGCGTCTCCAGCGATTGCAGCACGGTGAGCCGGCGCTCGGCCTGCGCGGTAATCTTCTGCTGCGCCGGCAGCGTGAACAGCGCATAGGCCCGCAGTTTGGAGCGGCCGACGCGGCCGCGCAGCTGATAGAGCTGGGCCAGGCCGAACATGTCGGCGCGGTGCACGATCAGCGTGTTGGCGTTGGGGATGTCGAGGCCGGACTCGACGATCGTGGTCGATAGCAGGATATCGAACTTGCCGTCGTAGAACGCGGTCATGATGTCCTCGATCACCGCTGGCGGCATCTGCCCGTGCGCGACCGCGACCTTCATCTCCGGCACGTTCTTGTCGAGGAAGTCCTTGACCTCGGCGAGGTCGTCGATGCGCGGCACCACGTAGAACGCCTGCCCGCCGCGATAACGCTCGCGCAGCAGCGCCTCGCGGATCATTAAGGGATCATGCGGGGCGACGAAGGTGCGGACCGCGAGGCGATCGACCGGGGGCGAGGCAATGATCGAGAGCTCTCGGACGCCCGTCAGCGCCAGCTGCAGCGTGCGCGGGATCGGCGTCGCCGACAGCGTCAGCACGTGCACCTCGGAGCGCAGCGCCTTCAGCCGCTCCTTGTGAGTGACGCCAAAATGCTGCTCCTCGTCGACGATGACGAGGCCGAGGTCGCGGAACTTAATGGCCTTGCCGAGCAGCGCGTGGGTGCCGACGACGATGTCGACCGAACCGTCGGCGATGCCCTTCTTGACCAAATTGAGCTCCTTGGTCGCGACCAGGCGCGAGGCCTGCGCCACGTTGACCAGAAAGCCCTTGAAGCGCTCGGTGAAGGTCTTTGCGTGCTGGCGCGCGAGCAGCGTGGTCGGCACCACCACGGCGACCTGCTTGCCTTCGAGCGCGACGGCAAAGGCCGCGCGCAACGCCACCTCGGTCTTGCCGAAGCCCACATCGCCACAGATCAGCCGGTCCATGGGACGGCCGAGTTCGAGATCCTTCAGGGTGGATTCGATCGCGCCGAGCTGGTCCTCAGTCTCGTCATACGGGAAGCGCGCGCAGAACTCGTCGTAAAGGCCGGGCTGCACCGGCAGCTTGGGCGCCTCGTGCAGATGGCGCGCGGCGGCGATCTTGATCAGTTCGCCCGCGATCTCGCGGATGCGGTTCTTGAGTTTTGCCTTGCGGGTCTGCCAGCCGCCGCCGCCGAGGCGATCGAGCTCGACCGTGGTCTGGTCCGAGCCGTAGCGTGACAGCAGCTCGATGTTCTCGACCGGCAGGAACAGTTTTGTTTCGGCGGCATAGTGCAGCTCGAGACAGTCATGCGGCGCGCCGGCGACGTCCAGCGTCTGCAAGCCGATGAAACGGCCGATGCCGTGGTCGACGTGGACGACGATGTCGCCCGCGGCAAGGCTCGTCACCTCCGAGATGAAATTGTCGAGCTTGCGGCTGGCCTTGCGCGGCCGCACCAGGCGGTCGCCCAAAATGTCCTGCTCGCTGATGAGCGCGATCTCATCGGTCTCGAAACCGCTTTCGAGGCCGAGCAC
Organism: Bradyrhizobium sp. 23AC; assembly: GCF_054863025.1. NCBI lineage: Bacteria > Pseudomonadati > Pseudomonadota > Alphaproteobacteria > Hyphomicrobiales > Nitrobacteraceae > Bradyrhizobium > Bradyrhizobium sp. 23AC. Next base: position 318,445 of record NZ_JAVAYN010000007.1, read on the forward strand.
CGCGAGCATGGTCTCGTTGCGCGGGGTGGCCTGCACCGTTCGCCAGCTGTTGACGCTGGTGGTGTGGGCCAACTTGTGGTCGCGCAGCATCGAATTCATGCGGTCGCGCGAGCCCTCGCTCCAGAGCGCGATCACGACCTTCTTGCGCTGGGCGTGCAGCGCCATGACATGGCTGACCACGGATTCGAACACGTTGACTGTGGTGTCGTTGCGTTCCGGCGCGAAATCGCGGCCCTTGCGCGCACCGGCGTCGACGACACTCGTCCCGTCAGCAGGAACCGAAAACTGCGTCAGCCGCACCAGCGGCATCCCGCTTTCGCGTTTCGTCCATTCCTCGTCGGTCAGATAAAGCCGGTCTGGCGGAAGCGGCTTGTAGATCGCGCCGCCAGCCGGATGCTCCATGGCATCGCGCCGGGCCTCGTAGTAGTCCTGGATCTGCTTGAAGCGCTCGCGGACGGCGTCCTCGGCCTGCGGCTCGATCGCAATCGGCGCGCCTTGCAGATAGTCGAACAGCGTGTCCATCCGGTCCTGGAACAGCGGCAGCCAGTGCTCCATGCCGGGATGGCGGCGGCCTTCACTGACGGCCTCGTACAGCGTATCATCGCGCTCGGGCGCGCCGAACTCGGCGACATAGCCCATGCGGAAACGGCGGATCGTGTCGGTGACGAGTTGGAATTCCGAGATCGGCACCAGATCGAGCGAGCGCATGTCGAGCAGCGTGCGCTGGGTCTCGGCGTCGAAGGAGCGGATCGATTCCAGGCTGTCGCCGAAGAAGTCGAAGCGGACGGGCTGGTCCAGGCCGGCCGGAAACAGATCCAGGATACCGCCGCGCACGGCGTATTCGCCGGGCTCGCGCACGGTCGAGGAACGGTTGTAGCCGTTATGCTCGAGCCAAGCGACGATGGTGTCCATCGGCACCACGTTGCCCGGGGCAACCGACAGCGCCTGCGCCGCGACGAGCTCGCGCGCGGGCACGCGCTGCACGATCGCATTCACCGTGGTCAGCACGATCAGCGGCTTGTCGCTGCCGGTGAGCGAGGCGAGCCGCGCCAGCGTGGTCAGGCGTTGCGCCAGGATGCCACCATGCGGCGAGACGCGGTCATAGGGCTGGCAGTCCCAGGCCGGGAACTGAAGCACCGGCAGATCGGGAGCGAAGAACTGCAGCGCGCGTTCGAGCTGCTGCATGCGCGGACCGTCGCGACAGACCACGGCAAGGCTGACGGCCGGCTTCTTCGGCCGCGCCGCGATGGCGCGGGCGAGATCGGAGACGACGAGGCCTTCGGCGCCTTCCGCGACATTGGCGAGCGTCAGTACACGGCCGGGCGCAAGCAGCTCGGCCGGAGATTTCATTCCCTGCTTCATGCGTCGCGGTCCGCGATCGGATAGGCCTTGATGCGGACAAACAGCGCGCCGGTGACATCGGCCGGCAGCACCTTGTCGCCGGTGATGGCGGCATAGAGATCGGGATCGTTGACCTCGAGCAGGGCCTCGAGCTCATCGAGCTCGGCGTCGGACAAATTGCCGATCTCGGCATCCGCAAAGCGGCCGAGGATCAGGTCCATCTCGCGCGTGCCGCGGTGCCAGCAGCGGAACAAAAGCCGCTTGCGGCGGTCATCCAGCCCGCTGCTCGATCGTGTCGTTCCCGTCATGTCTCAAATCCAGTCAAACGCAGAAAGCCCGGACGTGCCGGGCGAGGCTGATATAGCCATTCGAACCGGTCATGTCAGCCCTTTGTTATTGCAATTGTTTGGGGACCGTCATTGCCGGGCTTGACCCGGCAATCCATCGTCATTGAAAAGATGGATGCGCGGGTCAAGCCCGCGCATGACGAATGTTGCGAGAATGCGCCCCAGCCTGCTCAATCCGCTGTTTGCTCCCGTGACCAGCCTGCCCGGCGTCGGTCCGAAGCAGGACAAGCTGCTGCAGTACCTGCTCAGCCGCAGCGAGACGCCGCGGCTGGTCGATCTGCTGCTGCATCTGCCGAGCCAGGTCATCGACCGCCGCGCCCGGCCGAAGATCCGCGACGCCGCGGTCGGAACCATGGTGACGCTGGAGGTCACCGTCGACCGCCACCGCCCGCCTCCGCCCCGCAACGCGCGCGCGCCCTATCTCGTCTATGCCAGCGACGACACCGGCGACGTCGTGCTGACCTTCTTCCGCGCCAAGCCCGGCTACGTCGAAAAACTGCTGCCAATGGGGGAGAAGCGCTACGTCTCCGGCACGCTGCAGATGTACGACGGCATCCCGCAGATCGTGCATCCCGACCGCGTGCTGGACGAGGAGGCAATCGCAAAGCTCTCCGGCATCGATCCGGTCTATCCGCTGACGGAAGGCCTGGCGCTCGGCTCGCTCCGCCGCGCGATCGCCCAGGCGCTGCAGAAGCTGCCGGCTTTGCCGGAATGGATCAGCCCGGAGGTGATGCGCCGCTGCAATTTTCCGCCAATCACTGAGGCGCTCAACCGCGTGCATCAGCCGGTCGAGCTGACGGACATCCTGCCCGATCAGCCGTTCTGGTCGCGCCTCGCCTTTGACGAGCTCCTGGCCGGCCAGCTCGCGCTCGCTCTGATCCGGGCGCAATTGCGCCGGCCAGCCGGCGTGCGCAACGCGGGCGACGGGCACCTGCGCAGCAAGATCATCGACGCCCTGCCCTATGCATTGACGCTGTCCCAGCGTGACGCGGCCGCGGCGATCGCCAGCGATCTGCAACAACCCGTACGCATGTTGCGCCTGCTCCAGGGCGACGTCGGCTCCGGCAAGACCGTGGTCGCGCTGCTCGCGGCCGCCGCCGTTGCCGAAGTGGGCAAGCAGGCGGCGCTAATGGCGCCGACCGAAATCCTGGCGCGCCAGCACATCAAGACCATCGTCCCGCTCGCCGAACGGGCCGGCATGCGGGTCGCGATCCTCACCGGCCGGGAAAAAGGCAAGGAGCGGCGCGAACTGCTGGCGCAGCTCGAAGCCGGCGAGATCGACCTCCTGGTCGGCACCCATGCGCTGATCCAGGACGATGTGATCTTCCACGATCTCGCCCTCGCCATCGTCGACGAGCAGCACCGCTTTGGCGTGCGTGAACGGCTAGCGCTGACGTCCAAGGGCGAGGCCGTCGACGTGCTGGTGCTGAGCGCGACGCCGATCCCGCGCACGCTGGTGTTGACCTATTTCGGCGACATGGACATTTCCGAGCTGCGCGAAAAGCCGGCCGGCCGCCAGCCGATCGAAACCCGCACCATCTCGATCAGCCGCCTCGCCGAAGTCACTGATAGCATCGGCCGCGCGCTGCAGGCGGGCAAGCTGGTCTACTGGATCTGCCCGCTGGTCGAGGAATCCGAGGCCGAAGGCACCGAGCACCTCACCAACGCGACCAAACGTTTCGAAAACCTGCAGAAGCGGTTCGGCGACCGCGTCGGCCTCGTCCACGGCCAGATGAAGGGCACCGAGAAGGACCGCGTGATGGGCCAGTTCGCCGCCCACGAGATCGGCCTTCTGGTCGCGACCACCGTGGTCGAGGTCGGTGTCGACGTGCCGGCGGCGACCATCATGGTGATCGAGAATGCCGAGCGTTTTGGCCTCGCCCAGCTGCACCAGCTGCGCGGCCGGATCGGACGCGGCTCGGAGGCCTCGACCTGCCTGCTGCTCTACTCCGAACCGCTCGGCGAGATGTCGAAGGCGCGGCTGAAGGTGATCCGGGAGACCACCGACGGTTTTCGTATCGCCGAGGAGGATTTGAAGCTGCGCGGCGAAGGCGACGTGCTCGGCGTGCGCCAGAGCGGCCTGCCCGGCTACCGCATCGCGCGCTCGGAGGTGCACGGCCAGCTCATCACCCAGGCGCGCGACGAGGCGCTGCGCATCCTCAAGGACGATCCGAAGCTGAAGGGCGAGCGCGGCGAAGCGCTGCGGTGCCTGCTGTATCTGTATGAGCGCGACGAGGCAATCCCGCTGATCGGGGCGGGCTGACGCCGACCACCGCCCGATCCCGATCAGGGCCTGGAATGAGCCCGCACGAACCTGCCGTGCTCGGCTTCGGTCTGCTCGTCGACCGGAAACATGCACTCGAGCCTCAGCTCTTCCGCGGTCACCGTCTGCGGCGTTCCGACCGTCGTGATCATGGAGAAATAATCCAGCCTCACACCATCCTTGACGAAGGTCAGCGGGATCATTGGCATCCCATCGGCGGACGACGGCGCGCGCCATTCCGGCTTCACGCCGGGATATTGCGACAGCTCCTCCAGCAGGACCCTCGTCCTCGCATCGACCACATGACCGACGGCCTCGCGGTACACCCGGGCAAGCAGCCCGCGAGCGGTCTGCGGCCAGTTCGCAATGAACGGACGCATCCCGTCTGGATCGAACATGAGGTGCAGCAGGTTCCGCGGGGTCGGGCGTGCCGACATGTCGATGAAGCAGTTGAACAGAAGCGGCGCAGCCTCGTTGGTCATCAGCACGTTCCAGTATCGGTCCATGACGATGGCCGGAAACGGCTCGTGCTGGCGCAGCATGCGCTGCAGGGCTCGATTGATGCTCGTCATGGCCGGTGCGTCCAGCGGAGGATCGGAATAAGACGGCGCGTAGCCGGCGGCCAGCAGCAGCTCGTTCCGTTCACGCCTGGGCACGTCGAGCGCCTGCGCCAGATCGAGCAACATCTGGCGGCTCGGAACGCTGCGGCCGCTCTCGACGAAGCTGATGTGCTTCTGCGAGACGCCGGCATCGAACGACAGATCGAGCTGTGTCTTGCCGCGAATGTCTCGCCACTGACGCAGCAGCGCGCCCGCCGACGTCGCGCGTACCTTGAGGGCGCTGGCCACAGCTTTCATTGTCGAACGATCCTCCCTGCCGATGGTGCCTCAGGACAGGCCGCGTTGATGCCCCGGATCACCCGAGGCACCATTTGGGTCGCCGATGGCGGACAATCAACCGAAGGCGACCGGCCCGACGGCGCCAACCCAGTGCCGCACCTTGGTGTCGTCCCGCTCGTCCATGTAGAAGAAGTGCGTCATCGTCGGATGCAGCGTCTTCGCCGAGGGATCGTCGGGCGTCATGTCCACGACACCGCGAAACACCTTCAACGAGCCGGCGTCCCAATATTCGGTGACATGATGCAGCGCCGTGAAGCCCGTGTCGATGAAGGCCTTCAGATTGGCGCGGATCGCTTCCCGCCCCTTCCAGTCGGCGACGCCGAGATTGCAGACGGCGTCCTCCGCAAAACAGTCGAAACCTCGTCCAAACGTCTTGCCGTCGATCTCCTTCCACATGTCGAGCAACCATTGCGGCGGAGCCTTCTTCGTAAACACGACTTGCATCGTTCTCTCCTCATGCGTGACTGGCGCTCGCGGGGACCTGCTATGGGCGCTCCCAGCGGCGAACTGTCGGCAAGGTAGTCGGGCCGCGAATTGGCTCAACTACATGCGAGGTAATAAGGCCGGCCCGGAAGGCGTGAGCTTTTCCCGACGCCGATTTCGTGGAACCTTGCGTCCATGCGCCGGATCATCGTCGTTGGCTCCCAGGGAAGTGGAAAGACGAGCCTTGCCCGATGTCTCGGGCGAAAGCTCGCTCTGCCGGTGGTGCATCTCGACGTGCTCTATTGGCGGCCGGAATGGAAGGCATCCGACACGCCGAGCTTTCGCGCGCGGGTCGTCGACGCCGTCGCGGGCGACGCATGGGTCGTCGACGGCAGCTTTTCAGGCCTGGCCTTCGATCTCACGCTCGCGCGCGCCGATACGCTCGTCGTCATCGACCGCCCGCGCTGGCTCTGCCAATGGCGCATTCTCTGGCGCTCGGCCTTCGATCGCGACAGCACGCGGCCGGATCTGCCTGAAGGCTGTCCGGAACAGTTCGACTGGAAATTGATGCAGGAGGCGTGGCGCTATGACACCGAGCGCGCGCCGGTTATCGAGGCCGAGCGGCTGCGATATGGCGCCGATGTCCCGGTCGTGCGCTTGAGACGCGACCGGGACATCCAGGCCTTTCTGGATTCAATTCCAGCAAGGCAAGGTGACTAGGACGAGGACTCACCAAGACGCCGCCATAGCCTGATTGAGTGAAGACGAGGTCGCTGGCGGCAAGCCTGTCGTAGCAAACAAGCACCATCATAGAACGGCCTCCATCGCATCTGCGATGACCTGCATGTCTGCGTTGCTGACCTCGAACAGGCCGAACCGAAGCTGGTATCCCCAGGACTTGCCCTCGCGTGCGAAGCCAAGCTGACCGAGCAGCGGCCGGATCGACGCTTGCCGCGCCTCGGCCCACCGCACGTCCCGGCGAAACGGGCGAAACCCACCGCCCATGTCAGCTTGATAAGGCACGCCTGCCGTTACGACCCCGATCGCGGTGAACGCCTGCAGCTTGTCCTTGCCGTGGAAGGTTTCGGTCGGGGAGTAATACGCCACGCGGTCACCGGCTGGGAGGCGGCGCAGTGGCGCCGCTTTGCCGTGGCAGACCTGCATGAAGCCTCCAGCCCGGCCGATGCGCACATGCTCGGCCGAGGCGACGGCGAGCCAACACCTCGGGCTCATGCGGCCTCCGGCGCGAACACGCGCAAGCGATGACCGTCAGGATCGAGCGCAACGAAGGTCGTGCCGAAGTCCATTCGGGTCGGCGCCTGTGCGATAGCAAGCCCACGCATTTTCCAGGCCGTATGCGTTTCCTTCACGGCGGCCGCGTCGGTGACCGTAAACGCCACCTCGCTGCTGCCAGGCTGCCCGGCCGTCTTGGGTTCAACGGCGGCACGCGACCACAATCCGAGCATCACGCCGTCACGCAACGGCAGCATGGCGAACGTCGGCGACTGTTCGATGATGGGGATGCCCAGCAACTCATTGTAGAATTTGGCGCTTGCGGCCGGGCTTCCGACATGGAGCAACAGGAAGCTGAAGTCTGGCATGGGAGGTCTCCGTGTTTCGCGCTTGCTGAAGTGGGCGCGATGCGGAAATCCATAGCTCGGCATGCTGTCAGTTTATGTCAGTAGCGTCGGCGTTAATCACTGGTCCGGCACTCCCTCCAAAGCGCGCCATTCCTTCAACAGCGCGGCGCGCCGTCGCGGATAGCGTTTCGCTGTCGACTTCAGCACCCTGATGCGATCGGTTCGGAAGTGCCGATAGCCGTTGCGAAGTTCGCACCAAGCCACGATGACGCGTACGCGATCGAAAAAGGCGAGAGCGAACGGCCAGATCGTGCGCCTCGATGGGCGCCCGTTGCCGTCGGCGTAAGCGATCTGCAGCTTGCGCTCGGCACGGATTGCGTCGCGGATCGATGCGAGCTCGGCATCACCGGCGGCGATCGGTTCGCCCGGGCCGATCAGCAAGCTCGACGCATCAAGGCTGTCGCGCAAGTCATCCGGAAGCACCGCTCCGATCTTGGCAAGAGCGTTACGGGCGGCGTCGCCGAGTGGCTGATCCGCGCGTTCCGCCACCCATAGTGAGCCCAGCACCAATGCTTCGATCTCGGCCTCGCTGAACATCAGCGGCGGCAGCATGAAGCCGGGCCGCAGCACGTAGCCGACGCCGGCCTCGCCGTCGATGTGCGCGCCTTGCGCCTTCAAGGTCTCGACGTCGCGGTAGAGCGTGCGGAGCGACACGCCGACCTCCTCGGCGAGCACGGCGCCCGCCACCGGTCGTCGATGCCGGCGCAGCACCTGAATCAGATCGAGCAGTCGTTGCGAGCGGGACATGGGCGGGCCTCGGGACGAGGCATACTACGTCATGCTGCCAACAAATGGCAGCATGCGCGAGGCGCCTAGGCCTTCTTCCGCGCGATCCCCGCGGCGAACGTCTTCATCAGTTCGGCATCCACCGCCTCGCCTTTCGCGTCCTCGGCGAGATGCTCGAACCAGCGCGCAAAGCCCTCGTAGATCTGGCTGGCCGGATGATCGGGGCCGAGAAAGCCGGAAATCTCCCGCATCTCGGCGACCCAGCGATAGGCCTTGGGGATCATGTCAGGCAGCGCGACCTCGAGCCGTGCCAGGATCGCGGGTTGGCTCAGCGCCAGTTCGTCGCGCAGCGCATCCGCAGCGCCCGCTTTCGTCGCCGCGACCACCATGGCCGAGCCGATGCCGGCGAGGCCCTTGACGATGCCGGCGTAGGACATTTTCAGAGCGGACGCCGCGCCGACCGGGCCTTCGACGATGCGCACGTCGAGGCCGAAATCCTTCAGGACCGCGATGTCCTTCGCGTGCTCGCCGGACATGTAGAAGGCCGGGCTCTTGCCGCCGGGCTGTGGCGGAAAGCCGATGATGCCGCCATCGACGAACGGCGCCTGCGCCGAGCCGATGATCTCCTCAATTCTCTGCACGGTATCGACGTTGACGGCGTTGCAATCGACCACGATTGGCTTCGTCTCGCGCCTGACGATCAGCGCGGCCAGCCGTTCAGCCAGCGTGACGGCTTCGCCCGGCGGCACGATCGAGAGGATGATGTCGGCGCCCGCAATTTGATTGTCATCGGCGCCGACCATGCCGGCATCCGCCGCGCGTTTCCGCGTCGCCTCGCTCCGCCCCTCCAAAGACGTCAGCACGCGCGCGCCGTGCTCACTGAGGCGGCGGGCGACGGCGCTGCCCATGGCGCCGGGTGCGAGGATCGCAATGGTTTTGGACATCATGTACTCCAGATCGAATTCCGAGCGAGGCGCTCAGGCGAACCGGAGACTATCAGAGGATGCGAACGCGCGCGTGACCGGCGGCCATCCCGCAAGGGAATGGCCCTACTCCACCTTCGCAGGCTCGGGCTGAAGCGCCGACGCGTTGGCGATGCGCGCAGCGTTGGCCATGCCCGCGAGTGCCGCGGCCTTTTTGGGGTCGGGTGCCGAGCCCGGCTGCACCACGCCGGCCGACATGATCAGCGTCGCCGCATCCTCGGCGGTGAGATCGACCTCGATGATCTTGCTCTTGGGGACATAGAAGAAGAAGCCGGTGGTCGGGTTCGGCGAGCACGGCAGGAACACCGAGACGTGCTCCTCCTGCCCCGGCAGATTGCGCGCGATGTCCTCGTTCGGCGATTGCGAGATCAGCACGATCGACCACATGCCCGGCGAGGGAAACTCGACCAGCCCGACTTTGCGGAAGCTCGAGCCCTTGCCCGAGAACAGCGTCTCGAACACCTGCTTCAGGCCGCGATAGATGGCGCGCACCGCCGGGATCCGGCCGAGGAAGGTTTCGCCGACATCGACCAGCGTGCGGCCGATCAGATTGGCTGCGAGGAAACCGACCAGCGTCAGCGTGAAGAATGCGACAACCAAGCCCCAGCCGGGAACGACATACGGCAGATAGGTTTCCGGCCGATAGGCCAGCGGCACGAACGGCCGCACCACACCGTCGACCCAGGTGACGAACCACCAGACCAGATACAGGGTGATGGCGATCGGCCCCGTCACCACGAGGCCAGTCAGAAAATAGTTGCGGAAGCGGCCCATCAGGCCGGTATGCGGTTCCGGGAGGGGATCAAGAGGCGCGGGCGCGTCGTCGCGGGGGGTCATTCGGGTTCCAGGTCGGTCGCAGCACACAAGCTAGGGTCTTCTAGCAGGTTTTGGAAGACCGCGACCGCCTGATATCCCCTCTGCCTATTCCACGGTCACCGATTTCGCGAGGTTGCGAGGCTGGTCGACGTCGGTCCCCATGACGACAGCCGTGTGATAGGCGAGCAGCTGCACGGGAACGGCATAGACCATCGGGGTGAAGGCCGCCGCCATGTCGGGCATGACGATGGTGACGAGGGACTCGACGGTCGCCTCCTCCGCGCCCTTCGCGTCCGTCATCAGGATGATGTTGCCGCCACGCGCGGCGACCTCCTGCATGTTGGACACCGTCTTTTCGAACACGCGGTCGTAAGGCGCGATGACGACGACAGGCATGGTCTCGTCGATCAGCGCGATCGGCCCGTGCTTGAGCTCGCCGGCGGCATAGCCCTCGGCGTGGATGTAGGAGATCTCCTTCAGCTTCAGCGCGCCTTCGAGCGCAAGCGGGAAGCTGGTGCCGCGGCCGAGATAGAGCACGTCGCGGGACTTGGCGATCCGGTGCGCGAGCTTTTCGATCTGCAGCTCGGTAGTGAGCGCATCTGCCATCAGGCGCGGCACCTCGACCAGGCCGTGGACCAGCTTGGTCTCGTCCTCGTCGGACAATTCGCCTCGCGCCTTGCCGGCCGCGATCGCAAGGTTTGCCAGCACCATGAGCTGACAGGTGAAGGCCTTGGTCGAGGCGACGCCGATCTCCGGGCCTGCGAGCGTCTGCAGCACGGTCTCGCTCTCGCGCGCGATCGTCGAGGTCGGCACGTTGACCACGGCGACCGTATGCACGCCCTCGGCCTTGGCATAGCGTAGTGCAGCCAGGGTGTCGGCGGTCTCGCCCGACTGCGAGATGAAGATGGCGAGATCGCCCTTGCGCAAGGGTGCCTCGCGATAGCGGAATTCGGAGGCGACATCGACCTCGACCGGCACGCGCGCAAAGCGTTCGAACCAGTATTTTGCGACGTAGCCGGCATAGCTCGCGGTGCCGCACGCCGTGATGTTGATGCGCTGGATGTTCTTGAAGTCGAAGGGAAGCTTGACCGGCAGCGAAACGCGCTCGGTCGCCATGTCGACGTACCGCGCCAACGTATGGCCGACCACTTCCGGCTGCTCGTGGATCTCCTTCGCCATGAAGTGGCGGTAATTGGCCTTGTCGACCAGCGAGGTCGAGGCGGCGTGCTTGATCTTGTCGCGCTGGACGGCATTGCCGTCCTTGTCGAAAATCGACGCGCTCTTGCGCGTCAGCACGACCCAGTCGCCATCTTCGAGATAGCTGATCATGTCGGTGAACGGGCCGAGCGCGATGGCGTCGGAGCCGAGATACATCTCGCCGTCGCCATAGCCGATCGCAAGCGGCGGCCCGTTGCGGGCGCCGATCATCAGATCGCCGTCGCCGGCGAAGATGAAGCCGAGCGCGAAGGCGCCGCGCAGCCGCCCCAGCGCCAGCTTGACGGCTTCGACCGGCTTGTTGCCGCGCGTGAGCAAATCGTCGACGAGATGCAGCACGATCTCGGTGTCGGTCTCGGTGTGGAACACCGTGCCCTTCTTCTCGAGCTCCTCGCGCAGCTCGCGGAAATTCTCGATGATGCCGTTGTGGACCACGGCGACGCGTTCGGTCGCGTGCGGATGGGCGTTGTTGACGGTGGGCTTGCCGTGGGTGGCCCAGCGGGTGTGGCCGATGCCGGTGGTGCCCTTGAGCGGCTCGGCTTCCAGCCGCTTCTCCAAGTTCTTCAGCTTGCCCTCGGCGCGACGGCGCTCGAGGTGCTTGCCTTCGAGCGTGGCGACGCCCGCCGAGTCATAGCCGCGATATTCAAGACGTTTGAGCGAATCCACCAGTTGCTCTGCAACCGGCGCGCGCCCGAGAATGCCGACAATCCCGCACATGCGGATCACTATCCCCCAAATCGTCGAAAAATCGCCTAAACGACACACCCGGTTTTTAGCGAAAATCCCAGGGAACCATATACTCAATATTTATTGCGGATTGAGACAGCATGGACCGCAACCTGAGCTTCGCCTGCGTCGAACTGGCGGGCCTTAAACCGTGTGCGTTAACTTGTTGTCAATATGTTTGACCAACGATTCCGGTGCAGGAGAGCAAAGCCATGAAAGGCTCGTCCGACCGCAAAGGTCTGTCATCGATGTACTTGCGTGCCAGCGAGACCACGGGCAAGCATTTGGCGCATTGGCCGCCGCCCCAGCGCGGCAAGGAAAGCAAGCCGGTCTTCGTGAAGCACGCTGAAGGCGAGCCGGCCAAACGCGCCAAGCCGCGCGGCTGGCGCCTGACCCGCGCGATCTTCTCCGAATTCGCCGACGACGAATAGCGCCTACGGACGAAGACCCTCATGGTGAGGAGCGCAAAGCGCGTCTCGAACCATGAAGCCCCCGCATCTCGCCCGCGGCCCTCCTTCGAGACGCCCGCCTCCAGCGGGCCCTCAGGATGAGGGCGGAGTGTGCTGCGACACAACAGAATAGTGCCTATTTCTCCGGTTTCTTGCCGCCCGTCTTCAGCTCGCGATAGCGTGCCGCGCCACCTTCCCGGATGGTCTGCTGGTTGCGCTCCAGTGCCATGGCGTCGTCGGGCACGTCGCGGGTGATGACCGAGCCGGAGCCGATATAGGCGCCATTGCCGATTTTCACGGGGGCGACCAGCGAGGAATTGGTGCCGACGAAGGCGCCCTGGCCGATGATCGTCTTGTGTTTCTTGAAGCCATCGTAGTTGCAGGTGATGGTGCCAGCGCCGATGTTGGAATTGGCGCCGACGGTGGCGTCACCAATGTAAGAGAGATGATTGACCTTGACGCCGGCCTCCAGCGTCGCCGCCTTGGTCTCCACGAAATTGCCGATGCGCGCGCCGTCGCCGAGCGAGGTGCCGGGCCTTAAGCGCGCATAGGGGCCGATCGAAACGTTCTTGCCGAGCGTCGTCTGCACGATGTGCGAAAAGGAATGGATCACGGTGCCGTCGGCAATCGACACGCCGGGGCCGATCACCACGAAAGGCTCGATCGTCACGTCCTTGCCGAACGCCGTGTCGGCGGCGAGATAAACGGTCTCGGGTGCGATCAGCGTGACGCCGGCCTCCATCGCCGCCTTCCGCAAACGCGCCTGCATTACGGCTTCGGCTTCCGCAAGCTGTGCCTTGGTGTTGATGCCGCGCACTTCATCCTCGCTGGTCTCGATCACCACGGACTCCCATCCCTGTTCGCGGACGACGCCGACGGCGTCGGTCAGATAATATTCACCCTTGGAATTCGCATTGCCGATCTTGTCCAGGATCGCGAGCGCCCGGCGACCGTCGATCGCCATCACGCCGGCATTGCACAAATCGATCTTGCGCTCCTCTGCGCTGGCATCGGCCTGCTCGCGGATCGCGACCAGGCGTTCGCCCTCGACGATGAAGCGGCCATAGCCGGTAGGATCGGCGGCGCGAAAGCCGAGCGCGGCAATCGCCGCGCCCCTGGCGAGCGGCGCGCGCAGCCGCGCAAAGGTCTCGGCCGAGATCAGCGGCGTATCGCCGAAGGCAATGAGGAGATCGTCCACGCCCCGCGCGATCGCCTCGCGCGCCGCCAGCACCGCATGCGCCGTGCCGAGCCGCTCGGCCTGCACGAAGGTGAGCGCGTCGGGGCGGATGCGCTTTGCCTCATCCGCGACGGCCTGGTGATCGGGGCCAATCACGACCGCGAGCGAGGTGCCGGTTCCCTTGGGTGCGGCGGCGAGCACGTGGGCGAGCAAGGTCTGGTGGGCTACCGGATGCAGCACTTTCGGCAGGCTCGATCGCATGCGCGTGCCTTCGCCGGCGGCGAGCACGATCGTGAGGCTGGAACGGGCGGTCATCGAAATCCTGTCAGATACGGCCGAATCAATTGGCGCGACGGGCGGGCAGCCACCCTCAAAAGCTCTTGCCTTGCTACCCCCGCAAACGCCCGGAATTCAAGTGCGACACGCTTTTCCTGTTAATGTTCCCTGATTGATTCGGGGAAGCCGGACAGGGCTGGGCACTTAACGTTCATGGCAAAGGATTCCGACCCACTGGCGGATGCCTTCGGCACCAAGGAGACCGGCGGGCTGTTCTCCGGACTTGTGGCCGAGGAAAGCGCGTTCGACCGCCGCATGATGTGGCGGCTGGGCTCTTGGGGCGTTGCGGCGGTAGGCGCCGTCGTCATCGCGGTAATGGCCAACCAGGCCCAGCTCGGATGGCGGCGCGACCAGGTCGCGTCCGCAGATCTCGCGCGCCAGGCGGAGCGGCTCCAGGCGCTGGCCAAGGAGAGCCAGAACGAGGCACGCCGGCTCGCGGCCGCCATCGAGACACTGAATACGGATCGCGACCGGCTCTATTCGCGTGTCACCGTGGTCGAGCAAGGGCTCGATTCCGTCACCGGCGCCATCGCCAAGCAGCCCACCGCACCGCCGCAGGCCGGGAAGCCGCAGGATGCCGCGCCCACGGCGCCCAGCGTCGCGCCGGTTGCCTCGACCCCCGCCTCCGCCGGCGACAAGCCCCGCACCGAGGCCGCCAAGGACACGCCCAAGGAAACAGTCAAGGATACGCTCAAGGAAGTTGCAAAGGAGCCGTCGTCTAGCCTGCCGCCGCAGACCGCGGCCGCCGCCTCGCTCGTGCAGCAGCCGCTGGCAACGACTTCGGCGCTGCCGACCATACCGCTGGTGCCGTCCAAGTCGATCATGGCGCCGCCCGATCCAGCCGCCTCGAAATTGATTCAGCCCGAGACAAACGAGAAGGCCGCCGAAAAGAAAGTCGAGCCGGCGCCCGCCCCGACCGAAGTGGTCGCGACAGCCGCGAAGGCGCCTGAGGCAGCCGAGACCGAATCCCCCGCCATCGCGGTCCAGCAGACGCGTTTTGCGATCGACCTCGGCGGCGCCAATTCGATCGACGGCCTGCGCGCGCTCTGGCGCGGCCTGAGCAAATCCAATCCGGAGATCGCAACGCTGCGACCGATCATCATGATCAAGGAAGGCAACACCGGCCTCGGCATGCAGCTTCGCCTGGGTGCCGGCCCGCTGGTCAACGCCGCCGCCGCCGCAAAATTCTGCGCGAGCCTCGCGGAGAACGATCGTCACTGCGAGACCACCGTCTTCGACGGCCAGCGCCTCTCGATGCGCGGCGGTTCGGAGAAGGGACAGGAGAAGTCCCAGGACAGAGTTCAAGAGAAGAACTCCGAGAAGAACCAGGACGCGGTCCCGCAAGCCGAAACCGCGCCCGCGCCGAGCGCAAAGCCCGAAAAGCCGCAGCGTCGCCGCAGCTACTCCTCCAAGCGCTCGTCGAAGCGCGAAGAGCCCGCGCCCCCGCCTGCGGCACAGCCGGCGCCGGCGAAGCCGGAGACCGCGTCTGCGTCCGCGGGATCGACGCTGTCGTCGTTCTTCAGGCGGTAAACATTGCGCCTGAACGGGCGGTGAATGCCGGCGTGTTTTTACGCGCGCCGATGAACCTAAATTCGGTCCGAGAAGAGAAACCACCCGCCAATTGCCAAGTTGTCCCGGTCATGAACCGGAGCGGCCGATGTGAGAAATCACGCGCGCCCGCCTCCATGACCTCGGGAGAAACCCACGTGAAGACATTGATCATCGCAACGGCCGTGCTTTTGGCGGCATCTCCGGCGCTTTCGCAAACGACGAAATCGCCGGGCGCTTCGAGCAACTCACCGGGTCAGCAAATGCACAACACAAAGAAGCCTTCGACGGGACCCGGCGCGTCCGAATACGCCCCTGGTCACCAGACCAATACCACCAAGGGACCGGGCCACTCGGAGAGCGCACCGGGACAGAAGATGCAGAACACCACGGGGTCGAACACCAGCAAGAAGTGATGGTGCGCGGTCGCGTTCTACTCTGGCAGATGGCGTCGACCGGACTGGTCGGCGCCATCGCCTTGTCGAACGGCGGCTCGCGCTGCCTGATCGTCGATGATCGCTCAGAGTTGCGCGAGCATGCGACCATCGGACGCTCGGATCTCAGGGGCTCTTTCGCACCAAGCGGACGTTTAGTCCCGATCTGCCGGGCGCACGCCAAGCGCCGTCCATCTCCCGAAACCCACGAGCTTCGATGAACGAACTGGATGATGTACTGAGGCTTCTCGTCGCGGCGGGAACAGGGCTGCTGATCGGCATCGACCGCGACATGAACGACAAGCCGGTCGGAATGCGCACCCTGGCGCTGGTGGCTCTCGGCTCCGCGCTGGTCTCGATCTCCGTGATCGAGTTCCAGAATCTGCGCGACCACCCCGATGCGATCTCCCGGGTCATTCAGGGCGTCGTTGCCGGTGTGCTGACCGGCGTCGGCTTCATCGGCGCCGGCGTCATCCTGCACGACGCCAAGGCGAAGACGGTGCACGGCCTCACGACCGCGGCAACCGTCTGGATTGCGGCGGGCCTTGGAATTGCCTGCGCGCTGGGAGCCTGGCTGCTGGTCGCCGCAGCGATCGCCGTCACGCTGCTCGTGCTGTTCGTTCTCGGCTGGGTCGAACGCCGGCTGGGATTGAAATAGCGAACATACCAAATGATACGGAAGAGGTCCGCGTAAGGCGGCAGTATCCGCGACGAATTTGATTCGGAGCGGAGATGACGGACGCGAATTTTCTGCGGGAGCAACTCGCGTTGATCCGCGAGCTGGCCGAGCAGGCGGATCCCTATATCAGGAAACGCCTGCTCGCATTGGCTGAGAAATACGAGCGACGGATCGCGGACCAGAATCGGGCGACACAAGGCCGACTTTGACGGCCCCTCGCGCACGCCTTGGGCGAGCCGGATCAACAGAAACATCGCCTGGCCTGTTGCCTGCCCGCGCCATCACGACCATATTGCCGCCATGACAAAAAAGCCCTTCCGCCTCTCGCCCTACCAGGTGCAGTTCCTGATCGTCGTCGGCTTCGCGTCCGTCGGCTATGCGCTCTATCTGCGCTATCTTGCGATCGAGCTGTCGCAGGTCGCTCTCGCCTGCGACGCCGGGCTGCAGACGATGATCTGCAAGGCGCGGTCGGTCTCGACGGTGCTGTTCAAGAATTCGGTGTTCGGCATCGTCGCGCTGGTGGTTGCGACGCTGAACCTGATGCGGCCGTCGATCGTGCTGCTCACCGTCGGCATCATCGCCGCCGGCCTCGGCATCGTGCTCTACAATGTCGTGCTGTCGGGCCTGGCGATCGGCCTGTTCATTCTTGGGTTTGCTCGGCCCGCGCCCGCCACAGCGTGAGCGCGAACAACAGATAGATCGTGCAGGTCCACAGCGACTGCCAATTGTCGCGGCCCTCGTTGAACAGCACGAAAACCGCCGACAGCGCCAGCACGCCCGCGAACACCGATTCCGCGATCGGACGCTGGCCGATCTGCGGCCGGTTCAGCATCAAAAGCGCGAACGGCACCACCGCCATCGTCAGCGCGGCGTAGGGGAAATCCTTGTAGCGCGGGTCGAACACGAAGCCGAGCGCCGTGGCGGCCGCGATCACGGCCGTCACCGCGAGCGTCAGGCCGAGCACGGCGGTGAGCTTCGACCATTTGCGGCCCTCGCGCGGGCCAAGCAGATCGAGGAAGGTCGGAAGGCTGCGGCCGATCACCATCGCCTGCGCGCAGAAGATCGGCGACAGGATACCGGCCGCGAGCAGCGCCCCCCAGAGCAGCCAGCCGCCGATGCCGTAGCTCTCATAATAAAGCTTGTCGGCGCCGATCCCGAGCAGGCTCCCCGCCGTCGTCGCCGAGATGGCGACGCCGAGCCAGGCCGAGAAGCGCGGCGTCCACGGCCGCCGGCGCAGCGTGATGAGGGCGACCGCGAACACCAGCACGGAAAGGCCCATGCCGGCGCCCATGTACCATTTCCAGTACGGGAAATTGCTGATCGGCTCGCCCGGCGGATATTTCAAGCTGCGGCGCACCGAGTCGTACAGGCCCCAATAGCCGCCGACGGTGCCTTCCAGCTTGCGCTTCCACGGCTGGTCGTAGGACTCGATCAGATTGACGCGAAACTTCTGCGCCTTCGCCAAGCTGAGGATTTCCGAGACCACCCGCGCCTGGTTGGTGCGTGAGGGCAGCGCGCCGTCGCGCATCCGCCCTTCGCTCGGCCAGCCCGTCTCGCCGATCAGGATTTCCTTGCCCGGAAACGCCACCGCCATACGCTCGCGGATCGCCTCGACATGGGCGGCGGCGAACTTCGCCTTCACCGGCATATCCTCCCAATAAGGCAGGATGTGAATGGTGACGAAGTCGACGGCGTCATAGACCTCGCGGTTCTTCAGCCAGAATTCCCAGACGTCGGCATAGGTGACGGGCACGCTGACCTGCGTCTTCACCAGGCGGATGATCGCGACGAGATCCGCCGTCGTCATCTCACCGCGCAGCAGCACCTCGTTGCCGACGATGACGGCGGTAATGATGGCGGGGAATTCCTTGGTGAGACGAATGGCGAGCGCGGCCTGCTCAAAATTCTTGCTGCGGTTGCTGGAGAGCCAGATGCCCTGCAGCACTTTCAGCCCGCCGACCTTGGCGGCGATCGCCGGCACCTGGTCGAGCCCGTTCTCCATCGAATAGGTGCGGACGCAGTCGGTGATTTCCTTGAGCTGGCGCAGATCCTGCTCGATCTGCTCGGCGTCGATATGGGTCCACGCGTTCAGCGGCGTCTGCTCGCCGCGGAACGGCGCGTAGGAGACGCATTGAACCTTCTCGGCGGGATCGATCGGGGCGCGCGCGAGCGTGATCGGCGTCGCCAACCACCACCACACGGCAGCAATCGCACCCAGTGAAACGAGCAGAAGCGCCAGTGGCGTACGAAGAGAAATCGGTTCCGTCCTCCGCGAAGGGTCCGTCGATTACCTGCTTGCACGCCGTCTGCCAAGGGGGTGTCCAAAGAGGGTGTCCAAACGGGTGTCCAAATGCCGATCCACACTTAAGGATCCACCCTGCCCCAAAGGAATTGGGCTGCGGCCGTTCGACCGGGGCCTAGCATCGTGACTTTGCTGGACAAAATTCCAAATACAGGTCATGGACTCCGAAAGACTTTTCCGCCGCATTGGAGACCCATTTGGACGCCATCACCGGCGCGTCCGCGGGATCCTGACGCGGACGGCCAGCGGATACATTGGGGAATTCATGCGGCAACGGGTGTTCGAGTCACGAAATGCGGTCCTGCGGCAGTTCGCCGCCACCTTGGCCGTCTCCTGCCTTCTCGTTCTCGCCGGTCTCGGTGGCGCCTCCGCCCAGAGCGGCACGCCCGCACCGGACCAGGGCAAGGCCGCCGCCCAGCCCGCCGACGCCGCCAAGGATGCGGCCCAGAACCAGCGCCGCACCGATGAATTCGCCGAGGCAGCCCAGGTCATCAGCGGCCCGGCCGGCAACCCCGAATGCGTCTGGCTCGGCCGCCGCGTGGTGCGCCTGATGTGGCGGGATGACCTCGATACCGCGTTCCGCCATCTCGACCTCTACGACCGCTTCGGCTGCCCCGGCGGCCACATCCAGGCCGCCTTCCGCTGCCTGACCCGGTTCGGCGGCCAGATCGATCCCAAGGTCGCCGAGACCCTGGACAGCCGCGTGCACGCCTGCTGGATCAACCCGGCGGCCCAGCCGCAGCAGGCGGCGGCCGCAGCGGCACAGCCGGCCGCTCCCGCTGCCAACAACGCGCAGCCGCAGCCGGCCGCCAGCCCATCGCCCGCGGCAAGCCCGACGCCGGCGCCCCAGAAATAGCCGCGATCGTTTCAGCTGTCGTTCAGGAACGATCGGCCATAGACGCGGTTGGCACCGCCGCGCGTCGTTCGAAAAAGGCCATGCCCTCATAAGGACATGAGGCCATGACAGTTGTGAAACCGTGCGGCGGAGATATGCTCCCTTTGCCGCGGACTTGGTCGGATCTCGGGGTCGGATCCGCTTCCCTGCCCCCTCAGCCCCTTTTGGTTTAGCCGCGATGCGCGTTGTCGCCGCCGTTCTGTTGCTCGTGTCTGCGCTTCACGCAGGACTATGGGGAGTCTTGCGCGACAAGGAACCCGCACCCGATTTCAAGGGCCTGTTGCCGAGCGTGTCCTACGCGCCGTTCGAAGGCTCGGCCCACCCCGACATCGACAACATCCCGACGGTCGAGAAAATCCGCGCCGACCTGAAGACGCTGTCGACCATGACACGCGCGATCCGCCTCTATTCGTCGACCGGCGGCGTGGAACTGGTGCCGCCGATCGCGGCCGAGTTCGGCCTCAAGGTCACCGTCGGCGCCTGGATCGACAAGGACAAGGATCGCAACGAGCGCGAGATCAAGGCCGCCATCGAGCTCGCCCGCAAGAACAGCAACGTCGTCGGCGTCGTCGTCGGCAACGAGGTGATCTACCGCGGCGAGCAGAAGGTCGAAGACCTCATCGACATGATCAAGAAGGTGAAGGGCTCGGTCCGCGTGCCCGTCACCACCGGCGAGATCTGGAACATCTGGCGCGACAATCCCGACCTCGGCTCCAGCGTCGATTTCATCGCCGCCCACGTGCTGCCCTATTGGGAAAACTTCCGCTCCGACCAGGCAGTCGACCAGGCCGTCGACCGCTACAATCTCTTGCGCAACCTGTTCCCCGGCAAGCGCATCGTGATCGCCGAGTTCGGCTGGCCGAGCCAGGGCTACAATTTGCGCAACGCCGACCCGGGTGCGTTCCAGCAGGCCCTGATCCTGCGCAACTTCGTCAGCCGCGCCGAAGCCATCGGCATGGAATACAACATCGTCGAAGCCATCGATCAGCCCTGGAAATTCTTCGAAGGCGGCGTCGGTCCCTACTGGGGCATCCTCAACGCCAGCCGCGAGCCGAAATTCGCCTGGACCGGTCCGGTCGAGAACCCCGACTATTGGAAGCTGATGGGCATCGCGCTGCTGGTCGGCATCCTGCTGTCGCTGCCGATCCTGCGGATTGAAAAGCCGACCGCGAAGCAGGCCTTCCTGCTGTCGGCGACCGCCAACGGCGTCGGCGCCTGGGCCGCGACGGTCTTCGCGTTCTGGAACAGCCATTACTTCATCTTCGGCTCGGCCTTCGCGCTGACGCTCGGCATGATCCTGCTTGTTCCGCTCGTCCTCATTGCGATGGCGCGCATCGACGAGATCGCAGCAGTCGCCTTCGGCCGGTCGCCGCAGCGGCTGCTCAGCAAGGGCAAGCCGGTCGAGAACGTTCCGGCAGATTACTGCCCGAAGGTCTCGATCCACATCCCCGCCTATTTCGAGCCGGTCGAGATGCTCAAGCAGACGCTGGATGCGCTGTCGCGGCTGAACTATCCGAACTACGAATGCGTGGTCATCATCAACAACACGCCGGACCCCGCGTTCTGGCAGCCGATCCAGGACCATTGCCGCGCGCTCGGCGAACGCTTCAAGTTCATCAACGCCGAGAAGGTGCAGGGCTTTAAGGCCGGCGCTCTTCGGATTGCGATGGACCGGACCGCGGCGGATGCCGAGATCATCGGCATCCTCGATGCCGACTATGCCGTCGATCCCGACTGGCTGAAGGACCTCGTGCCTGCCTTCGCCGATGCGCGTGTCGGCCTCGTGCAGGCGCCGCAGGAGCATCGCGACGGCGATTTGTCGATCATGCACTACATCATGAACGGCGAATATGCCGGCTTCTTCGACATCGGCATGGTCCAGCGCAACGAGGCCAACGCCATCATCGTGCACGGCACGATGTGCCTGATCCGCCGCGCGGCGATGGACATGGCCGGCGGCTGGTCGTCCGACACGATCTGCGAGGATTCAGATCTCGGCCTTGCGATCCAGGAGCTCGGCTGGACCACCCACTACACCAACCACCGCTACGGCCAGGGCCTCCTCCCCGACACCTACGAGGCCTTCAAGAAGCAGCGTCACCGCTGGGCCTATGGCGGCCTCCAGATCGTGAAGAAGCACTGGCGCTACTTCCTGCCCGGCAAGAGCCGGCTGACGCCCGACCAGAAGCGCGAATATGGCCTGGGCTGGCTGAACTGGCTGGGCGCGGAAAGCCTCGGCGTGGTCGTGGCGCTGCTCAACCTCGTCTGGGTGCCGATCGTCGCCTTCGCCGACATCGCCATCCCCGACAAGATCCTGACGCTGCCGATCATCGGCGCCTTCATCGTCTCGCTGGCGCACTTCCTGTCGATGTATCGCGCCCGCGTCGCGATCAAGCCCGGCCAGATGCTGGGCGCCATGATCGCGGCGATGAGCGTGCAGTGGACGGTGTCGCGCGCGGTGGCGCAGGGTCTCATCACCGAGCACATCGCCTTCGCCCGCACCTCCAAGGGCGGCCTGTCCAGGATGTCGATCGAGTTCCAGGCGTTCTGGGAGGCCGTGATCGGCGCCCTGCTGCTGATCGGCGCCGGCGTGCTGATCGCCTCCAACAGCTACCGCCAGATCACGGAGATCTACATCTTCGCCGGGGTGCTGGTGCTGCAGAGCCTGCCGTTCCTGGCCGCCGTCGCCATCGCCATCCTCGAGCTCAGCCGCATCAACTCGTTCCAGTTCTGGCGCGACAGCGCGATCCGCACCGCCGAGCTGATCGGCCTGCGCCCGGTCGCGCTTCCGGCCCCCGGCACGCCGCAGCCCGTGCCAAACGAGGTGCGGCGGGAGGCGAAGTGATAGACCCTCATGGTGAGGAGCCCGCCAAAGCGGGCGTCTCCGGACGATGCTCCGCATCGCCGGGCGAAGCATGCAGGCCGAGCCGGTCCGGCGACCCCTGACAGTTCGGCGTGGATGACGGCCCGCCAATCGGGTTGAAACTCCCCGCCTAACCAGCGGAGGGAGCAAGCAAATCCCCGCTCCTGCCAAGACTCTCAGCAACCACCCCCGCTATTGACCTCAGCGCGCCATCCCCCTACACAGCGCGGGCCGAAAGCATGATCCGGAAACAGCCGGTTTTTCCCCGCGACGACAGCTTAAGCGTAGCGGCAAGACATGCTTCTCGAATGTCCGACCACGATGGCGATCTCTGCGTGCCATCAGCGGCCATGGGAGCGCGTAGCTCAGCCGGTAGAGCACGTGACTTTTAATCACGGGGTCCTGGGTTCGAGCCCCAGCGCGCTCACCAAAAGCCGGATCAATAGCTTAGCCAACAAGACCAGCCGAACCGAAAAAGCTCTGTGTGGGCACCGTGTTGGCAAATCGATTGCGCGTGAACATGAAGAACATTCCTGCGGAGTTTAAGGACATACCTGCGACGGAACTGGTTGCGCGTTATCTCGATCGCGTGGGCGCAATCATCACGGAGGCCAGGGTGAAATTTTCCAAAGGCGACCAGCCCCCGGTAGATCGTCACAGTGATCTTTGCACACCTACGGGGCGCTCGCGCGTTCCGAAGCCCAAGTAATTGATAACTCGACTCCGGCTTGCGCCGCGCTTCGATAGCGGCATGCCCGGCTCTGCTCGACGCCACACGCCCACGCACGCGGACGGCCGACCGGTGAAGATCACGTTCGGCAAGATGCGCGAGATGGGCTTGCAGGGCGCCGTGGTTTACTGCCCTGCGGCCATCACGTAGCGCCGATCGCTGGCCTGATGATGTCCGCCTGTCTGATATCGAGCCGCGCTTTGTCTCCGCTGGCTTGGCAACCGCTGAGCCGATCAGGCCCGGCAAGGCCGATGGCCCGCCTATCGCGGATGACGCGCAATCCCCGGCAAAGGATCGCTTCGCGTTGTCCAGGCTCCGCGATCATCCCAACATGATCTGGTTAAGATTGTTCATTCCCTTGCAGGGGAAAATTTGCCTGTGTGCGCCTTGATGTGGCTCGCCGTCAGGAGGCCATGGAGGCGTATAGCGATGGGACAAACGACCCGAATTTTGAAGCGGGCAAACGTCCTGCCCGATCTCCTGAAAATGCTTCAGGAGCTCGAGGAGCTGAGAGAAAGGGTTCGGCTCGCCGAGGCCGCCCGCGTGTTGCACTAGGCCTACGCGAAAAGTCCCCATCCCCTTCCGGAGGCGCTTTGGCGCGTCAGTCCCACAAGCCCGAGGACACGGTCTCTAAGCGGAGTGTCGTTCCATCTCGACATGCGCTGACGTCTAGCGACAGCGGGTTCTGAAAATCGCCCTTTTCTGTCGCTGGTCCGTACTTGCCGCTGTAGAAGCGCACCCGACCGGGGACTTCTGACCTGCCAATTGAGCTTGAGCAGAGCTCGAGAAGCACCTCCCCCTGCGACCTCGTCGCGCGAACTTCGGAAGGTAGCGTGGCCTAAGGCGAAAAACGCAATCGACGTCTCCGGACTGAGGAATGTACAATTCGGTGACGGCCGGTCGCGATTTCGACGCCGAGCATGGTTCGCACTCTAGTTCATGCGCAATAGAGCTCTGGTAGCTCGTCGCCGCAAACGAGCGTGCCAAATTCCGATAAACCCCAGTAGTCGCCCCGAGATGAACTCCCCGCAGCATCCGCCTATTGTGCCCTACCCCTCCAGGCATTTTGGCGATGGTTTGCGTAGCGAAAGACAGCCCGCCCGTTCTGATCTGCTCCAAGTGCGGACGGCCGATGACGTTTTTGGCCACGCTCCCCGCCATCCTCAATCTGCCTGCAGTCCATGCTTTCCAGTGCCGCCCCTGTCTGCGCGTCGACACCATTCCGCTAGAATAGCACTCGGCGCGTAAGTCGGTTTGAGCTCTTGCAAAACCCATCACTCGTTGCGGTCAGCACCGCTGCGATCCGCGATATCGGAGCAATCTTCAAAAGCCCGCGAAGTGACCGAGCGACTTGCCTGCGATGGGTTTCGCAAGTGCTCAACGCGCTAATCTGAATCTCCCGAAGCTCAAGCCGTGCAACGCGAAGATTATGCCCGGCTTTAGAAGGCGGGAACGGCACCATCTCTGCCAAGTTATCCCGCTACCGGAGGTAACTGAAGGAGGTAGACATGCCGGTATTCATACTCTGGGCCGTCCCCACGGTGCTCGTCATCGGCGGCGTCGGCTACTATTTTCTTCGCGTAGTTCACTAGTTGAATATTTCGGCCACGCTCGAATGCTGATGACGGTTGCCAAAATCTAGCCGGCATTGGCATTGCCGGAAGCCCGGCGTCGACGTCATTGCCCGACGCTGGGCGGCCGCGCCAGGCGCCTCTTTGGCCGATCGGGTTTTGCCGACGATGATTTGAGTTTAACAGTCCGGTGGATTGGTGCGGCCGGTTTGCGGTCGGCGCTACGCATCTTTTGCATTTGCTCGGCCGCGATCACGCGGGAGCGCAAATTTTCCAACTCGGAAAGCCCGGAAGCAAGCTCGTCGAAACGCTGTTTCAGCACAGCGGTGTGATCACCAGTGCCCATTGTACGCCC
Source organism: Bradyrhizobium sp. 23AC (assembly GCF_054863025.1). Classification (NCBI taxonomy): domain Bacteria; kingdom Pseudomonadati; phylum Pseudomonadota; class Alphaproteobacteria; order Hyphomicrobiales; family Nitrobacteraceae; genus Bradyrhizobium; species Bradyrhizobium sp. 23AC. The sequence goes on from NZ_JAVAYN010000007.1 coordinate 343,163, forward strand.
CCTGGGCCACTTGAAGACCGACCGAGACAACCGGGAAAACTATGCAAGTCGGAAATGCGGTGGCCAGAGGACAGTTCCTATTGAAAGTGCCGCGCCGTAGTCGCAGCGGCGCGCGCCGCAAAATGGCTCAACGCCCGATATCGCGAACGCGGAGAAGATCAACTTCACGGGATGCGATCGATCGGTCGGGCTATCGCCAGGGGACGGCCCCGGCCGTGGGGGGCTTCTGGGGTGGGGAGGCCGGGGCCGCTGGAGGTGCTTGTGACCTTTTTTGGGGAAGGCCAAAGCCACCGTAGACTAGGAAAATGCGGCAATCACTTCTGTTCGCTTTCGTACATTGCCTGTACGTTCCATTTGCGGGGAACGGAGCAATTGCCCAATGAAGGATTATCTGGCTCAGATCGAGAAGCTTCGGAAAGATGCGGCCGAATGCGCCCTGATCCGCGATTTGGCAACCGATCCAGGCAAGCGCGAAGTGTTCGACCGGCTTGCAAGCCACCTCACGGTCCTGGCTGACCAAGTTGAAATGGCCATGCTTGAGCGGAAGACCGCGACTGCCCCGTCTCGGCCCTAAAAAGGCGCGCCGCCGCGGGCCAGTTTTTGCGGACATCGTCCAACTGATTTGCTCGACTTGTCTTCAGCTTTCGGGGTCTGCAGCACGTAGGTGCGTTGTGAGCCTCCGGCCGGGCCCAAGTTCGGCAGCGTCGGGGCAACGGACCGTCAATGCAATCGCCTCCGGAGCTTCCTGATCAGCTCCCGCAGATCGTCCGCATACGCTTCGATGTTAGCCAAGGCCTCGTCCATGCGCCGCGTGTCGCGGGCGGGCTTTGGTCTCGGCGGGGCCGATGGTTCGTCGTTCGGAGTCATGGCCGGGATGATTGCGGAGGGCTGACTGGGGCCCGTTGTTGACGTGGATCACGGAACGCTGTTCCCCGCGCTGTCACCGTATCGAGATCGGCGGTGATCTGTGCGCGCCGCCTCGCCTCAAGCACGCGGGCGCGAAGACTTTCCAATTCGAACAATTGAGACGTGAGCTGTTCTTGGCGTTCACGCAGCAGCACAGCGGCGTCAACCGCTTGACCATGATGTTCTCGCATGTCGTGCAAGCCCCCAACCAAGCTTCGAAGAAACTTGGATTGGCCCGTCGCTGGACCAATCGGGACAATGATGCAATCGGACTAAAATCTCCCGGCGCTGTTCCGGCACCAACATATGTTGCTTCAGCCAAAAGTTAATGAAGGCGAGAACGTGCGGCCGAAGTTTCGTTGGCGTAGCGGCAAGACATGCTTCTCGAATGTCCGACCACGATGGCGATCTCGTCAAAGCCAAAGTGGTCTCAATCCCCCATTCGCGACCTTGCCCATGTAGCACGTAGAATGGGTTGAGCACTTTCGAATCCCATCGTTCGTTGCAAGCAGCGCCACCGCGACCGGTGCAATCCCCAACGGCACTCTTATCGCAAAGAAACCGCCAAATTCCGATAGAGCCCAGTAGTCGCCCCGAGATGAACTCCACGCAGCATCTGCCTATTGTGCCCTACCCCTCCAGGCATTTTTGACGATGATCTGCGTAGCGAAAGACAGCCCGCCCGTTCTGATCTGCTCCAAGTGCAGACGGCCGATGACGTTTTTGGCCACGCTGCCTGCAGTCTTCACGCTTCCCGCAGTACACGCCTGCCAGTGCCGTCCCTGTCTGCGGGTGGACACACCATCCCACTGACTTGAGGCCGAAGTTGCTGATCGCGCTCCACGCCTGCCGGCGACAGTGCCTCAACTGCCGCTCCCTGCTAGTGCTTGGCATCTGCAGCCGCTCCGGGAGTCACTCTCAAAAACTCGCTGACAACCCGCCGGAAACGTGTAGGATTCACCAAAACCGGAGGAACGGCATGTTTGAAATCAACGGTTTCGACACGGCGGGCGTCGTCAGTCTCAAGCGGCTGTCACTCGCCGCCGCCCTCAAGAAAGCCAAAGAGCTTACAGAGGACGGGTGCTGGGACGTTCAGGTCGTTGATCCCGCCGGCCGGGTCTACACTTCCTTCGAAGAGCAGGCCGCCTAGCCGCCCCGCCCTTCCGGGCCATTCGAACCATCATCAGCGCCCGTTTCCGCGGCTATCCGCCTCGGCCGACGTTTGACGAGGCGTTGTTCAGCCAGCGCAGCGTTGCATCGTCGCTCCAGCCAGGGACGGCAAAGCGCGCCGCCGGAATTGCATTCGCGCGGGGCCGGTCCACCGCAGGATGGCGTGCGCGGGGGTGATGCACCGGCGCGGCGTTTGCGGAGGTGCACAGCGCCAGCAACAGACCCATGGCAAGAACAGCGCGCATCGCATCAACTCCAATCGAGCAATCGCCCGCTCTTATCTGATGCGCCGATCGGCTCACTACAATCGAGCGCGGCTTCACAAGCTGGAGAGAAGCGCGAGCCTTTGCGGTGGTGCAGGCAGCTCGCAACTGCCGCGCGCGATACCATTGCCAGTCAACTCGTTTGGGAGCAGGCTCTCTGGAGGCGCTCAAGACGCCGCACAGGGAGCGAACCATGAAGGAACACGGCCTGGATGGCCGCCACCGCGACAAGGATGGCGCGATTAGCAAGAAGCACGGCAACACGCTGGTCGGCACGTTGCGCAAGATTTACGGAAGGGGTTTTGCGGCCGGCTATCCCGATACGACTGAGCTCAGCGAGGTCCTGCTTCAGCTGAACGAGACGTCGCTGAGCCAGTTGCGTCGCGATCACGACACCGGGCATCTGCAGCACAAGATCGACCACGCCGCGAAATGACGGACTGTCGGACCTGACGGCCAATCCCGGGGCGACCTCGGTCGATCCGGAAGTTGCGGTCGTCAACTTTCCGGAGCGGCCGTCGCAGCCGGCACAGTCAGCGGCGCGCCTCCGACCGAAACGGGACCCAGGGGCTGTGCTTCGCGAACCATCCGCTTGCGCATCGCGGCGGACAGTCCGTAGCGCGCATGCGCCCTCCGAATGGACGAGGTGACGTCCGACGTCATCGCATTTTGCAGCGTATCGATCTTCGCGATCAGCGTGGACAGCTGCGACGATATCTTCTTCACGTCGACCCGTTCGTCCGTGATGCTCTGTCGCAGCGACAGCAGCACCATTGAATCCTGCTGCGCCAACGCCGCATTTTGCTGCAAGGCCTGATTGTTCTCCTGCAGCGAAGCCGTGTGTTGCTGCTGGGCCGACTGAATGTCCTTCAAGGCCGCGACGACCGGATCAGGTTTCGGCACGGATGCTTCCAGGCGCGGAAGCAGTTCCACCAGGCTGCCGACGTTCAGCGACCGAAAATCGGACGGCGACGTGTAGATCGCCGCTGCGCCGTTGATGGCCAAGGCACAGACCGACAGGGTCAGGACCGATTTCCGGCTGGACTGCTTGATCGGAACTGGGGTTTCCTGGACCGCGGGTTCCTGCTCCGCTGCGGCAGCTGCAAGGGCTGCAGCGTCGAGCTCTTCAGCGAAGCTTGTCGTTTCGAAAGTCGCGGTCATCTGCATTGACCCCAGTGAGCGAGCAACAGGAGACCGCCCCTGGACCGTCCTCGCGACGACCCCTTGTACGCAGCACCCTTACACAACTGTCTAAAATTGTGAGCATTTTGGATTAATTCCACGTTAGCGGCCGACCACGCCGCCCCCGGCCGATTACGGGGAACGTGCGAAGACCAGAGGCGCTACGCTGACAGCTGCCGTAGGGTGGGCAAAGGCGTTCTTACGCCGTGCCCACCATACTTCTGCTGCAATGAAAGAAGACGTGGGCACGGCGCTCTGCGCCCTTGCCCACCCTACGGCAGCCGTTCCTAGGTCAGCATCTGACCAAAGGCCTTTCCGAATTTGGCAGAATGCCTCTGTTTTGCCCGACGGAGCAAACGAGCCTTGCCGCAGGTTTCAAAACACCTTGTGCCAGCAGCACTTAGCTACTGTGCATGGGGTTGTTTTCGCATTTTGATGCGCCCTCCCCCTCGTCCAGCACTCCGAACAGCTCCTCCATCCGCTCGCAGATTACAAACCTCGTCCTATCGGGCTCGTAGCGCGTTTGCGCGACACAGTCGTTCGCCGCTCGACCTGGGCCTTGGCATCCAGCACCTTGTCTCCGGCTCGTGCGGCTCGCTGGTCTGAAAGGCTCGAGCCTCTCCCTGACTGAACATCCGAGCCAACTCCGGTGTTTCCCTGAGCCTGTGTTGCCGGCCGGAGTCTGTTTTGGGAGGACGCCGAACCAGTGGCCTTTTGATCCTCATTGCTCGTGCCGCTCCCAATCGCGCCGATCGGCAGGCCATTTTGAGCGTGACCAACCCCGGCATTTCTCGCGGCCTGAGCTGCCGCCCGCGACCTCGCGGGCGTGGCGGGCTGAACGTTCGGATTGGTCGGTTGGCTGTTGGTGCCCAGATCTCCGCCGGGGGCGGTGTCCTTCGTCCCCATCCCCGCGGGTGCGGAAGGACCTGCATTGCCCGCACTCGTCCCCATTCCAGAAGGCGCCGAGCCGCCAGCGCTACCGGGCCCCGTTCCCGTGCCCGCTCCTGCCGAACCGGCATTCGCGCCGCCTGCTTGCACCAGGGCCAACAGACATGAGCTTGCGACAATCGCGACAATGATCGGAGGAATGGCATGTGACATCGGACAATCTCCTTCGCCACGCCCCGATTAACTATAATGGTGGAACAGGGACTCCGCTACGAATTCGCAGTTGTTCGCGCTGACGAACGCGCGAGCCCTCACCCCTCGTCCAGCAGCTCGAACAACTCCTCGACCCGCTCGAACGGCGCGTCCTGCATCTTGGCGTGATGGACCACGCGATCGCCGTCGCGTTGCAACGACCTTCCCTTCGATTTCCGCAAGCGTCCGGGCAGGAACGTCGCGGCCGCAGCCTCAGGGCCGACGTCGAGGCGGATGATACCTCTGCGCTTGCATTCGAGCCTCAGCCTTGCTGCAGCGAAGAAGTCGCGCGCGACCTTCGGCTGCGGGCCGAAGCGGCGGGAGGTTTCCTCCTCGAGGTCTTCGAGATCGTCCTCATCGGTGCATCTTGCCGCGCGCGCATAGAGCTCGAGGCGCACCGGCTCGGACTGCACATAGGTCTCGGGCAGCATGTCCGCGACCGGCAGGTTCAGGTCAGGCACCCACACCGCCTGCCCCTCATCGAGCTTCTCAGAAGCCATCTTCAGGAGATGGCTGTAGAGCACGGGCCCGAACACCTGGACGTGGCCGGATTGCTGCTCCGAGAACAGATCGCCCGCGCCTCGCAGATCGAGGTCGCGCTCGCTGATGGCAAAGCCGGCGCCGGGCCGGCTGAACTCTTCGAGCACCGCAAGCCGCTTCTCGGATTGTCCGGACTGCGTCTCGGTCAAGAGATGGGCGAAGGCGCGGATGCCGCCGCGGCCGACCCGTCCGCGCAGCTGATGCAGCTGGGCGAGGCCGAACTTCTCCGGCCAGCAGACCACGATGGTGTTGGCACGGGGGATGTCGAGGCCGCTCTCGACGATGTTGGTCGCGAGCAGGACGTCGGCCCTGCCCTCGACGAAGCTCATCATGCGGTCGTCGATCTCGTCGGCCGCTAGTCTCCCGTGCAGGCAGACGATGCGCAGGTCCGGCGCCACTGCCTGCACCCGCGCCAGCATCGGATCGAGATCCTGGATGCGCGGACAGATCAGGAAACTTTGGCCGTGGCGGCGCTGCTCGCGCAGCAGCGCGGAGGCGATCGCCGTATCCGACAGCGGCGCGATCCTGGTTGCAACCGGCAGCCGGTGCACCGGGGGCGATGCGATCACGCTGAGGTCGCGGAAGCCGGCCAGCCCCGCGGCAAGCGTGCGCGGGATCGGCGTCGCGCTCATCATCAGCACATGAACATTCTTGGCGAGGCCGGAGAGCTTGGCCTTCTCGGCCGCGCCAAAATGCTGCTCCTCGTCGATGATGACGAGGCCGAGATCGTCAAACCTGACGTCCTTGCCACCGAGTGCCTGCGTGCCGATCACGACCTTGATCCGGCCGCTGCGCAGTCCCTCCTTGGTCTCGCGCAGCTCCGCGCCCGAGGTCGCCCGCGACAGGTTTCCCACCTCGATGTCGAATGGCGCAAAGCGCTTCTGGAACGTTGCGACATGCTGCCGTGCCAGCACCGTCGTCGGCACCGCGATCGCCACCTGCTTGCCCGACAGCACGACGGCGGCCGCCGCACGCAGCGCCACCTCGGTCTTGCCAAAGCCGACGTCGCCGCAGATCACCCGGTCCATCGGGTGGCCGGACGCGAGATCGTCCAGCACGTCGGCGATCGCCTTGGCCTGGTCGGTCGTCGTGAAGTAAGGGAAACGCGCGACGAACTTCTCGTAGGCCGACCCCGGCGGAACCAGCTTGTCGCCGCGCCGCTTGCGGCGCTGGCTGATGTGCTTGGCCAGCGCCTTGCCTGCCACCTGGATTTCGCGCTCGGCCTCACCGCGGCGCGCCCACCACGTGCTGCCGTCCGCCTTGTCGAGCGAAAGCTTGCCGAGCTCTGCTGCATAGGGCCACATCAAGGCGAGATCGGGCGGCGGCACCAGCACCGCATTGTCGCCGGCGAACTTCAGGCGGATCATCTCCCGCATTGCGCCGCCGCCGGTGTTCACGGTCTGCAGGCCATCGAGCACGCCGAGGCCGCGCTGGAGATGAACGACCACCGTACCCTGCTCGGGCACGTCGGCATGGTCGAAGGCCGCGCTCCAGGCGCGCGCCATCGGCTGCGGATGATGCGCCCGGCTGCCGAGCACGTCGGACGCCGTCACGACGACGAGAGGCTTCTTCCCCGGCATGACGAAGCCTGCATCGAGATCGGCCAGCAGCGCTGCCTCGCCGCTCCGCCCCCGCGCCGCCTCGTCCCAATCTTCGCAACGCTGCGCCTTGAGGCCGCTCATCCGCTCCATCACGCGCAGATCGTCCTCATGCGCTGCGGCGAGGATCAGTCGCGATCCGGCCCGGCGCGTCTCCTCGACGAAGGCACGCAGGGCCTTCCGGGAGGCTGTCAGCTTCGAAAACTCCGGGATGGTCTGGAAGGACGAGGCGCGCGGCAACACCTTCATGCCCCGAGAGAGCTGCTTCCAGTCGCGCCGTCCGAGATATTCGCGCTCGCGCTCCGCACGCGGCGCGGCCTCCTCGATCGTGTCAAACCAGCCGTCGGCATGCACCGGCACGCCCGCATCGGCGATCCATTTGGCGCGTCCGCAATAGTCGAACAGGCTCGCGCGCTTGCCGCGTTTGCCGGCAAGGCCAAGCCGCTCCGACATGGGATCGACGACAAGCTCCTTGGTCTCGAAGATGATCCTGTGCTCGTTCGGATCGAACGCCACGATCCGCCTGATCGCGCGATCCGAATGCTCGATCCGGAACGGCCCCAGCGCGCCGGCTGGAAATATCTCGAAGGTCTGGCCGTGGAATAGCGCTCCGCCCGGATAGTCCGGCTCGTCGTCGAGATCGTATCCGAGCGCTTCGAGGTGCGTCTCGAGATCCTGTTCGGAGAACGTGCCGCCCACCTTCAGGGTCACGCTCAGACGCGACAGGCTCGCCGGCGGCGGCAATCGCTCCATCACCGCTTCCGCCGTCGAGACGAGAAAGAGCGGCTTCTTGGATTTCGCAAGGCGCCTCAGGACGGAGGCTCTGCGCCCTGCGAGCTCGTGCGACGGCTCGAGCTGATCGAACGGCAGAGTGTTCAAGCGCGGAAATACCAGCACCTCACAGGAGGGGTCGAGCGCGTGAATGACACTGCCGAGCCGCTCCGCCCTGTTCTCGCTCTCGGCGAGAAAAACGATTCCGCTGCGTCCGGACTGCGTCCATTGGGCAAGCAGATGGAGTGCCAGCACACCGAGCGGCGACGAGGACGAGATCGCAGTACGCTGCGCCTCTTTGCTCTTCCTTGACGACGTCTTGTTTGGCAGCGCCTTGCGTGGCGACGTCTTGTTCGCCGTTGTCTTGTTCGGTGACGTCTTGTGCGGTGACGCCTTCTTCGGCGGCGTCTTGGCCACCCGCGCCTTTTTGGTAAGCCTCACTTGAATCCGTTTCTGGTCGTAAGCCGTCGTCAACTGAACGCCAGCCGCCCTCATTCCGATTCGGCGACTTCTCGCCATGCATATGGGATTTGCCCGGTGAACGCACGCCTGCCGGCAACGTTCGGCGCGGCGCCGCGATCCCGACAATTTCGCTGTTGATCGAGCTCGGGCCGGAACTAGCGCGGCGCGAGATCTGCGTCTGTCGATGCGACGCTTGGCGCGATTGTAAACATTCTGCGCCCGGAGAGAAACGAAAAACCCCAGCGCTTGGAGCCACGCTGGGGCGTTTCGAGCAAAATGAACTGGTCAAACAATAACGTCTTCATAGCAGCGATTTCACCGCGCGCTTGTGAACTGGTTCACACACGCCAAACAAACGACCTCGGTGAGACCGAGGTCGCCAACCTTTGTGGGGAAGGTTTACTCCCGGCCTGGGGGTTTTGGGGCTTGGGGATGGGCCGGGAGCCAGGATTCGACGTTTGTCGTGCCAAGTCGTTCCAAAGTCGCCAGCGGCCAATCACGCCGGAACGGGGTACCGCATTCCCCGGTTTGAGCGCGTACCCGTCGCACGCTAGGATGCCTCCTTTTACGGAGGCTCATTTGAAACCAATCTTTTTCATCGCCGCCATTGCACTGCTTGCGACGGCTCCCGCCCGCTCACAGCCGCTGGTCGATCCCAACAAGGTTGCTCCCGAATTCCGCGAGGCGGCCGAGAAGCGCCGGGCCGAGCAGTTGCGCCAGCGCGAATGCGCGCTGAAGGCGGATCTCGAGAAAGTGCTGCCCAGGGATCGCACCGCTTTTCTCAACCAGTGCCTGGACACGATGGCAGCCAAGGAATAGCGGCTGACCGTTTTCCAACCGGCCTGTTCCGCCGCCGGCCGCGGCCGGCAGATGACGCTTGCCCGCGCGGTCTGCGAGCATTTCGCCACAAAGGCATTCAAGCTTTCTTCAGACATTTGGGATCATCTGACGATCCATTTCCCAAAATCATTGTTGTGCGCGCATGAGTTCAGTCCAGATTCAGTGCACGCGGTGCAAGAACGTGTTTCGCGATCGCGCCGGGCGGTTGCAGGACGGCTATTCCAGGCAATGTCCGAGCTGCGAAGTGGTGCTGTTCTTCGCCGAGGATTCCCAGCATCCCTTCGTCAAGCGCGCGATGCGCGATGCGCGCAAGGTCCGCAAGGAGATGCGCGAGGCCGAGGCCGCGAAGCTGGCGGCGCCCGAACCGCAGGGGCAGCAGTCGAGAAGGTTCGCCGGACGAACACGATCGGCGGGACGCGAGGACTAGCTCACCTTCCGCCTCTGCTTCCTCGGAAACAGGCGGTCGCGGATATAGCGCGAGGTCGGCGTCAGACGGATGCCGCGCGGCTTCTGCCAGGCGGCGCGGTCGATCTCCTTCTTGTCGCCGATCGCCAGCCTGCCTTTGGCCGTCTTGGCAATGAAGATCGCGTCGCTCATCTTGCGACCGGAGCGCTTGTTCCTCGCCGTCACTTCCTTCCAGAGGCTGATCCTGCCGAGCTTCAGCTTGGGCAGCTCCTCCCTGATCTCACGCCGCAGGCAGTCCTTGTCGGACTCGCGCGCGCGCTTGCGGCCGCCCGGGAACATCCACAGGCCGTCCGACCGGCGTCTGACCAACAAGACCTTGCCGCGCCGCGCGGCAACCAGTTTGGAAGACTTCGCCATTGCTGCCGTCATTGAAACCAGAATCGTCCCGATCGTAACTTGTCTAGTCGAACAGACAAGTTTCCCGGCACGTTTTGATCACAGGCCGCGATCCCCCGGGTCCTGGCGCGACACGGCGGAAAGATCGCGCCGTTCGAGGCGAGATCAGCCCTCGGCCGCCCCGGCCCGATCCTCAGTCCTGATCCAGGCCATCATCATCTCCCAGGCCACCGACAGGATGATCGGCCCGATGAACAGGCCGACGATGCCGTGGGCCAGCGTGCCGCCGATCACGCCGACGAAGATCACGATGGTCGGCGTGGTCAGGCCACGCCCCATCACCAGCGGCTTCAACATGGTGTCGAGGAAGCCGACGACGACGAGAAACACGGTGAGCAGCAGCGCCGTGGTGACGTCCTTGGCGGTCCAGATCCAGATGATGACAGGCAGCAGCACGAGGAACGCGCCGATCTGCACGATCGAGAGCAGCAGCACGATGAAGGCGAGAAGGCCGGCGCTCGGCACCGCCGCGAGCTTGAACCCGATGCCGGCGAGCAGCGCCTGCACGATCGCGACGCCGATCACGCCCTGCGCCACGGCGCGGATGGTCGCGCCCGCGAGCGACAGGAAATGCTCGGTCTGCTCGGGCACGATGCGAAACAGGAAACCGCGGCTGGCCGCGACCAGCCGCGGCCCATGTGGAAACAAAAAGCCGGCCACGAACACCGACACCAGGAACTGGAGCGTGCCGACGCCGGCATCGCCCGCGAGCGAAAGCAGCGGGCCCGCCAGCGGCTGGAGATACGGCGCTACCTCGCGTACCACCGCGCGGACGTTGGTGTAGGCCTGGTCCCAGAGCTCGTAGAGCAAGGGGCCGACCAGCGGCCACGATTTGAGCTGCTCGGGCGCGGACTGAAGCGCCAGATCGCCGGTGCCGAGCTGATGCGCCAGCTCACGCACGCCGTCCACCGCGCTGATGCCGAGCCAGGTGGCCGGGCCAATGACGATACCGAGCGTGATCACGGTCAGGATCACTGCTGCGGTCTTGGGCCGGCCGCCGAGGATTTTCGCGACCCAGCTGAAGGCCGGATAGAACGCGACCGCGAGCACGCCGCTCCAGGCCAGGATCGGCACGAACGGGCGGATGATCAGGAAGGTCCAGATGATCAGCAGGGCGAGCAGGCCGAGCCGGATCACGAGCTGGATGACATCCTCTCCCGTCAGGAGCTGACGGAGACTTTTCACGGGCACTGCTTTCCTTGCGGCATGAACGCAACTTCCGGTGCTTGCGAGGTCTAGCCGTTATTGCCAGCAACGCATCCGGCGTCAAGGCGACTGGAACTGCCGGGGCCCACGATTAGGAACACATCGGGCCATTCCGCATTCGAAAGACGATGACAGACCCTCCTGGAGAATCCGATGCACGCGCGGGAATGCACCGCGGCATCCGCTATGCCCTGAGGCCGAACGCCGCGCCGGGCTATTGGCAATATGCCTATGCGATCGGCGCCAGGGTCCGCTCCGGACGGGTGCAAGGCAGGCTGCGGCAGCTCGCGGTCAGGCGGGTGCAGATGCGCATCGACCGGGATATGCGAAGCGGCAGCTGATCCGGCTGCGAGGCCGCGCCGATCTCGCATGGCCCGCGATGGCGGCCGGGCGTGGCTAACGCCCGTTAACCGGATTTCCCTGCCCCGGTTTACGCCACTGCAAACGCCCGTGACTACCGTGGGTCGAGGTCAACAAAAAGCATTCCGTCAAATGGCCAACAGCATCTGGACGATCGAAGAATTCAGCTGTGCGGGTTGCGGCATGAACTACACCGCGACCAGGGAAGAGCACAGCGAAGCCCACACCGGCAGCTTCAAATGCAGCATCTGTAGCGGCGTGGTGCACGCCTGGTCCGGCAAGCATCATTTCTTCGGCTGGCAGGCGGTGAAGACACGGCCGCCCGTGTTCGGCAGGCGCTGGGCCGACGTCGAGTGGTAGGCTGTCCTCGGCCCTGTGATTGCGCCGCGCCGGTCATCCTGGACGGACCGGAGGATCGGCCGAATTGCACCGGTACCGTTTGGACTCCGTTCACCGATCGCGGCTAGATCAGGACGGATCCTCCGCGCCGAACAGCAGACATGGCCGACCTCAACGCCGTCCTTACCAAGCTCAACGACCGCCTGCTCCGCCTCGAGGGCGAGCTGTTCGTGCTGCGCTCGCTGGCGCGCGCGACGCTGACGGCGGGCGACGACCATGCGGCGCGCATGCGCAAGCTGGTCGAAGCCGCAAAGATCGCGCTCGACGACGAGGCCAAGCGCCCCCTCGACAAGCCGACACGCAAATATGTCGATGCAGCCACCGCGCTGGTGGAGGAATTGCTGGTCGAGCCGACCCCGGCTCGGCCGCTGTTCACGGTGATCGACGGCGGCCGGCGCGACTGAGCGCGCCGGCCTCAGCACGGCGATCGATTACCGCCCGTACATGCCGGGCGCGCGTGCGCCGTTCGGAAAGCACTGTCCGCGCGAATAGTTGTAATCGTAGCCGTCGGGACAGAGCCCGCCGCGTCGTCCGTAGGCTTCGGAACGTCCGTAAGCGCCGGGCCCGTGCGCCCCGTTCGGATAGCAGCTGCCGTTCGAGTAATTGTAGTCGTAGCCGTGCGGACAGAGGCCGCCGCCGCGTTGGCGTCCGTAGTATTCGTGCGGCCCGGGATTCCGCGTGTAGACACCCGGCGCATGATAGTCGTTGGGGTAGCAGCGGCCGTTCGAGTGGTTGAAATCATAGCCGTCCGGGCATCGTCCGCCCGGAGCAGCCCTGAACTGAACTTGCTCCACCATGGGCTCAGGCGATGCCGCAGGCACGGTTACAAATGCCAGCAGGCCGGCCAGCGCAAGCTCGATCATGAGGTCTCCTCCAAAATCACGGGGACAAGCCTAGCAGGATTCGTGCCCCACGAAACGACCCGGGGATTGAGACATGGCCGGCCTGAACCATGCATGAACCGGTCTCGGACTGCGACGATGCGTCGTCCCCAACCCACGCGAGAGCCCGCCTCGCCCCCCGTTAGACCGCTTTGGAATTTTCCGCCTTGAGCCGGCTGAGTCCTGCCTCGATGATCGCGATCTCCTCGTCGATCTGGCCAATCGGCAGGCTGAAATCATAGCCGGACCTGCTCTTCAGATCGACCGCAAGCCGCTGCCTGTGCATCATCAGCTCGTCGAGCCCACGCCGGTTCTTCAGCCGCACATAGCTGTCGACGATCTGCTCTATTGCGCTCGGCATGAAATCTGTCCCGGCGAAAAAGGCCCGCGCGGCGCACAATGGCCGGCGGGACATTTTCGGTGTCGCGGTACGCAATACAAATCCGCGACGGATTCGTCGATACGCCAGGCTGGTTGAGATCGTGTTACCATTCGATGATTTCGTGATGCGTGGCACGAAAAGGCCGCTGGCGGTTACGCCAGCGGCCAAAGCCGGGTTCGAAAACGGATGCGGGTTGAAATGTCGCCAGCCCCGGTAGGCGCATATCTAGCAGCCGGCCGGAAATACCTCTGTTAAAAACCAAACACAGGAACCGATTTTTATCGCCTGCTTGCAGGCCCATCGTGGCCGCGCGGCAACGCTAAAGCATGATCCGGAAAAGTGCGCAGCGGTTTTCCGAAAAGATCATGCTTAAACAACAACCTAAAGCGCGATGACGATTCATCCTAATCGCATCGCGCTTTAATCCGTGACGCAGAAATAGGTGCGCGGATATCTGCGATAGGCGCCGTAGCGATAATACGGCCGGTACGCATAGCCGCGATAGAGCGCCGGCGGCTCCTCACCGTAATAGGCACCGTGATAGAAGTTGGTGACCGTCCCTCCGGCGCAACGATAGGCGTCCCAGGTCGGCCCCACGAACGGCGCGACCCCGGTCTCCGGCGGCACAGCAGGGTACGGCCCGCCGGCATGAGCCGGATGAGCTACGATCAGTGTCGCGAAAAGGAAAAGCCAGGCGCCTCGCATGCACTCGCTCCGAGCTGTGCAATGCACGTATGGAGCACCGGAACGGCCGCCTGCGCAATCGCGAAATCCGTCGCGCCCCACGTCGGCAGATTGTTGATAACCGGCGCAAACGCTGCGCGGGTGGTGACACGGCGTCCGGACGTGTTATCGGGGGATGACGCAGTTGCGAGACCGGATCGGACACCCATGCGCATTACCCTCGTCGGCTCCCGCCATTTCGGCGTGACCACCCTGAACATGCTCCGGGAGCACAGCGTCTCGGTCGTCCGGGTCGTCGTCGCCGATGCCGAGGATCGGCTCGCCGCGACCGCCAAGGCGGCCGGCATCGAGGTCGCGGTCCAGGCCAATCCGAAGCTGGTGGTGGCATCGGAGATTGCCCCCGATACCGACCTGATCATCACGGCGCACAGCCACGCCCGGATCGGCAAGGACGCGCTCGCCGCCGCCAAGTTTGGCGGGATCGGCTATCACCCCTCGCTGCTGCCACGCCATCGCGGCAAGGCCGCCGTGGAATGGACTATCAAGGAAGGCGATCCGATCGCCGGCGGCACGATCTATCATCTCGCCGACCGCATGGACGCCGGCGCCATCGCCGCCCAGGACTGGTGCTTCGTGAAGAAGGGCGAGACCGCCCGCGAACTCTGGGAGCGCGCGCTCGCTCCGCTCGGCCTCAAATTGCTGGCCGACGTGATCGATTATGCCAAGGTCCACAAGGCGCTGCCGTCCAAGACTCAGGACGAGCAGTTCGCGACCTCTGCACCGAGTCTCTCCTGAGGTTTACCCTTAACGTGAAGGGGCCTTGATTCCGCTTAGAAAATCGGAATCGGGAACGCAAATAAACCATTGTTTCCACAGGAACAATTTTCGATTTGGCATTGCAACAAATTTCCGTCACATTTCGTCCGAATAAACGTCAGCATATCAGACAAATTCAAGGACGGAATTCATGCGTTTTGGTCGCATCGCGGCGTTCTGTGCCGCTTCAGTTTTGACCGGCACCCTCGCCGCTCCCGCCTTCGCCCAGAGCCCCTATGACGGCAACTGGCAGGTCGTCATCGTCACCAAGAGCGGCACCTGCGAGCCGACCGCAAGCTCCATGCTGACGGTTGCCGACGGCAGGATCACCGCGCCCGGCGCTAACGTTTCCGGCACCATCGGCAGCGGGGGACTTGTGAAAGTTTCGATCAATGGTGCATATGCCAACGGTCAACTCAGCGGCAACGCCGGATCGGGGAAGTGGAATGGAGCATCTGCAGGCATACCGTGCAGCGGGCGGTGGGAAGCATCGCGCCAATAAACCAATTGAGGCTCGCGCCCGGAACCGGCGGCTGCTGATCGCGGCCGCCGTTTTGTTTGCGGCAGCAATCGCCAACACCGAAAGCATGGCCCAGGCGGGCCCCTTCGCCGCGCTGGCAGGTACCTGGAGCGGCGGCGGCGTCGTCACCCTGGACGACGGCTCGACCGAGCGGATCCGCTGCCGGGCCAAATACGCCCCGATCGGACCGACCATGGAGATGTCGCTGACCTGCGCCAGCGACGCCTACAAGTTCAACCTCGGAGCCAACGTCAAAGCTGAAGGCGGCGCGATCGCCGGCAGCTGGTCAGAGGCCAGCCGCAACATCTCCGGCGCGCTCCAGGGCCGCGGTGCCGGCGGCAACTACGAGCTGGTCGCTTCGACCGCCGGCTTCAATGCCAACCTCTCGCTGAAGACGTCCGGCAACAAGCAGAACGTCTCGATCCGCGCGGACAGCCAATTCCGCGGCGCCAACATCTCGCTGTCGAAGTAAGACCGGAAAGTGACACGGCAGTCGATCCGGCGAGCGCGCCGGGTCGACTTTTTTATGCGCCGGGCACGAACGCCGTGACCTCGATCTCGACCTTGGCCCGCTCGTCCACGAGTCCACCGATATAGAGCAGCGTCGAAGGCGGGAAATTGCGTCCGAGCGTTTCCTTCCAGGCGGCGCCGATGCCGGCACCGGCTGCTTCATATTCGCTGCGGCTGGTCAGGTACCAGGTCAGGCGGACGATGTGCTCGGGGCCGGCACCGGCCTCGGCCAGAAGCTTGATGATCCGCTTCAGCGCGGTCGCGACCTGCGCGGCCATATCGGGCGCGTAATTGCCGGCCTCATCGCCGCCGGTCTGGCCGGCCAGAACCACCCAGCGGCCCGGCCCTTCCGTCACGACGCCATGAGAAAAACCGCGCGGCTTCTTCCAGTCGGCCGGCTGCAAGATTTGCATGAGCGAAGATCTCCCTTTTCTTGTTGTTCGCTGATGCCTTAGCACATCGCGCTGCATCGCTGCATCCGCAGATTTGGCCGTTGCAAACGGCGGCGATGTCGTCGATACCGGCCGTCCTTTCACATTCCATCCTCCAGCACCCTGCCCCCAAACCCCTGCCCAATGAGCGCGACACCGTCCAAAACGATGGCTGCATTGTGGATGGCCGGCTGGCTGTCGCTGATGCTGGTCATGGCGGTTGCCGGGCGCGAGACCACGCGCGAGCTCAACGTCTTCCAGATCATGGAAGTGCGTTCGGTGATCGGTCTCACGCTGCTCCTGCCGCTCATCTACCGCGCCGGCGGCTTCAAGGCGGTCGCGACCAGACGCCTGCCGCAGCACCTTGCACGCAATGGGGTCCATTATTTCGCGCAGCTCGGCTGGTTCTACGCACTGACGCTGATCGGAATCGGCCAGGTCGTGGCGATCGAGTTCACCATGCCGATCTGGACCGCGGTGCTGGCCGCAACGTTCCTGTCTGAACGCATGACGGTCTGGAAGATCGCCGCCGTCGTACTCGGCATCGTCGGCGTCATCATGATCGTGCGGCCCGCCACCAGCGAGATCAATCCGGGCCAGATGATCGCGCTCGGGGCTGCGATCGGCTTCAGCATCTCGATGATCCTGGCGAAGTCGCTGACCCGGACCGAGAGCGCCTTGTCGATCCTGTTCTGGATGATCATCGTGCAGATGGTCGTAGGCCTGCTGCCGACATTCGCCGTCTGGACCTGGCCGTCAGCCTACCTTTGGGGATGGCTCTTCGTCATCGGTGTCTGCGGCACTTTCTCGCACTATTGCCTTGCCAGCGCGCTCCGACATGCCGACGCAACGATCGTGGTTCCCATGGACTTCCTCCGGGTTCCACTGACTGCGACGGCCGGCTGGCTGCTGTATTCCGAGCGGCTCGACGCCTGGACCGTGCTCGGCGCTGTGCTGATCCTGTGCGGCAATCTCCTGAATTTGAAGCCGGCCTCAGCGGTTCCTGCCCGCGCGCGGTGAACCTCGCGCAGCCTCGCGCGACAAAACAAAGCGGCCGTGTGATTTGGATCACGTTGGGAAGCATTCCCATCGTGCACATTCGGCCACACAGCAGCGGGTTGCACGCAACGGACCGCCGTTTCGGTGGCGCGAAGTCGGGCACTTCGTGTAGGTTCGTTGCCAATTCGTTGCTGCCTGCAATTCGATTCTGGGGATTTCAGAATGCGCTATCTCACCCTCCTCGCTTCGCTCATGTGCGTGGCACTGTCGGTCAGTGCCGCGAAGGCCGACCGTCGTGTCGCCTTCGTCGTCGGCAACGGCTCCTACAAGAACGTCGCACAATTGCCGAACCCGCCGATCGACGCCAATGCGATGGCGTCGACGCTGCGCAATGTCGGCTTCGAGGTGATCGAAGGATCCAATCTCAGCCGCGACCAGATGACGGAGAAGCTGCTCGACTTCGGGCGCAAGGCGCAGGGCTCCGACATCGCGCTGTTCTATTATGCCGGTCACGGCATCGCCGTCAGCGGCACCAATTACCTGCTGCCCGTCGACGCCGACATCAAGTCAGAGATGGACGTCAAGCTGGGCGCCGCCATCAACATCGACCTGACGCTCGAGCAGACCATGGGCGATGCCAAGGTCAAGCTAGTCTTCCTCGACGCCTGCCGCGACAATCCGTTCGCCGCCAAGATCAAGTCGAACTCCGCGACGCGCAGCGTCAACGTGCAGAGCGGTCTCGCCGAGATGAAATCCGGCGAAGGCACTCTCATCGCGTTCGCCACCGGCCCCGGCCAGACCGCGCTCGACGGCCAGGAGGGCAACAACAGCCCGTTCACCCGTGCGCTGATCGACAATATCACCAAGCCCGGCATCGAGATCCAGCAGGCGATGACGTCGGTGCGCGCCCAGGTCAATGAAGAGACCCGCAAGGGTCAGCTGCCCTGGGGCCACACCAACCTGACCGGCTCGGTCTATCTCAACCAGGCTCCGACAACCCAGGTCGCCAACGCGGCGCCGACCGCTTCCGGCATCGTGCCGGCGGCGAGCGGCAGCTCGGATGGCGTCGAGCTCGAATATTGGCGCTCGGTGAAAGAGTCCAACAAGCCGGAAGAGCTCAACGCCTATCTCTCCGCTTATCCGAACGGTCAGTTCAAGGCGCTGGCGCTGGCACGCCTCGCGGCCATCAAGAGCGGCCCCTCGACCGCGACGCGCACCCTCAACGCCGGGGTCGATCCCGCGACCTTCACCGACGAGGCCACCCAGCTCACGGAGGATCAGATCGGCCTCGACAAGACCCAGCGCCGCGACGTGCAACGTCGTCTCACCGGGCTCGGCTTCGACACCAAGCAGACCGGCGTGTTCAGCGATGAGACCCGGACCGTGCTCAAGCGCTGGCAGGCCGCGCGCGGCTATCCCTCTTCGGGTTACCTCAACAAGCACCAGCACAAGGCCCTGATCTCGGAGGTCCAGGCCGCCCCGCCGACCGCGAGCGACACCAGCCAGAAGGCGGCCCGCCGTGCCGCCGCGCCCGCAGGCAGCAGCGCACCGGCACCGGCACCGGCTCCCCAGCGCAGCAATCCCGGCGATGCCGCCGGCGCGGCGTTCGTGGGTGGCGTCGTCGGTGGCATGATGGGCGGCATGTTCCGCCGCTGAGATGCGGTGAGATTGAAAACACAAAAGCCCGGCTCGCGCCGGGCTTTTTCTTTGGTGCGACGGTGTCGCAGCATGCTCGGTCATTGCGAGGAGCTCTTGCGACGAAGCAATCCAGAATCTCTCCGCGGAATTTCTGGATTGCTTCCGCCTTCGCCAAGGCTTCGGCGGACAAGTCGCTGCGCTCGCAATGACGAGGTTGGCTACTTCCCCGCGGCCTTGCGCAACGCCTCGTTGATGCGGTCCTGCCAGCCGGGGCCGCCCTCCTGGAAGAACTCCAGCACGTCCTGATCGATGCGCAGCGTCACCTGCTCCTTGATTCCCGGTGCTACGTTCGGCTTCGGCGGCGCCGCGGCGACCTTGGCCGTCACCTTCTTGAACGCCGCCTCGGCCTCTGTCCTGGCATCGCCGAGTGTGCGCGGCCGCCTCGGGGGTTGATCCGCCATGTCCTAGATTCCCTCAAACAGCGCTGTCGAAAGATACCGCTCGGAGAAGGACGGCACGATCGCCAGGATGGTCTTTCCCGCCGCTTCCGGCCGCTTGCCGATCTGGAGCGCGGCCGCGATCGCCGCGCCCGAGGAGATGCCGCCCGGAATCCCCTCGTGCCGCGCCAGCGCGCGCGAGGTCTCGATCGCCGTCGTCGAGTTGATCTTCACGATCTCGTCGATCACGGCGCGGTCGAGGATGTCAGGGACGAAGCCGGCGCCGATGCCCTGGATCTTGTGCGGCGTATGCTGTCCGCCCGACAGCACCGGGCTTTCCTCCGGCTCGACCGCGACCACGCGAAGTGAGGCCTTGCGCGGCTTGAGCACCTGGCCGACGCCGGTGATCGTGCCGCCGGTGCCAACGCCGGCCACGAAGAAATCGATATTGCCGCCGGTGTCGTTCCATATCTCCTCTGCGGTGGTGCGGCGGTGCACCTCGGGATTGGCGAGGTTCTTGAACTGCTGCGGCATCACCGAGTTCGGCGTCGTCTTCAACAGCTCCTCGGCTGCGGCGATCGCGCCCTTCATGCCCTGCGCCGCCGGCGTGAGCACCAGCTCGGCACCGAGAAAAGCCAGCATCTTGCGCCGCTCGATCGACATCGATTCCGGCATCACCAGCTTGAGGCGGTAGCCGCGCGAAGCCGCCACGAAGGCAAGCGCAATGCCGGTATTGCCGGAGGTCGGCTCGATCAGCACGGTGTCGGACTTGACGATGCCCGCCTTCTCCATCGCGATGATCATGGCCGCGCCGATGCGGTCCTTCACGCTTGCGGCCGGATTGAAATATTCAAGTTTTGCCAAAATCGTGGCATTCACATCGTGCATGCCGGGCAGCCGGCGCAAGCGCACAGTCGGTGTATTGCCGAATGCGTCGACGATCGAGTCATAGATCCGGCCGCGGCCGGCTTGGTGCGCTGCACCCGTGGTGGACGATGCGTCCATGATGAACTCCCTGTGACGACATTTGCGCTTCTTACGCGGCTCATGCGCAGTTACGGATAGCCTGCGACGACACGCAAGCGACAATTGCGGCACATGTTAAATACGCTGCATCGCAAAATCGCGTGAGCTTTAATTAGCAGAAAACCAACGCATTTGTGTTGCGACCTCGTCAACTGATTCTGCGCATGTTAGACTTAGGTCTCAAAGCAGAGAGGTCACCATGATGTCAGCAGCTGCTGAAGTGATGTCGACCGTAGCGCTAAGGCGTGATCCGCGTTGCAGCGAGTTGCCGACCTGTCCCGTCTGCGCCGATTCCATGGTCGCCGCCGAAGCATCCGCCTACATCTCGGACCACGTCATCAGCTATCTCTGGACCTGCGACAATTGCGGCTACGGCTTCGTCACCAAGCACGCCGTCAAGCAGCGGATCGTGTGCAATTGAGCTTGGACCGTTGATCTAGCGCGGGGCGATATCGCCCCTCGCCCAGTCCGCGCGCGTACGCTGATAGAACTCGTCGAACCTTCCCTGCGCGATCGCGTCCCTGATGCCCTGCATCAGGAACTGATAGTAAGCGATATTGATTTCGGACAGCAGCATCGCCCCCAGCGTCTCGCCCGCCTTGACGAGATGGTGCAGATAGGCGCGCGCGTAGTTGCGCGCCGACGGCCATGAGCTCTCCTCATCCAGCGGACGCGGATCGTCGGCGTGGCGCGCATTGCGCAAATTCACCTGGCCGAAGCGGGTGAAGGCGACGCCGTGCCGGCCATTGCGCGTCGGCATCACGCAATCGAACATGTCGATGCCGCGCTTGACGGCTTCGAGGATGTCGTCGGGCGTGCCGACGCCCATCAGATAGCGCGGGCGCTGTTTCGGCAGCAATGGTTCGGTCTCGTCGATCATCGCCAGCATCACCGCCTGCGGCTCGCCGACGGCAAGGCCGCCGATTGCATAGCCGTGGAAACCGGTCGCGACGAGACCTTGCGCGCTCTCGTGGCGAAGCTGCGGGATGTCGCCACCCTGCACGATGCCGAACAGCATATAGCCGTCGGGGGCGCTCTCGAAGGCGCGCTTGCTTCGCTCGGCCCAGCGCAGCGACAATTGCATCGCGCGCTCGATGTCGGCGCGCTCGGCCGGCAGCCGCACGCATTCGTCCATCTGCATGGCGATGTCGGAGCCGAGCAAGCGCTGCACCTCGATCGAGCGCTCCGGCGACAGCTCCACCTTGGCACCGTCGATATGCGAGCGGAAGGTGACGGCGTTCTCGGTGACCTTCCGCAGGTCCGACAGCGACATCACCTGGAAGCCGCCGGAATCCGTCAGCATCGGCCCGTTCCAGCCGGTGAACTTCTGCAAGCCGCCAAGGGCTGCGATCCGCTCGGCGCTCGGACGCAGCATCAGGTGATAGGTGTTGCCGAGCACGATGTCGGCGCCGGCATCGCGCACCTCGCGCCAGTGCATGCCCTTCATGGCACCGGCGGTGCCGACCGGCATGAAGGCGGGCGTGCGCACCACGCCATGAGGCGTGGTCAGGCGCCCGGTCCGCGCGGCGCCATCAGTGCCGAGCAATTCAAAGTGATTGGGAAGATCATGGTCCGGATTCATGGCCGTGCTTATTGCGTGTCGGCGAAGACCGATCAACCCACCCGCCGCACCCCGCAGCCGGCTATTGCCTCGGACTGGGACACAAATGGGCGCGAATATCGGCGTCGCCACTCTTGTTAAACAAAACGATACAGTGTAGTTTTATCTTGGGGGCTGGACGAGATGCCGCGGCAAATTTGCCGGCGGCGGTAAATGCGTGATCGCCAGCCACCGACAATGCCCTTCGCTTCCTATTCGACTGGTGTCGCCGGCCGCTCGCATGACTGGATCAGGCAGACAGGCGGCCGCCTGGCCGGATTTCTGCTCCTGGCGTGCAGCCTGGTGCTCGGCGCCTGTACCTCGCTGCCCCGCACGCCTTATACGGCCGCAGAAGCCAGCACCTCGCGCGTGCTCGAGATCGACGGCCTCAGGCGCTACGCCGACGAGCCCATCACGAAATTCAGCTTCGAGAAGGACACCAGCACCGCGACGAAGTCCTATCTGGCGCTCTCCGGCGGCGGCGCCGATGGCGCCTACGGCGTCGGCGTGCTCAACGGCTGGACCGCGGCCAGAACCCGTCCCACCTTCTCCGTCGTCTCGGGCGTGAGCACCGGCGGCCTGATCGCGCCGTTTGCGTTTCTGGGCTCGCAATACGACGACACGCTGAAGGAGGTCTATACCAGCGGCATCGCCGAGACCCTGTTGAACGATCCCAGCATCATGCGCGTGCTGTTCGGATCCGGCCTGTTCGGCAACACGAGGCTGCGCGAACTCGTCGCCCGCTATGTCGGGCCGGAGATCATGGCGCAAGTCGCGCGCGAGAATGCCAAGGGCCGAAAGCTCCTGGTGGTGACGACCGATCTCGACACCCAGCGCACCGCGATCTGGGACATGGGCAAGATCGCCGCGGTCGGCACACCCGAGGCACTCAAGCTGTTTCGCGACGTGATGGCGGCCTCCGCCAGCATCCCCCTGGTGTTTCCGCCGATCATGATCGACGCCGAGGGCCAGGGCCGCAAGTTTCAGGAGATGCATGTCGACGGCGGCGTGACCGCGCCGGTGCTGACGCTGCCGGAGGCCCTGCTTTTCCAGGGCAACCGTCTGCCCGGCAACGCGAAGATGGACATCTACATCCTCGTCAACAAGAAGATCGAACGCAATTTCGAGCTGGTCTCCAACGGCACCATCGATGTCGCCTCGCGCAGCCTGTCGGCGATCACCCAGTCGCAGACGCGCTCGATCATCTTCTCGACCTATGATTTCGCCAAGCGCAACCGCCTCGGCTTCCACCTCTCCTACATCGCGCGCGAGTATCCGGCGCCGCCGTCGGAAGGGTTCGACACCGCCTATATGCGGGCGCTCTACCAATACGGATATGACAAGGCCGCTGCCGGTCAGGCCTGGAGCTCGACGGTGCCGTGAGCTTCCGGAGACGGAACGAGGCCCTGCCGAAACCGTTGACGATACGGCCAATTCGGCCAGATTCGCGATGACGCCTCCGCTCCTGCGCGATATAGAGCGAATGACGACCTTCAGAAACGCGCAGGAATCATTGGGCATGGGATTGACTGCGACCAGGACGAGACCAGCAGCGCCGCGGCGCGAGGTGCCGAAATCCCGCGGCGGCCGGCCGACGAAGACCGCGGCCATCGAGCGCGACCAGCGGCTGATCGAGGTCGCCACCCGCCTGTTCCTGGACCGCGGCTTCGACGCCACCTCGCTCGACGCGGTCGCCGAAGCGGCCCGGGTCAGCAAGCCCACCGTCTATTCCCGCTACGGCGACAAGCGCGGCCTGTTTGCCGCCGTGCTGAGGCGCGAGATCGAGCGCTGGCTTGCGCCATTGTCGGCCGCCGCCGAGACGCAGCTCTCCAGCGCCTCCGACATCTCGGTCGAGCAGCGCCTGGTCGAGATCGGGCGCGAGATGCTGACATTCACCTGCGGACCCGACGCCGTCGCCTTCAGCCGCATGATGACGTCGCAGGCCATCAACTTCCCCGACGTCGCCAAGCTCGGCAAGGAGGAAGGCTGGATGAAAGCCGTCGCCACCACGGCGCGCTTCTTCGACCGTCTGGTGGCGCAAGGCGCGCTCGACGTCGAGGACACCAACATCGCGGCGGAAGTGTTCCTCGACGTCGTCGTCGGTCACACCCACCGCATGGCGACGTTCGGGATGGCGCTCGAATTGAAGGTCGCCGAAAAGCGGATGCGCACGGCCATCAAGCTGTTCCTCGCCGGTGCGCTAGGACCTGCCGACCGTGTCCAAAGCACCACCAAAGGCTCGTCGCGGCGACGCCCCCCGCGCTGACAATTCCGTGAGATTGCGCGCTTTCCCCATGGAAACCGCCCGCGCCGTTTGACCAAAATAAAACGATACGGTATGGTTTAGTTATAAGCGATACGGACCGCTTTTTTCACCAGCCCCAAAAGTGGCCCGTACCGCTGAGATCGCCGTACCGGGTACAGCCCGGTGCGGCGCTCCGCGGCCGGCCGATGCCCAAGGCCGGCCGCGAATTCTTTACGATCATCCGGCACACTCGCTGGCCGAGGGTTTCGAGCATGACGACAGCCAAACGATGGACCTCGCGATTGCTTGTGATCGCCTTGCCTGCGCTGCTCATCGCCGCGCCTGCGCGGGCGATCGTGGCCGCGGGTACGCCGACCGCCCTTCACAGCGACACAGATGGTGATGCCGAGGCCGACCGCCAAGCCGTCAGCCGTGAGATCGAGCGTTTCCGCAGCTCGTCGATCTCGATCAGTCAGGCCATGTCGATCGCCGAAGCCCGGCACGCCGGCGCCACCACGGCGGATGTGAGTTTCGACGGGGCCGCCCGCGTGCCGGTGTATCGGGTGAAGACCCTGCACAACGACCGGATCTGGCGCCACACCATCAATGCTACGACCGGCGAGCTCGTCGGCGGCGAAGCCGCCCTCCCCCTCACTGAGCTCGACCACGAGGACCGCGACAACCTCGCAGCGCTCGGTGCGATCAGGCACCGCCTCGCCGATGCCGTGCGCGTCGCCGAACGCGCCGCCGCGGGCAAGGCGATCAGCGGCGGGCTGGTGCGCGAACGCGGCCGGCTCAACTTTTCGATCGTCGTCGTCAGCGGCGACGACCTCAAGGAGGTCACCCTCGAGCCGCCGGGCGCCAGGGCGAAATAGCGGTAGTCCGGCCCCGGGCATCGACCGCGGTGAAAAGCCATTGACGGGCGCAAAACTCTCCCGCATAAGTCGCCGCCATGTTCACGACCACCAAACGCACGACCAAAACCACCACGGCCTCAGGGGCCCGGGGAGGCGTGCGCGCGTAGTCGTCGACTAAAACGCATCAGCTCTACCGAAGCCCCGCCCTCGATGGTCCGGGGCTTTTTTGTTGCCTAAATCTCAGCTCAACCGAAATGCAATGGAGGACAAAGTGAGTAACGATCCCGTCGTCGCGATTGTCGGCGTCACCGGTGCGGTGGGCGCCGAATTCATCGCCACCATGGACAAGCGCGGCTTTCGCGTCGGCAAGCTCAAGGCGCTGGCCAGCGCCCGCTCGGCCGGCAAGACGGTGTCGTTCCGCGGCCAGCCGGTCGTGATCGAGGAGCTCAATGAGCGCTCCTTCGAAGGCGTCGATATCGCCCTGTTCTCCGCCGGCGGCAGCATCTCCAAGAAGTATGCGCCGATCGCGGTGAAGTCCGGCGCTGTCGTGGTCGACAATTCCTCCGCCTTCCGCATGGACCCGAACGTGCCGCTGGTGATCCCCGAGATCAACGCGAACCGGATCCGCGACCACAAGGGCATCATCGCCAACCCGAACTGCGCCGCGATCACCGCGCTGGTGCCGCTGTGGCCGATCCACCAGAAGAACCGCATCAAGCGCGTCATCATCTCGACCTACCAGGCCGCTAGCGGCGCCGGCGCCGCCGCGATGGAGGAGCTCGTCGAATCCACCCGCGCCAATCTCAACGGGCAGGTCTATACGCCGAAGGTGATGCCGCACCCCTACGCCTTCAACCTCTTCAACCACAACACCGCCGTCGACCCTGACACCGGCTACAACGACGAAGAGACCAAGGTCATCAAGGAAACTCGCAAGATCTTCGAGGACGAGAAGATCGCGATCGGCGTCACCTGCGTGCGCGTGCCGGTGCTGCGCGCCCATTGCGAGGCCATCACCTTCGAATGCGAGAAGGAGATCACCGAGGACCAGGTCCGCGCCATCATGGCGCAGGCGCCCGGCGTGAAGGTCGTCGACGATCGCGTCAAGAACTACTTCCCGATGCCGATCGACGCCTCGGGCCAGGACGACGTCCTGGTCGGCCGCATCCGCAAGGACCTCAGCGATCCCTCCGGGCATTCGATCTCGATGTTCGTGGCGGCGGATCAGCTTCTCAAGGGCGCTGCGCTGAATGCGGTTCAGATCGCCGAGTTGTTGCCGCAGCGGGTGATGGCGTAGAAGGTCTCGTAGGGTGGGCAAAGGCGCGCAAGCGCCGTGCCCACCACTCTTACCCGTTATTCAAGAAAGAAGACGTGGGCACGCTTCGCTTTGCCCACCCTACGACGCTGCCGTAGCCCGCACGAGCGCAGCGACATGCGGGAAGCCGCAAAGAAAGAATCCCGGATATCGCTGCGCTCATCCGGGCTACGGCTCTGCCCGAAACAACAAGCACGCATCGCCATACGAATAGAACCGATACCCGCGTGCAACCGCATGAGCATACGCCTGCTTCATCGTCTCCAGCCCCGAAAACGCCGACACCAGCATGAACAGCGTCGACTTCGGCAAATGGAAATTCGTCATCAAAATATCGACCGCGCGAAAGCGATAGCCGGGCGTGATGAAGATCGAGGTCTCGGCCGCGAAGGGCTGGATGGTGCCGTCTTCCCTCGCGGCGCTCTCGAGCAAGCGCAATGACGTGGTGCCGACGGCGATGATGCGGCCACCATTTTTCCGCGCGCTGTTGAGCCGCTCCGCCGTCTCGGCCGAGATCGTGCCCCACTCGGCATGCATCTTGTGGCCTTCGGTATCGTCGACCTTCACCGGCAGGAACGTCCCTGCCCCGACATGCAGCGTGACCTGGTTGATGCCGACGCCGCGCGCGCGCAGCGCCTGCTCCAGCGCCGGGGTGAAATGCAGTCCAGCGGTCGGCGCTGCGACTGCGCCTTCGTTCACGGCGAACATGGTCTGGTAGTCGGCAAGGTCCTGGTCGTCGGGCGTGCGCTTGGAGGCGATGTAGGGCGGCAGCGGCGGGCTGCCGAGATCGGCGATGGCCTGATCCAGCGCAGGCCCGTGGAACGAGAACGACAACGTCACCTCGCCCTCGAGGCCCTTGACCTCGACCTCGGCATCGAGATGGCCGAGCAGGCAGACCTTGCCTTCATTGCCGAAGCGGATGCGGTCGCCAGCGACAAGCTTCTTCGCGGGCTTCACCAGCGCCTGCCAGCGCGAGCCGTCGAGCCGCTTGATCAGCGTCGCCTCGATCTTCGGCTCGGTCTCGCGGCCGATGCGGCGGCCCTTCAATTGCGCCGCGATCACCTTGGTGTCGTTGACGACGAGCTGGTCGCCCGGCCTCAGCCATTGTGCGAGGTCGGCGATGGTCTGGTCGCGCAGCGTGCCGTTCTCCACGACCAGCATCTTCGCGGAGTCGCGCGGGCTCGCCGGGCGCAACGCGATGCGCTCGGCGGGCAGGTCGAAATCGAACAGATCGGTGCGCATGTCTCACTAGCACCGTCATTCCGGACGCCGCGCCTTCAGCGCGGCGATCCGGAATCCCGAGATTGTAGGGCGAGATTCCGGGTTCGCGCCAAGGCGCGCCCCGGAATGACGAATGACTTACTCCGCGTCCGCCGCCATCCGCGCCTTGACGATCTTGTCGGGGTTCTGCACCGGCTCGCCGCGCTTGATCTTGTCGACGTTCTCCATGCCCTCGGTGACCTTGCCCCACACGGTGTACTGGTTGTCGAGGAAGCGGGCGTCGTCGAAGCAGATGAAGAACTGGCTATCACCGGAATCCGGGTTGGCGGCGCGCGCCATCGAGGTGGTGCCGCGCACATGCGGCTCCTTGTTGAACTCGGCCTTCAGCTTCTTGCCCGAGCCGCCGGTGCCGGTGCCCTGCGGGCAGCCGGTCTGCGCCATGAAGCCGTCGATCACGCGGTGGAACACGATGCCGTCGTAGAAGCCCTCCCGGACCAGTTCCTTGATGCGCGCGACATGACCGGGCGCGAGGTCGGGCCGCATCTCGATGGTGACCGGGCCCTGGGTGGTCTCGAGGATCAGGGTGTTTTCGGTGGCGCTCATGCTCGTCTCTCTTGAGTTGGAGGTGAAGTCTTGTCAGGCGTTTTGCGGCTGCGGAACTGGATCGCGAATGGACGTCCCGCGGCGGCGCCGGCCATTGCCTCGGTAAATGGCATCGGCGTGCAGCGTTGCAACGCCTCCATCACCGCGATCCGGTATTGCAGCCGGTCATTGTCGGAGGCCTCCGCGGATTCATAGGAGATCCTCGGATGGCCCAGAATGTCGCCGGACCGGTTAAAGCTCACGACGACGGTGATGTCGAGTGGGCGAGCCTTGGTGGCCGGCGGCGGTTTCCAGCAGGTGCGCAGATGCCGGAAGATATCCTGGATGGTATTGACCTGCCTATCCTCGGCGGCCGCACTGGACACGCCGAGCAACAGCACCGCAGCAACCAGCAGGAGCTTGTCGCCACAGCGCGCCATCGTCTTCTCCTATTTGATGTCGGAGGCGACCTGCACTTTCACCATCTTGTCGGGATCAGTCACGGCGCCGCCGGCCGAGCCGGGAGGAGCCTTCTTCAGCTTGTCGACGACGTCCATGCCCTGCACGACCTCGCCGACCACGGTGTATTGGTTATCGAGGCTGCCGCCGTCGGCGAACATGATGAAGAACTGCGAGTTGGCACTGTCGACGCTGTCGCCGCGCCGGGCCATGCCGACGATACCGCGGGCGAAATGCACCTTGGAGAACTCCTGCTTCAGGTTCGGATATTTCGAGCCGCCGGTGCCGTTGAAGTTCTGGCCGTCGCCGGTCTGCGCCATGAAGCCGTCCATGACACGATGGAACGGCACGTTGTTGTAATAGCCCTCGCGCGCGAGCTGCTTGATGCGCTCGGCATGCTGGGGCGCGATATCGGTGCGCAGCTTGATGACGATGCGGCCCTTGGTGGTGTCGATGACGATGGCGTTGGCCTTGTCGAGGTTGGCCGGCAATTGCTGCGCCACCGCCGGCACCGCGAACAGAAGCGCGGCAAGAACTGCGAAAATTCGGATCATGACAACTCCGGATCAGAGAGAAAAGGAAGCCCGCCGTTATGCGGCGAATTTTGCCTTGAGCTGGGCCGCAACCTGCGGCGGGACGAAGGCCGAGACGTCCCCGCCCATGCCGGCGATCTGGCGCACCAAAGTGGCGGTGATCGGGCGAACCATGGGAGAGGCCGGCAGGAAGACCGTATGTACCTCCGGCGCCATCGCCTCGTTCATGCCGGCGAGCTGCATCTCGTAGTCGAGATCGCTGCCGTCACGCAGGCCCCGAATCATGATCGTCGCACCGTGCTTGCGCGCTGCGGTCACCGACAGATCGTCAAACGTCACGGCTTCGAGCACGCAGCCGGCCTGGGCCGCCACCGGCCCGCAGACGTCGTGGAGCATCTGCAGCCGCTCCTCCGTCGAAAACAGCGGCTTCTTGCCGGGGTGGACCCCGATCGCGACCACGAGCCGGTCGCACAGGGAAACGCTGTGCCGGACCACGTCCAGATGGCCGTTGGTGATGGGGTCGAAGGAACCGGGATAGAAGGCAATGCGCGGCATGGCCCCGTCCTACCGCGCCCGGCCCGGCCCGGCAAGCCGGGCCGGTTCCCCGGCCATTTTCCGGCGAAATATCCCGGGGGCCGTGTCGGCGATGGCCGGTTTGTTTCG
Organism: Bradyrhizobium sp. 23AC; assembly: GCF_054863025.1. Classification (NCBI taxonomy): domain Bacteria; kingdom Pseudomonadati; phylum Pseudomonadota; class Alphaproteobacteria; order Hyphomicrobiales; family Nitrobacteraceae; genus Bradyrhizobium; species Bradyrhizobium sp. 23AC. Next base: position 372,660 of record NZ_JAVAYN010000007.1, read on the forward strand.
TCCTGAGAGCGACCACGAAACAAAGCGGCGCGGACACGAAACCATTTCCCGTGCCGGCGAAGACGTCCGGAAACTGGCCATGGTTACTAATCCGGCCAACGAATGACGGGCCGCACACTGGGCGTAGGCGGCCGCATCACAGGGGACTGTCAAATGATCAAGGCTCTTTCAGCGATCGCTCTGTCTGCGTGTGTCGCCGCCGCCCTTACCCTCCTGCCCGGCTTTGCCCCGAGCGTCGAGGCCAGTGTGCCGCAGCCGCTGGCCAAGAGCGACCGGCTCGATATCCGCGCCATCGGCAAGGACTGCTCGCAGCAGGCCTGGCCGAATTTCGAGGCCTCCTGCCTGCGCAAGGCCGGCACCAAGGCGAATGTCCGCGAGGCTCGCCTCGTGACCGCCAACCGCACCCCGTAGGCCTGTCAGCTTCACGTCACATAATCCCGATGGAGTTTTGCGACGTCTCGTCGCAGACTGCGTTGCTCGCGCCCGCCGGAATGGCCCGTCGGGCGCGATCCCATCGGGGGGTTGCCATTGTCCAGTACGCCCGCTGTCGTTTCCGGCCACCATCCTGATCCGCTACCGCTTGCCATGACCATGGGCGCCCTCGGGGTGGTCTATGGCGATATCGGTACCAGCCCGCTCTATGCCCTGAAGGAAGCCGCCAAGGCGGCTGCCCATGGCGGCACACTCAGTCACGACGCTGTCCTGGGGATTGCCTCGCTGATCCTCTGGGCCCTGCTGCTGATCATCTCCCTGAAATATGCGCTGTTGATCCTGCGCGCGGACAATCGCGGCGAAGGCGGCATCGTCGCCCTGCTGGCGCTGCTCCATGCCCGCCACGCCCAGCCAGGCACATGGCGCGCCCACCTCCTGGTGGTCGGGCTTGTCGGCGCTGCGCTGCTCTATGGCGACGGCGCGATCACGCCGGCCATCTCGGTGCTCTCAGCCATCGAGGGCCTCAAGGTCGACGCCCCCTCGCTTGCGCCCGTCGTGGTGCCCGTGACCGTCGCCATCCTGATCGGCCTGTTCATGATGCAGAAGCAGGGCACCGGCTTCATCGGCCGCATCTTCGGACCGGTGATGCTGGCCTGGTTCGTCGTGCTCGCGGCGCTCGGCATCCACGGCATCGTCAAGGCGCCGGCGGTGCTGGTGGCGCTCAGCCCGCTCTACGCCTTCGACTTCCTGATCCACCAGGATTTCCACATCTCGTTCGGAATTCTCGGCGCGGCCTTTCTCGCGGTGACCGGCGGCGAGGCCATGTATGCCGACATGGGACATTTCGGCCGCCTGCCGATCCGCCTCGCCTGGTTCGCCATCTGCCTGCCCGCACTGGTGCTGAACTATTTCGGCCAGGCCGCGCTCTTGATCACCGATCCCACGATGATCGAGAACCCCTTCTTCCAGCTCTGCCCCGACGCCCTGCACTATCTGCTCGTCGCATTCTCGACGGTCGCGACCGTGATCGCCTCGCAGGCGATCATCTCCGGCGTGTTCTCGCTGACCCAGCAGTCGATCCAGCTCGGCTTCCTGCCGCGCATGCTGATCCGTCACACCACGAGCGACGCGATCGGCCAGATCTACGTGCCCCTGGTGAACTGGCTGCTTGCGGCTGCGACGCTCGGGGCGGTCCTGAGCTTCGGCACGTCCGATGCGCTTGCCGGCGCCTACGGCATCGCGGTGTCGCTGCTGATGGCGATCACGACGTTGCTCGCCGCGCTGGTCGCGATCCAGTGGGGCTATTCGCCCTGGCTGGTGGTGGCCGTGAACGGCGCCTTCTTCGTCATCGACGTGATCTTCTTCTCGGCCAACTCGATCAAGCTGTTCGAGGGCGGCTGGTTTCCGCTGCTGCTCGCCGGCCTCGTCGCCTTCCTGATGCTGACCTGGCGCGCCGGCGTGAAGCTGGTCGAGGCCGCGAGGGGCCGGCTCCGCCAGCCCGAGGAAGACCTGATCGAGACCGCCGTGAACAAGTGCAGCGCAAGGCTGCCCGGGACCGCCGTATTCCTGGCCTCCGCGCCGCGCGGCGTGCCGCTCGCGCTCACCCAGTTCGTCAGGCACAACCGCGTGCTGCACGAACGCGTGCTGCTGGTCACCGTGCTGATCGAGGAGCTTCCGCACATCGCGGACGAGGAACGCGCCGAGGTGATCGAGATCATTCCCGGCATCACCCGCGTGATCCTGCATTACGGCTTCATGCAGAACCCGACGATCTATGAAGGCCTGAATCTCGTCTGCCGCCAGAGCAAGCTGCCCGGCATCGACCTCTCCGACATCACCTATTATGTCGGCCGCGAGACCATCATTCCCAGCGAGGACATTCCGGGCATGTGGGTCTGGCGCGAAGGCGTGTTCGCCTTCCTCCAGCGCAATGCCGAACGCTCGGCTGCGTTCTTCGGCGTGCCGACCAAGCAAGTGGTGGAATTCGGCACGGAGCTTGAGATTTAACCGCCGCTCCGCCGACCTACCTGAAAGCGAGCACCAATGCCCGATGCGCCGTTGCAGCTGAAACCCCGGCTGAAGATCTCGGTCGATCAGGCGCAATCAATCGTGCGCCAAATCTTTCCACACGCGTCGGTGAACGGCGTCACCGAGCTGCATGGCGGGGAGATCAGCACCGTCATCGAGATCGCACTGGTGGATGCAGCAACGTGCATCCTCAAGGTCTATCCTGAATCGCTGCAGTGGAAGATGGCGAAGGAGGTCTACGTGCTGGGTCTCCTGCGAAACCTTGGCCCGGCCATTCCAAAAATCCTGCTCGCCGATGACACGCGATCGGTAATCGAGCTGAACTATGTGCTCATGACCAAGTTGGAGGGCGTCGTGCTTGGCCGACGCGAGGCAACGCTGTCAGAGACCGAGCTGTTTGCGATCTACGCCGAGATGGGCGCGACGCTGCGCCGAATCAACGACGTCATGCTCGACAGCTTCGGCTATATCGGCCCCAACGGGGTCTGGACGGCCCATCCGAGCAACCAGGCCTACATGTCGGCGCAGTTCGACCGAAAGCTCAGGGAGTTTCTCACACGCGGCGGCGATCCAGCTTTAGCCGCGCGTCTTCGCGACAGCGTCACGGCACGACAGCATCTGTTCGAGGCAGCAATCACCCCTCGATTGTGCCACTACGATTTCCATGCTGGCAATGTGCTGGTGACGTCGCAGGGCGCACCACGCCTGACGGGCATCGTCGACTTCGAGAACGCGACATCGGGCGATCCGTTGATGGATATCGCGAAGGCGCTGTACTATTTCACGCCGAAGGATGCGCCAAAGCGCGACGGATTGCTCGCCGGCTGTGGTCAGATGGGGCGCCCCGACTGGCAGGAGACGCTCGATCTCTATCGGCTGTACTGCACGCTGGAGCTCTGGTGCTGGATGGCACAGATCGGCAAGCGAGAGGCGCTTTCCGATCTCACGAGCGAGCTTGCGAACGGCGTGTAGAACGGGGCATCACGCCCCGTTCCCGTTCTCGCCATTCCCGCTCTCGGCCTCTTCCGTGATGTGCTCGACCGAGACGACATGCTCGTCCTCGGCAGTATCGAACACGATGACGCCTTGCGTCGAGCGGCCGGCGATGCGGATGCCTTCGACCGGGCAGCGGATTAGCTGGCCCTTGTCCGTGACCAGCATGATCTGGTCGGCATCCTCCACCGGGAAGGACGCGACCAGATTGCCGTTGCGGTTGTTGACGCTCATGGCGACGATGCCTTTGCCGCCGCGGCCGGTGGTGCGGTACTCGTAGGACAAGGTTCGCTTGCCGTAGCCGTTGACGGACACGGTCAGTACGACCTGCTCCTGCGCCGACATCTCGGCGTAACGCTCCTGCGCGAGCTGGAAGCTGCCGGAGGTCTCCTCGGCCTCGGCGTCCACGGCAGCGTCTTCGGCCGCAGCTTCGCCGGCGACGGCGCGGCGCATCTTCAGGTAGGCCGAACGCTCGTCCGAGGTGGTCTCGACATGGCGCAGGATCGCCAGCGAGATCACCTTGTCGCCTTCGCCGAGCGCGATTCCGCGCACGCCCATCGAGGTGCGCCCGGTGAACACGCGCACATCGGGAACCGGGAAGCGGATGCACTGGCCGCCGGCGGCGGTCAGCAGCACGTCGTCGCGCTCGGTGCAGATCTGCACGTCGACGATCGACTCGCCGTCGTCCAGCTTCATGGCGATGATGCCGGAGCGGCGGACGTCGACGAAGTCTGACAGCTTGTTGCGGCGGACATTGCCGCCTGTCGTGGCGAACATCACGTCGAGCTCGCCCCAGGTGGATTCGTCCTCCGGCAGCGGCATGATGGTGGTGATGCGCTCGCCCTGCTCCAGCGGCAGGATGTTGATCAGCGCCTTGCCGCGCGCGTTCGGCGCGGCCATCGGCAGACGCCAGACCTTCTCCTTGTAGACCTGGCCGCGCGAGGAGAAGAACAGGACCGGCGTGTGCGTGGAGGCCACGAACAGGCGCGAGACGAAATCCTCGTCGCGGGTCTGCATGCCGGCGCGGCCCTTGCCGCCGCGGCGCTGCGCCCGATAGGCCGACAGCGGCACGCGCTTGACGTAGCCGGCATGGGACACCGTGACCACCATGTCCTCGCGCTGAATCAGGTCCTCGTCCTCGACCTCGCCTTCCTGCTCGATGATGACGGTGCGCCGCGGGGTGGCGAACTCGGCCTTCACCTCGGCAAGCTCGGTCTTGATGATGCCCAGCACGCGCTCGCGCGAGCGCAGAATGTCGAGATAATCGGCGATCTCGCCGGCAAGCTTGTCGAGCTCGTCGCGGATTTCGTCGCGGCCGAGTGCGGTGAGGCGCTGAAGGCGCAGATCGAGAATGGCCCTCGCCTGCTCCATCGACAGCCGGATCGTGCCGTCCGCGCTGATGCGGTGACGGGGATCGTCGATCAGGGTCAGCATGTCCTCGACATCCCGGGCCGGCCAGTCGCGCGACATCAGCGTGTCGCGCGCAGTGGTCGGGTCCGGCGAGGTCCGGATCACGCGGATCATCTCGTCGATATTGGCCACCGCGATCGCCAGACCGACCAAAATATGGGCGCGGTCGCGCGCCTTGGCGAGCAGGTACTTGGTGCGACGCGTGACGACCCGCTCACGGAAGTCGACGAAGATCGCGAGCAGGTCCTTCAGATGCATGATCCGCGGACGGCCGCTGTCGAGCGCCACCATGTTGACGCCGAAGCTCGTTTGCAGCGGCGTGAACCTGTAAAGCTGATTCAGGACCACATCCGGCACGGCGTCGCGTTTCAATTCGATGACGACGCGGTAACCGTCGCGGTCCGATTCATCGCGCAGGTCGCCGATGCCCTCGATCTTCTTTTCCTTGACCAGTTCGGCGATGCGCTCGACCATCGTCGCCTTGTTCACCTGGTAGGGAATCTCGGTGATGATGATCGCCTCGCGCTCCTTGCGGATGGTCTCGATCGCGACCTTGCCGCGCATGACGACCGAGCCGCGGCCGAGGTGATAGGCGGCGCGGATGCCCTGCCGCCCGAGAATGACGCCGCCGGTCGGGAAATCCGGTCCCGGCACGATGTTGATGAGTTCGTCGATGGTGAGCGCGGGGTTGTCGATCAGCGCAACGCAGGCGTCGATGACCTCGCCGAGATTGTGCGGCGGGATATTGGTCGCCATGCCGACCGCGATGCCGCCGGCGCCGTTGACGAGAAGGTTCGGGAACTTGGCCGGCAAGACCGATGGCTCGGTCTCGTTGTTGTCGTAGTTCGGCTGGAAGTCGACGGTGTCCTTGTCGATATCGGCCAGCAGAGCCAGCGCGGCCTTGGTCAGGCGCGCTTCGGTGTAACGATAGGCGGCCGGGGGATCGCCATCGACCGAGCCGAAATTGCCCTGGCCGTCGATCAGCGGCACGCGCATCGAGAAGTCCTGCGCCATGCGGACCATGGCGTCGTAAATCGACTGGTCGCCGTGCGGGTGATACTTACCGATGACGTCACCGACCACGCGGGCGGATTTGACGTACTTCTTGTCGGGCGTGTGCCCCTGCTCGTTCATCGAGAACAGGATGCGGCGGTGCACAGGCTTCAGACCGTCCCGGGCATCAGGCAGCGCCCGCGCCACGATCACGCTCATGGCGTAGTCGAGATAGGACTTCTTCATCTCCTCGAAGATGGAGACGGGGCGAATATCCGAGGGTTGCCCCGGCTGGTCGCCGGGCTTGTCGTCGTCGTCAGCCAAGGGGAAATCCGGTGAGGTTTTATCTGGGAATCATATAGCGCATCGAGCCCCTGATAACCACCCTTGCAGGCTTCAGGGAAGCGCTTTTTCCGCTTATTTTTCCAATAACTTACGGCCTTAATGGGAGCGTCTCGGGGGGACCCGGAACAGGCCTTCCGAAATCGCCTCTGGGACCTCGTCAATCGCGCGGCCAGCGCGCCCAGTCGAGGTGTTTGCCCCGGCGCAATCCGAGTTCAACCCAAACATGAAGCGGGCCCGGAAATCCCGAGCCCTTCCTGCCGATTAGTAAGGTTTGCTGACACGAAATGGGAAGGCGCCGCTCAGCCGGCCAGCGCCCCCCTGATCGTCCGGTCCGTGCTCAGAACGGGATATCGTCGTCCATGTCGCTGTTGCGGCCACCGCCGCCGGCGGCCACGGGACGGCGCGGTGCGCTGCTGACGGGTCCCGAGGAGCCGAAATCGCCGCCCGGCTCGTCGCCGAAGCTGCCGCCTCCTCCGCCGCCGCCACGGCCATCGAGCATCGTGAGCGTCGAATTGAAGCCCTGGAGCACGACCTCGGTCGAGTACTTCTCGACGCCGCTCTGGTCGGTCCATTTGCGGGTCTGGAGCGCGCCCTCGATGTAAACCTTCGCGCCCTTCTTCAGGTATTGCTCGGCGACCTTGCAGAGCCCTTCATTGAAGATCACGACGCGGTGCCACTCGGTCTTTTCCTTGCGCTCGCCGCTGTTCTTGTCGCGCCAGGTCTCGGAGGTGGCGATGCTCAGATTCGCGATCGGCCGCCCGTCCTGGGTGCGGCGGATTTCAGGATCCTTGCCGAGATTTCCAACCAGAATGACCTTGTTGACGCTTCCCGCCATCGCCGCTCTCCACTCCGAATGCCACTGAATTTCCTAAGGCCGAGCGCGCTGCCCGCGTTCCTCTGCGCCCCTGTTAAAGGCGACCCTATACGCTTGCAGGGGCTGCTCAGCCCGTCACCCCCAAGGTTATCCCCACATATAGCACCGACCGGCGATCTGTTCCAGATTTGTTCCTGCAGAAATCGCTGCCAAATGTGGAGACGGGATGGCGTCTAAATGGCGCTGTGATGGCAATTGGGATGGAACCAAATCGGGTTCCCGTGAACGGCAAAAACCACTTAACATTCATTAAGTTAGAGAGAGGTCGATTACACCCAACTGTTGCGCTTCGGGCACGGACTCTGCCGCAGAATCGAGCTATCTTCGTGCCTGGAATTGATGCAATGGGCCTCGCGCCTGATCGTCCGCCTTGGGGAACTCAGAGAGGCGGACACGACTGGGGAGATCACAGTGAAGAAGATTCTGATTGGCTTCGCCGGCGCGGTTGCGCTGACGCTCTCGGCTCCGGCCGGTGCTGCCGACCTTGCAGCCCGTCCCTATACAAAGGCGCCGATCGCGCCGCCCGCTCCGATCTATACCTGGACCGGCTTCTACGTCGGTGTGCAGGGCGGCGGTGCCTGGGGCCGCAGCGACGAAACCTTCTTTGGCGGTCCGAATACGGCGCTCTTTGCTGGAAGTCAGAACTACGACACCACCGGCGGCTTTGTCGGTGGCGTGGTCGGCTACAACTGGCAGGCGGCCAACTGGGTGTTCGGCATCGAGGGCGACTATCATTGGGCTGACATCAACGGTCGTTCGGCCGAGATCAATGCCGGCCTCGGCGACACCTATTTCACGAGAATCCGCGGCTTCGGCGACATCAAGGGCCGTCTCGGCTACTCGACCGGCCCCGCTCTCTTCTTCGTCAGCGGCGGCGCTGCAGTCGGCGACATTCAGCATCGCTACGATGGCATCCCCGGAAACGTCTTCATCCAGAACAACACCCGCTGGGGTTGGACCGTCGGCGCCGGCGCGGAATACATGTTCGCTCCGAACTGGTCGGCCAAGGTCGAATACAACTATATCGACTTCGGCAAGAGCACGATTCAGTACAGCCCCGTCGTGACCAACCGGTCCGAGTGGACCGATACCGTCCACACGGTCAAGGCAGGTGTGAACTATCACTTCAACTGGGGTGCGGCCGGCGTCGCGCGGTACTGATATCCCTCTGACATCATTGAAGTCTAAGGCCGGCCTCGCGCCGGCCTTTTTCGTTTGGCGCGACATGAACGGGGGGCAATAAGTCAGTAACCATCACCTTTTCGACCGCTGTGGCTTTTCGGAGACACAACTTGCGGCTTTAGTGGTGTAAGCACGGCGTTAGTTGGGCCGTTGAGTCCGCTGCCCTTCCGGTCAGGAAGGCAACAACAGAAACTGGGACTGGGATTAGCTGAAAATGAAGAAGGTTTTGTTGGCTTCGGCCTGTTTGTTCGCTCTCGCTGCGCCCGCTTCGGCGGCCGACCTCGCAGCCCGCCCCTACACCAAGGCTCCGATCGCTCCGGCAGCGGCCGTCTACAACTGGACCGGCTTCTACCTTGGTATCGTCGGTGGCGGCGCCTGGGAAAACGCTTCCGGCGACCCGAAGATGAAGGGTGGCTTCGTCGGCGGCACCGCCGGCTACAACTGGCAGGCCGGCAACGTCGTGTTCGGCATCGAGGCCGATGGTTCCTGGGCTGACGTCAGCGCCTCGGCGACCGCCCTCGGCATCACCGTGTCGTCCAAGACCGACGCGCTCGGCACCGTCCGTGGCCGCATCGGCTGGGCCGTCAACAACGTGCTGTTCTACGGCACCGGTGGTTACGCCTGGATCGACAACAAGGTCAGCGTCAGCGCGCTCGGCGTGACCGTCTCCGACAGCAAGTTCCACTCGGGCTGGACCGTCGGCGCCGGCGTCGAAGCGTTCTTCGCTCCGCAGTGGTCGGTCAAGGGCGAGTACCTCTATCGCAGCCTCGGCGGCGAGACCTACTTCTCTGGTCTCGGCGCTCCGGTCACCACCGGCACGCTTAACTTCCACACCGTGCAGGTCGGCGTGAACTATCACTTCGGCGCCCCGGTGGTCGCCAAGTACTGATCACTACCGACGTCACATCGTCACGAAAGGCCGGCCTCGCGCCGGCCTTTTTGTTTTTCGCGCGCCAACCGGCTCGCTCGCGTTTTCGCAGAGATGTGGCGCCCGGGTGACACAACCTTTGGCTTCAATGGTGTAAAGCAATGACATTAGTCGGGTCATAGGTTCGCTGGCTCTTTCGCTTTTCCGGAAGGTCAGAACGAGGAACGGGAACTGGGGAATGGATATGAAGAAGCTTTTGCTGGCTTCGGCCAGCTTGTTCGCACTCAGCGCGTTGGCACCGGCCTCGGCGGCCGATTTGGCGGCCCGCCCCTACACCAAGGCTCCAATCGCGCCGATCGCGATGTATAATTGGAGCGGTTTCTACATCGGTATCAACGGCGGCGGCGCCTCGAGCCGCAATTGCTGGGACGTCAACAATATCTTCGGTATTGCGGGTCCGGACACGGCTGAAGGCTGTCACAATGCGACCGGCGGCGTCGTCGGTGGCCAGGTCGGTTATCGCTGGCAATCGGCCAACTGGGTGTTCGGCCTCGAAGCTCAGGGCGACTGGGCCAACCTGAAGGGCTCGAATACGAGCTTGGTGCTTGGCCCGCCGGCGTTGGTCAACCAGACCAAGATCGACGCGCTTGGCCTGTTCACCGGCCAGGTCGGCTATGCCTGGAACAACGTGCTCTGGTACGTGAAGGGCGGCGCGGCCGTCACGCACGCCAAATATAACGGTCTGCTGGGCGGCGTGGTCCTCGATAGCGCAAGCGAGACCCGCTGGGGCGGCGCGGTCGGCACCGGCATCGAATTCGGCTTCGCACCGAACTGGTCCGTGGCGATCGAATACGACCATCTGTTCATGGGCAAGCGCAACAACTCGTTCACGATCCTCGGCGTCAACGACCGCATCGACCGGATCAAGCAGGACGTCGACATGGGCACCGTCCGCCTCAACTACACCTTCGGCGGCCCCGTGGTCGCCCGGTATTGATCTGAAGTCCTGATCGCTACCGACGTCCCATCGTCACGAAAGGCCGGCCTTGCGCCGGCCTTTTTGTTTTCGCGGCACCCTGCCTCGCAGTTCCGCAAAGCTCCTGCTGCCAGATGCCGCCAGCGCGCCAACATTCCGTTGACGATTCGCAAGTCCCACTGGAAATCCGCCTCCGTTCTTCCTACGTTCGCTGACAACCCCATCGGCGCCGATCCCGGTTCCGGGCGAGCGCGCCTTTTTTATTGGCGCGGTCGCGCACCCATGGGATTCCTTGAGGGCAACTCGGATGGATGAAGTGATCAAGGCGAAGCGCCAACAACAGAACGCGGGCTCCAGCCTGCGCGCAATTACGATCCGTGGCGCGCGCGAGCACAACCTCAAGAACATCGACGTCGAGATTCCCCGCGACAAGCTGGTGGTGTTCACCGGCCTCTCCGGCTCCGGCAAATCCTCGCTCGCCTTCGACACGATCTATGCCGAGGGCCAGCGCCGCTACGTCGAATCGCTGTCGGCCTATGCGCGCCAGTTCCTCGAGATGATGCAGAAGCCTGATGTCGACCAGATCGACGGCCTGTCGCCGGCGATCTCGATCGAGCAGAAGACGACGTCGAAGAACCCGCGCTCCACCGTCGGCACCGTCACCGAGATCTACGACTACATGCGGCTGTTGTGGGCCCGCGTCGGCGTGCCCTATTCGCCGGCCACGGGCCTGCCGATCGAGAGCCAGACCGTCTCGCAGATGGTCGACCGCGTGCTGGCGCTGCCCGAGGGCACCCGCCTGTATCTGCTTGCGCCCGTCGTGCGCGGCCGCAAGGGCGAGTACCGCAAGGAGCTAGCCGAATGGCTCAAGAAGGGCTTTCAGCGCGTCAAGATCGACGGCACCTTCCACGAGCTTGCGGAAGCCCCGACGCTCGACAAAAAATTCCCGCACGACATCGACGTCGTGGTCGATCGTATCGTGGTGCGCGCCGACATCGGCCAGCGCCTCGCCGAGAGCTTTGAGACCGCGCTGAAGCTCGCCGAGGGCCTCGCCGTCGTCGAGTTCGCCGACGCGCCGGCGGCAGCGCCCGCCGAAGAGAAGAAGAAGACCGCCAAGATCCACGACAAGAGCGGACCCGAGCGCATCCTGTTCTCGGAAAAGTTCGCCTGCCCGGTCTCCGGCTTCACCATTCCCGAGGTCGAGCCGCGTCTGTTCTCGTTCAACAACCCCTACGGCGCGTGTCCGGCCTGCGGCGGCCTCGGCGTCGAGCAGCATGTCGACGAGGACCTCGTCATCCCCGACAAGGAGCTAACCATCGGCAAGGGCGCGATCGCGCCCTGGGCAAAATCCTCCTCGCCCTATTACGTGCAGACGCTGACCGCGCTCGGCAAGCACTACAAGTTCACGCTGACCACCAAGTGGAAGGACCTGGCCAAGAAGACGCAGAACGCCATCCTCCACGGCTCCGGCGAGGACGAGATCAAGTTCTCCTACGAGGACGGGGTGCGCTCCTACGACACCAAGAAGCCGTTCGAAGGCGTCATCACCAACATCAACCGCCGCTACCGCGAGACCGAGAGCGAGTGGGCGCGCGAGGAGCTGGCGAAGTATTTCCACGACGTGCCCTGCGAGGGCTGCAAGGGCTTTCGGCTCAAGCCCGAGGCGCTCTGCGTCAAGATCGGCGGCAAGCATATCGGCGAGATTTCCGAGCTGTCCGTGAAGGGCGCCGGCGCATGGTTCGAGACCGTGCCTGATGCGCTGAACGCGCAGCAGAACGAGATCGCCGGCCGCATCCTGAAGGAAATCCGCGAACGGCTCACGTTCCTGCTCGACGTCGGCCTCAACTACCTCACCCTGTCCCGCTCCTCCGGCACGCTGTCCGGCGGCGAGAGCCAGCGCATTCGCCTGGCCTCGCAGATCGGCTCGGGCCTGACGGGCGTGCTCTACGTGCTGGACGAGCCCTCGATCGGCCTGCACCAGCGCGACAACGCGCGCCTGCTCGACACCCTCAAGCGGCTCCGCGACCTCGGCAACACCGTGATCGTGGTCGAGCATGACGAGGACGCCATCCTGCTCGCCGACCACGTCCTCGACATCGGCCCCGGCGCCGGCATGCATGGCGGCAACATCATTGCCGAAGGCACGCCCGCCGAGATCATGCGCAACCCGAAATCGCTCACCGGAAAGTATCTGACCGGCGAGCTCGAGGTCGAGGTGCCGGAGCGGCGCCCGCCGAACCATCGCCGCACCATCAAGGTGGTCAACGCGCGCGGCAACAATCTCAAGAACGTCACCGCCGAAATTCCGCTCGGCCTGTTCACCGCCGTCACCGGCGTGTCCGGCGGCGGCAAGTCGACGCTGTTGATCGACACGCTCTACAAGTCCATCGCCCGCAAGCTGAACAATGCCAGCGAGGGCGCGGCCCCGCACGACCGCATCGAGGGCCTCGAGCACATCGACAAGATCATCGACATCGATCAGTCGCCGATCGGCCGCACCCCGCGCTCCAACCCCGCGACCTACACCGGCGCCTTCACGCCGATCCGCGAATGGTTCGCCGGCCTGCCCGAGTCCAAGGCGCGTGGCTACGAGCCCGGCCGCTTCTCCTTCAACGTCAAGGGCGGCCGCTGCGAAGCGTGCCAGGGCGACGGCGTCATCAAGATCGAGATGCACTTCCTCCCCGACGTCTACGTCACCTGCGACGTCTGCAAGGGTAAGCGCTACAACCGCGAGACGCTCGAAGTCCTGTTCAAGGGCAAGAGCATCGCCGACGTGCTCGATATGACCGTCGAGGAAGCCGCCGACTTCTTCAAGGCGGTGCCGCGCGTGCGCGAGACTTTTCAAACCTTGCACCGCGTCGGGCTCGATTACATTCACGTGGGCCAACAGGCGACAACCCTCTCGGGCGGTGAAGCGCAACGCGTCAAATTGGCAAAAGAGCTGTCCAAGCGCGCCACCGGCCGCACGCTCTACATCCTGGACGAGCCCACCACCGGCCTTCATTTTCACGACGTCAAGAAGCTGCTGGAGGTGCTGCACGAGCTGGTCGCGCAGGGCAACACGGTCGTCGTCATCGAGCACAATCTCGAAGTCATCAAGACGGCAGACTGGGTCATCGACCTTGGCCCAGAAGGCGGCGACGGCGGCGGCGAAATCGTCGCCTGGGGCCCGCCGGAAGACATCGCGAAGGCGCCGCGGAGCTACACCGGAAAATTCCTGGAGCCGGTGCTGAAGAAGGCACGGAAGCCGAAGCGGCGGAGCACGAGCGAGGCGGCGGAGTAAATCATTGGACTGCGTTGGTTCAGCGTAGCCCGGATGAGCGAAGCGACATCCGGAACCACTCGTGAGGCAATCACCAGCCCCGCATATCGCTTCGCTGATGCGGGCTACAGGCGACCGGCTGCAAGGGAGAGCCGACATGTCCGCTGGCCTTGTGCAGACCTACCGCGCCTTCGCCCACAACAATGCCTGGGCCAACTATCGGTTGCTCTCGGCTTGCGACGCGCTGTCCCAGGCTGAATTCGAAGCCCACCGCACCGGCTTCTTTCCGAGCCTGCAGCGCACTCTGAACCACATCTATGTCATCGATCTCTTCTATATCGATGCGCTGGAGGGTGGCTGGCTCGGACCGGCGGCCTGGAAAAACGAGGTGCCGTACCCTTCCCTTGCCGCGCTGAAGCCCGCTCAAGCTGCGATGGACAAGCGGCTGATCGCCATCTGCGATACGCTGACGCCCGCACGACTCGATGACATCGTGAAGATCAATCGCGACACCCAGGTGCAGACCGAGCGCCGCGACCGGCTCCTGATGCATCTCTTCCAGCATCAGATCCATCATCGCGGACAGGCACACGCCATGCTGTCCGAGACAGCCGTCGCCCCGCCTCAGCTCGACGAGTTCTTTGCCGAAGGAGAAGCCCCGCTCCGGGCCGCCGAGTTCGCTGCGCTCGGCTGGACCGAGGAGACCGTGTGGAAGTCCTAGCGGTGTAACATCATCTTGGATCTCGACGGCGCTTGGCAACAGCCTTCCGCGGTTCCAGCTTGCCCCACGGAGTCAAGAAGCTGCCGAAAGTGCTGACTGAGTTGGCCGCGCAGGACAACCCAGTCCCGAACCGAAGGAGCACGGGCGAGGCGGCGGAGTGTTTCACTGGAGAAGCAGCTTTCCAGCAAGCTGTTCTCTGACACGTCGCGAGCCTAAGTCTGTGAGCCTATATCTGTCACTTGCGAGCAGAACTATCTGCCTAACGTCTGGAGCAAGAAGCTTCTTGATCGAATTGGAGATGGCCGGAGCAGACCGCTGCGCAAATCGACCGAGATCAACCCGTGAAAACCCTTGTTCGCCGGCAAAGTGGAGAAGAACTAATATCTCTTCCTCGGCAGTCAAATCTGTCCTCTGGACCAAAATGATATCGTCAAATACGCCTACGCACGGCACGTCAAACTGAAGTAACTCCCTGATCGCTTTTGCTACCCTCTCACGATCACCATTCCAAAAAATTCTGAGAATCTCGTTCATAACCCAACGCACGGATTCGACGATAAACTTCGAATCCATGTGGTTGGCGCGATACGACGGAGATATATGAACAGCTCCGCGCTGGCTTCGAAATTTGTAGATGTTTCGCAGAACGCGCGCGATGTGCAGCGCGTCGTGCCGTGGAGCGATCTGGTGGGCTAGTTTTTCATCCTCCACGTAGCGCAGGCAATCTCCAAAATCCCTAGTGTGATTGAGGTTTCCAGAGTCCTGATGATAGATAATTCGCGCTGCAATTTCCGCGAATTGCCCGCCGTCCAATTCAGCTGGCTCCCAATCCCGCTGGATAAACCTCCTCTCGGCCGAGACAAATTCATCCAGCAACTGTGAAGCCAGCAAATGATCCAGCGGAGGGCTGAGCGCTCCCAACATCACCCCTTTCTCGATCAATCCCATCGTAGTCTACGCCGCTTTTGGCGCTTGCGCTTCCGCGATTATGGATTGAGCCTTCCGAATGCCTTCATCGGTTAAGAACCACATTGATGGAGATTTTGTTGCATCTTCGCCCACAAGTGAAGGTGATGAGACCTTCAGCTTTCCGAAGTCACGCAATACGTTGCTATGACTGATCGTCTTCGCTTGGCGAAAGTGTGTATTAAAGGTCTTAGCGATCTGTCCCGCGCTAAGTTCAGATACCTGACTTACTTCCTTCAATACGTATAACAGCCAAATCGCCTTCTCCGTCGTGCTCCACTGTTGCGTTGGCGTAGCAAATTTTGAAGGATCGTTGCGAAAGTCAACAACAGACGTTGTACCATTACCGTCTCCGCCGCTTGATGCCGGTCTCGTTGGTTTCCGAGACGTTCTTCGCTTAGGAGACACATCAAGCAGCGGTGCAGATGATGCGGGGGACCGACTTGGCGCGATATCTCCATCTAGAATATTCAAGCTAGGCGACAGCATTCCCGAAATCTGATCTCCGATGCTTCGGCCGATGACGGAAGCATCTTCGCGGTTACCTTCAATTTCCAATTCGAAACCTTGAAGCTTTAATTTCATTCGAAATTTCGACACGTCGGCACCGCCTTTGGATCGAGTGAATCATTCCTCCTTACTATCTCTCACGCGAAAATCAAGAACAAAGCAGGAACTTTTCCACAGCGTTGTCAGAAATGTTGCTCGATTCTTCGAACATGCCTCAAATGCGAGCGTCGCCGAGCCCTCTCCTCTCCATGCCCTACACCCTCGCCATCTTCGATCTCGACGGCACGCTGGCCGACAGCTTTCCGTGGTTCCTGCGCACCGTCAACGACATCGCCGACCGCTTCGGCTTTCGCCGCGTGCGGGATGAAGACGTCGAGGGGCTGCGGCATGCCTCGACGCGGGAGATCCTCTCCCGGCTCGAGGTGCCGCTTTGGAAGCTGCCGGCGATCGCTCGGCATGCGCGGCGGCTGAAGGGAGAAGCAGCAGCTGAGATCTCGCTGTTTGCGGGCGTCGAGGCGATGCTGCGGACGCTGGCGGTCAATGGTGTGCAGCTCGCGCTGGTGACGTCCGACAGCGAGGCCAATGCGCGCGAGAAGCTTGGCGAGGCCGCCGCGCTGTTTTCGCATTTCGACTGCTCGGCCTCGCTGTTCGGCAAGCCCGCGAAATTCCGCCGCGTCATCCGGCGCGCCGGCGTGGAGCCCGGCCAGGTCATCGCGATCGGCGACGAGGTGCGCGACATCGAGGCGGCACGCAGCGTCGGGATTGCCTGCGGCGCGGTGTGCTGGGGCTATGCGGCGCCGGCGGCGCTGCGGGCGCTGGGCCCGGATCATGTGTTTGAGCGGATGGACGAGATTGCGGAGGAGGTGTGCCGCCATCGTAGGGCGGATTAGCGGAGCGTAATCCGCCGATCGATCGTCGATGCAAGATGGCGGATTACGCTTCGCGAATCCGCCCTACACACCCTACTCCGTCCTGCGCAAGAACGCCCCGAACGCGCGCGGGCCGTCGCCGGTCTTGATCTCGCCGATCACCTTCAGATCAGTCGCGTCGATGATGCTTAGCGTGTTGCTCTCCCAGCACGCCACGATGACGCGCTTGCCGTCGGCGGTCGCCGCGATGCCTTCGGGATAGTCGCCGACATTGATGCGCTTGATCGGCTTCAAACTCGCCAGATCGAACACGCTGACGGTGCCGCCATATTGGTCGGTGACGAAGCCGCGGCCTAGCGTCAGCGCCACCGCGTAGGGGCGCATGCCGACCGGCACACGGCCGATCTCGCGCCCCTCTGCAATATCGATCACGGAGACGTCGTCGGAGCCGACGTTGGCGGTGTAGGCGCGCTTGCCCTCGGCATCGACGGTGACGCCGAATGGTCGGGTGCCGACCTTGATCGTCGCCTTGCGCTGGCGCGTCGCGGTGTCAACGACGGAGACGCTGTCGTCGTCGCGGTCCGCCGAGAGCAGCAGCTTGCCGTCGGGCGTCACCGCAAGCCCCGACGGCGAGGCCCCGACCGCGATGCTGGCCGCGACGCTGCGCGAGGCCGTATCGATCACCCGTACCGCCGCCGCATACCAGTCGGCGACATAGACGGTCTTGCCATCGGGCGCCGCCGCAATGCCGAGCGGTCCGCCGCCGACTTCGATCCGCCCCGTCACCTGCCGCGCGGCCGCGTCCACCACCGTCACCGCCTTGGCATCGGGGCTCGTCACATAGGCAAACCGCCCGTCGGCGCTGACGGCAACGCCGGCCGGCTTGCCGCCGATCGGGATGATCGCGACGCTGCGCGAAGTGGCGAGATCCACGACCATCAGATCGTCGCTGAGCTGGTTGGTGACGAACGCCTCCTCGGCAGCGGCGCTGCCGAGGCTGGCATGGCAAAGGCTGGCGGCGAACGCCGCCAGAACCAGCATCCGCACGATCAGCTACCGCTCTCGATCTTCTTCTTCAGGGCTTCGAGGCCGGTCTTGTAGAGCCCGCTCACCGCCTTCACCGCGGCCTCGTCGCTCAGCTCCGGCGGCGGATCGTTGTTGGGAAAGCCGCGGTAGAACGCCCCGGTCCATTCCAGCTTGGACTTGCCGTCGGAAGCCGGCGACACCGTCAACGTCGAGGAATAATTGGTCACGGGCAGCACCTTCACGTCGACCTTGGTGATCCGGTACGAATAGCTCATCATGTCGGGCTCGTATTTGTAGAGCTCCTCATCGACCGTCGCCCCGCCCGTCAGCGTCAGCTGGCGCGTCGCGCCGACCTCGTTGCCCTTCTCGCCGGTGGTCTTGGTGACAGGCGGAAGCCAGCTCATGTCCTGGAAGCTGCGGATCGCGGCCCAGACCTTGTCCTGCGGCGCGTTGATCTCGATGGATTCCCGCACCTTCTGCCGGGTCGGCCCATGTGCCCAGGCCGAAGGTGAAAAAACCGGTCCCAAGGTCGCCGTCAAGCCTGCCGCCCCAACCACAGCCAGCGCCGCAGCCATGGCCGTGCGCCGTCCAATCGTCACCCTCATCTCGTTTCCTCATACGTCCAGTTGATCGTGCGCGACTTGGAATGCGCGCTGCGGTCATCCTAGCGCATTTTGGGGCCGAGGGGAGACCGGTTCGTGGCGCCGTTGCGGCGGAGCTTGGCACGCCCCACAAGCTGTTGCGCTTCCCGGCGGGCAAAACACCCATGGGAGGGTCAACGCCGCCGAACCGAAATATTTCTCTTTATCAGAACTTCGGATTATCGTATAGACAATCATCCCAACCCGGCCGAGGGGCGCATCGCGATCGTCACGACACGCGGGATGGGACGTGGTGGACGCAGGCGGCGTCGGCGCGAAGTCGGTTTGCAGGGCGGTTCACACCGTGAGCAAGGACTAACGCGCACACGACCGGTGCAGCCTGCGTACGGCAAAATCGTGTGGTCCTGGCGCCCGGGGTCTGTGCGCCAAGTGTTGCGGTGATGTGGCGGCCCGACCGGGCGCGCGCATCAGCCATCCGCAAGGCGACGGGGGCAATAGTGCATCGCTCCCCGGGGAGAGCACGACATAAGCCGTAAAACCACTGCGCAGGGAAGGCCGGATGTTTGGCTACACCTGTATGCCGCTGTGCAGCTTTTTAAGCACACGCTTTCGCACAGTGGACCGCGGGTGCCAGCGGGCACCCGGCCTTCCCTGCGCCCTCGGCACTTTTGAGGGCGATAACTGGAGCAAAGCTCGGGCGGAATGCGCCGCGAGAATGAGATCCTGTGCCCGCCATTCAACAGTCTCGTGCCCCGGACGCAGCGCAGCGCCTCTTCGGCGATGCGCTGCAGAGCCGGGGCCCATGCAGCGGCAACGTGCGCGGCTTCTGGGTCCCGGCTCTGCGCCGCAACGCCATAAGCGCGTTCACGCGCGTCTTCGACGCGCTATGCGCGTTGCAGCTTATCCGGGACACGAGTGTGGGCGGAGGTCGCGTCTTCGATCATTCCCCCAGCGTCGCCTCGACGAACCCGTGCGGATCCGAACAAAACTCGCGCATCAGCTGGTAGTGATCCGTCGCCTCGACCGTCACCGGCTCCAGCCCGTATTTCCCGAGCCGCAGCAGCCGCGCATTCGGGTAAGCCATCAGCATCGGCGAATGGGTCGCCATGATGACCTGGCAGATCCGGGAATCCTCCATGCGCCGCAGCAGCTTCAAAAACTCGATCTGGCGCGCCGGCGAAAGTGCCGATTCCGGCTCGTCGAAGATGAAGATGCCCTGGCGCTGACAGCGCTCCTCGAAAAAGCGCAGGAAGCCTTCGCCGTGGGAGTGCGACAGGAAATCGGGACCGACCTGGCCGGCATCACGCGCGGCCTTGTCCAGATACCGCGCGACCGAGAAAAAGCTCTCCGCACGGAAGAACCAGCCATTGCTGATCTTCGGCAGCCAGCTCGCGCGAAGCGCCTTGCCGAGTTGGCCGCCCATCTTCTCGCGCGCCTCGGAATGGTCGACCGGCATATAGCCCTTGCCGCCCCCGGCATCGTCGTAGCCGGCGAGCGATGCGATGCCCTCGAGGATCGTCGACTTCCCGGTGCCGTTCTCTCCAACGATAATCGTGATGGCGGCGTCGAAACTGAGCTCGAAATCATCCGGGAAGATGGGCAGGCAAAACGGATAAGCCTCGCGATCGTGAACTTTCGACGGGTCGAGCCAGACCCGCTTCAGATACGGCGCCGGCAGGTTGATCGTGCGATGACCTCGCCGGCTCATAGCCGTCTCTCCGTCCGTTCCGCCACCGGCATTCCAAGTCGGAACGTAACGGGAACAATGATGCCACGCAAGTGGCAGGGGCTCCCGGCGCCAGGGCCGGTCGCAGCCTAGTCCAGCGCCTCCAGCACCAGCTCCATGGTCATCAGCACGGGGTTGTCGCCGCGGACCAGGCGCCCCTCCGCCAAGCCGCCGGTGTAGTCGACCAGCGCGGCGTCGAGCGCGGCTTCGAGCGCGCCAGAGGGTCCGGGCGCAATCGTCCCGGCGGTGATCGCAAGCTCAGTCGCGAACGGCTCCGTCACCCCGCCATGGCTGAAGCGGGCGCCGATGGTCGAGCCGACGCCGCCATGGATCTTCGCGCGCGCGATGCCGTGCGCGCGGCAGAACTCTTCGAGCGCGCCGGCAAAATCCTGATTGGGGCGCAGCCGGAGCGCGAAGGCGCGGCTCGTGGTGCGCGCGCCGGTGCTCGCGGCCGCCACCGGCCCGAACAGCTTGAAGTTGGTCTCGGAATCGGGCTCGGCGGTGAACATCGCGCCATCGAGGCCGAAGGCGTCGACCTCGAACGATTCGGCGACGACAGTCTCGTCCGGCAGCATGTGGCCACCGCTCGCCTTGCCGCCCGCCTCCGTCCACAGCCCGTGACAGTGAAAGAACGGCGCCCCGTCGCGCGTGCCGAGCGTCATGGAGCCGAGCTTCGTGCGCGTCACGCCGCCGGGGCGGTACGTGTCGCTGTAGAACGCCGCGTTCTCGACGGTCTTCGACAGCGCCGGCATGACATAGGCAAACGGCCCGAGCGCGCCCTGCCTGAAGTTCAGCACGCCGCTGGTAAAACCTTCGGCCGCAAAGCCGCGCCGCGCGGCTTCCAGCAGCGGCAGACCTGCCGGAAGCGTGAATGAGAAGGCGCGCCCCCTCGCCTCCACCCATTGAATGCGTTCCGCGATGGGCGCGCCCGGCTGCTTGATACTCCGCATCACCTGCGCTCAGCCCGCCTTCGTCTTGTCGAGGTCGAGCAGCCCGCGCGCCTCGAGCTCATCACGCACCATGCGCTTCGGCACCTTACCATAGCCCGACTTCGGCAAGGCCTCCCAGAAGAAGAACCGCTTCGGCATCTTGTAGCGCGGCACTTTCGGCGAGAGGAACGCCGCCATTTCGGCTTCGCTCACCGCCTTCGCGCCGGCACGCGCCACGCAGACGGCGACGCCGACCTCGCCCCAGGTCGCATCGGGTACGCCGAGCACGGCGACCTCGCCGACCGCGGGATGGGTCAAGATCTTCTCCTCGATCTCGCGCGGATAGATGTTGGAGCCGCCGGAGATATACATGTCGGAGGCGCGGCCCGTGATGTAGACGAAGCCCTCCTCGTCCATGTGGCCGAGGTCGCCGGTGCGAAACCAGCCGTTGCGGAATGCCTTCGCATTGGCATCAGGATTGTCGTAATAGCCTGCGAGCACCGCCGGCCCGATCACGCAGATCTCGCCGCTCTGGTTGGCCGCGAGCTCGCGGCCCTCGTCGTCCTGGATCGAGACCTGCATGCCGGTGCGCTCGAAGCCGCAGGTGCCGATCTTCGCGTGCGGGCCGTCCTCGGGATCGTGCAGCGCTGCCGGCAGCACCGTGATGTTGCCGGTGACCTCGCCGAGGCCGAAATACTGCACGATGACCTTGCCGAGCTTCTTCAGCGCGGTCTTCTGATCCTCGCGATACATCGGCGCGCCCGCATAGATCACGTGACGAAGCGAGGAATGATCGTATTTATCGACGGCGGGGTTCTCGACCATCATCTTCAGGATCGTCGGCACCGTGAAGAGATTGGCGACCCGATGAGTCTCGATCAGGCGGAACGCCTCGTTGATGTCGAATTTCTCGGTCGGCAACAAGACGGTGCAGACGCCGCGGGCGGTCTGCACCAGCTGATGCACGCCGGCGCCATGCGACAGCGGCGCCACCACCAGCGAGGCGTCGTTCTCGGTGACGCCGGGCGTCAGATCGGCGAGATGGTTGGTGATCACAAAGCCCATCTGGCCGTGGGTCAGCACCGCGGCCTTGGAGCGGCCGGTGGTGCCCGAGGTGAAGAAGAACCAGCAGGGATCGTCGTGTTCGACGGCGACATTCGCGACATTGGCGCCGGCATGAGCGGCAATGGCATCAGCAACCGAGCGCTCGCCGAACGCGCCCTTGCCGTCGACGCTCCAGGTGAACTCGAGCGCGCCGCCTTTCACGGCCGCTGCATGCTCGGGAAAATCGACATGGCACAGAAACGCCTTCGCGCCGGAGGCCTCTGCGAGGTAGGTGACCTCATCCGGCATCAGGCGGAAATTGGTGGGCACCCAGACCGCGCCGAGCCGGAACGCGGCAAACATCGAGAAGAACATTTCGTCGCCATTCTTGGAATGGACGAGGATGCGGTCGCCCTTGGCAATGCCACGCGCGGCGAGCGCTGCGGCCAGCGCCGAGACCTGCGCATCGATCTCGCGCCAGGTCCAGGATTTGTCGCCCCAGACGAAACCGGGACGCGCGCCATGCCGCCGGGCATTCTGGGTCAGCATGTAAGCGAGATTCATGACGCGGCGCGACATGCGCAGGGGCTGCATGGGGATTCCTCTTCGAGGGCGGACGGCGCGCTGGCCGCCGGCTCATTGCAGCCCATTTATCGCCATCGCCCGCGCCCCTGCAAGGCCGCCGGATGCACGGCTCCCCTACGGCTGCTTGAACGCAAACGGCGTCGCCGTGATCGCCTTCTGCTTGACGCAGCTCTGCGGGCCAAAGCCGCCGCGGAAGCTGCCATGAAGATCGAAGCGGACGGTGCGCGCAGCGCCGCGCTTCATCGGCGGGGCCATGATCTTGTAGCGGAGGACATAGCCGTCAAATACCGGGCGAACGTTGCCGTCCGGCAGCGTCACCAGGATGTTGATGACGCAGCCGCCAGTTCCGCAATAGGTCGTCTCGCGATCGCCGCATTTGGTGTCCTGGAAATCGACGATGTAGTCGTCGCGGCCGTCACCGGTCAGGTCGATCTTGCGCACCGTATCGGGCGCGAAGATCACCTCGCCACCGTCCTGGCTGGTGCACTCCTCGTTGGCGTCGCGCAGTGCCTTCTGCACGCCGGGCGGATAGTCGGAGGGATTGAACGGCTTTGCATCCTCGGCGCGCGCGGCGGAGGCGAACAGAGCGAGCAGAAGCATCAAATTGCGCATGCGCGTTTGTCGCCGGCGCGGCCGCAATCGTTCAGGGAATTTTAAACATGATCGGCGCACCCTCGCTCAGTTCTCGTGTACAGAGTGCAGCATCATGGTCAAAGCGCCCGCCTTCCTCCTGTTGTCGCTGGCGCTCGCCGGATGTGCCGTGGCGCCACAGGCGCATCTGGCCTCCGATCCCGCGTTCAAGCCTGCACGTTATGCCTGGGATGGCGCGGGCGAGGACCCCAATCGGCCGCGGGCGGCCGCACAGCCAGCGCGGACCGCGGCCCGATCCGAGCGGAACGGCTCGCAAGCCGGGCTTCAGCCCCATTCGAAGGAGTGGTTGCAAGCGGAGGACGGCAGCGAGGCCGAGCAGGATGCGAGGGTCAACCGTTCCCTGGTCATCTGCCAGGGGTGCCTGCGCCCGCCGCAGCAGCCCGAAGATTCCAGGCTCGCCAAAGCGGCCGATTGAATCGAACGACCTCAACATCGGAAACCGCTCAGCGCGACCGTGCGTTATGACTTGGTGCGCGAGGCTGGCAGCTGGAGGGTCGACAACATGAGCAACGTCATCAACAACAAGGACCACTGCCGCTACGAGCTCGCGGTGGAAGGCCATCTTGCGACCGAGCATTACAAGCTCGATGGCAACGTGATCACGTTCGAGCACACCGAGGTGCCGAAGGAGCTCGGCGGCAAGGGCGTCGGCTCGAAGCTGGTGCAAGGCGCTCTCGACCAGGTCCGCGCCGCCGGATTGAAGCTGATCCCGCAATGCCCGTTCGTGAAGGCATGGATCGAAAAGCATCCGGACTATTCCGACCTCGTGGCGAGGTGAGAGCACAGGCCCGCCGCCCGAAGCCAGCGGGCCTGCCGACATCTACGGCCTATCGTCCGTGCTTGAGCATGTCCTGATCATTCAGATCCCAGTCCTGCCACAGCTGAAGGATGCCCAGCAGCACCACCGCCGCGCCGAGGCTCGTGTGGTAGATGCGGAGAAAGCCATCAGCGGAATAGCCGAGGGCGTAAGGCGAGGCGATGAGCCACAGTCCGACGAGGATCGTCGTCACCTCTTGCCAGCGCTGCAAGGCGACATATTCGAGCTGGCTGATGCCAAATACGACCAGGCCGATTGCGACCGTATTCAGGATCGCCGTCGGGTGCCCGGCAATCGCCGGATCCTGGATGGGAAACCACGGCGAAGCCACGATGAGCGCGCCGAGCAGCATCCCGCACCAGTCTTCCCATGTTCGATGAGTATTCAAGAAACCAAAGTCCGACATCGTAACCTCCTGCAAAGAGGCATACGTCTGCGGCTGGCAATCATGACACTCCGAATGTCTAGCGACCCTGCCGGCCGCATTCGGGCGTATGTCCTTGAGAGGACGTGGGAGCCGCCGTGGAACTTGCAAGAGCGGCGCCGGTAATTATTGGAGCCGGCGCGGTGTTCACCAAGGATGGTTTCTCATACTGCACTGCAGCTACAGGCACGCGCGTTTGCAGATATCTGCCGTGCGGCAAGCTCCCATGGCCGCGCCTTGCCAAGGACGGGGACGGGCTCCTAGATCAACGCGTCAGACGCACGTCGGAAGGATCTTGCATGGTGGCATCGGTACGGGACAACAAGGACAGGAGCCGCTTCGAACTCGATGTCGGCAACGAGGTCGCCTTCGCCAATTACCGGCTGACCCCGACGGCGGTCATCATCACCCACACCGAGACGCCCCGCACGCTACGCGGCCGCGGCATCGCCTCCGAGCTGATCAAGGGCGCGCTCGATTTGATCCGGCGCGACGGCCGCAAGGTGATCGCCGGCTGCGGCTTCGTGGTCGACTATCTCGACAGGCATCCGGAGGATGCGGATCTGGTCGCTTGAAAGCAAAGGGACCCGCGAGATCGCGGGCCCCTGCGGCACGACCGGCATTCGGTCAGTGCTTGCGGTCAGTGCTTGATCTCAGGCGGCAGCTTGCCGCCATTGGCGGCGAGCTTGGACATCACCTGCTTGTGCAGCCAGACATTCATGCTGGCCGAGTCGTTCATGTCGCCGCTGTAGCCGAGCTCCTTGGCGAGATCCTTGCGCGCAGCGAGGCTGGAATCGATGTCGAGCGCCTTCATGAGGTCGACGATCGAGGTACGCCATTCCAGCTTCTCGCCCTTGTGCGCGGCCACCGCCTTGTCGACGATCGCCGCCACATCGACCGCGGCCATCGGTGCGGAAGCCGGCGCTCCCGGCGCGGCCCCTGCGGGCGCACTGCCCGGCGCTGCGCCACCGGCGGGCGCGGCAGAAGCCGGCTGGCCGCCGAAGATCGCGCTCATGATTTTCCCGAAAATGCTCATGTCTGCTCCCCGAAAAGGATCCGTTGGAAGGGCCTTGAGTGGCACTTATAGACCAAGTTACTGCGTGGCGCCCGCGAAGTTCTGCGAACCACCACGCAGCATCAGCTTATCTGCGGCGAAATGACGGCCGAATGACATCGTCGAGGTTGCGATGCGGCATCGAATTTCACCCAAGCGTGAGGGACAGGACTCGGAATTAGGCGTACGCTTCCAGTTCAGCTCGCGATGTCATCCGGAATTCTCTGGTCGGGATCGCGGGACTTAAGAGAATGGCGGCCGCTCGCGCCGTTTGCCGGCGCCGAATTCGGCCGCTCGGCAAGGGAGCTAGCGACCATGGCCACACTCTACCAGGGCAATGTCCCCACGATGGCCCAGCCCACTGATGCGGCTGGACCGGTGATCCGAACCATCCAGCTGTCCGATCTGCACGATGCGCTCAGGCGCGGCTGGGAAGATTTCAAGGCCGTGCCGAGCCACGCCATCATCCTCTGCGTGATCTACCCGGTGCTCGGCCTCGTGCTCGCCCGCGTGGTGATGGGCTATTCGGTGCTGCCACTGCTGTTTCCGCTCGCCGCCGGCTTCGCGCTGATCGGCCCCTTCGCAGCGCTCGGTCTCTACGAGCTTTCCAGCCGGCGCGAACGCTATGAGGAAGCCAGCGCGTGGGATGCGATGGAGGTGCTGCGTTCGCCTTCGTTCGGAGCGATGCTCGGCCTCGGTACGTTGCTGCTCGCGCTGTTCGTGACCTGGGTTGCGACCGCGCAGGCGATCTATGTTGCGGCGTTCGGCTATGAGGGCGTCACCGGAATCTCGGACTTCATAACGCGCGTGCTGACGACGCAGCAGGGCTGGTGGCTGATCGTGGTCGGCTGCGGCGTCGGTTTCCTGTTCGCGCTCGCCGCGCTCTGCATCAGCGCCGTGTCGTTCCCCTTGATGCTGGATCGCCATGCCGGCGCGTTCGAGGCGATGAGCACCTCGCTGCGCGTGGTCGCGAGGAACCCGGTGCCGATGGCGGCCTGGGGCCTGATCGTGGCGGTGCTGCTCGCGCTCGGCACCATTCCAGCCTTCGTCGGCCTCGCCGTGGTGATCCCCCTGCTCGGCCATGCCACCTGGCATCTTTACCGCAAGGTGATCGTCTCGGAGCCCGGTGCACGTCCGGTGCCGCCCCCGCCGCATCGTCCGCGCAAGCCAGCTGCCGACTTCCCGGCCAACCTCTTCCCCTGGCGCAACAGGACGGACGCCTGACGATATCGTGACATGCGATCCTGCCCTGGTTCGGGCAGGATCGCGACCTGTCGCACGCCTTGCTTTGGCCGCGGTTCCGATCGAGATTGCGCGCCCCGGTCAGATCGCTTCACGGAATTCATTATCTCGAATGACCTCGACGATTTCTCGTCTCGCTCTCGCAGCCTTCGCCCTCTCCGCGTCAATCCTGTCCGCCCAGCCAGCGTTCGCCGCGGTTGCCTGCGGCTCGGGCAATTTCGATGCCTGGCTTGCGGACTTCAAGACCGACGCTGCGGCCAAGGGCATCTCACAACAGGCCATCGCATCGGGGCTCGCCGGCGTGACGCTCGATCAGAGCGTGCTCAACCGCGACCGCTCGCAAAAGGTCTTCGCCCAGACCTTCGAGGAATTTTCCGGCCGCATGGTGCCGCCGCGCCTGGAGCGCGGCTCCAACAGGATGAAGCAGTACGGCTCGGTGCTGTCGCGGATCGAGCAGACCTATGGCGTTCCCGGTGAGGTCCTGGTCGCGATCTGGGGCTTGGAGACCGATTTCGGCGTCAACACCGGCAAGTTCGGCACGATCCGGTCGCTCGCCACACTGGCCTATGACTGCCGGCGCGCGGAGCAGTTCCGCGCCGAGCTGCTCGACGCGCTGCGCATCGTCCAGCGCGGCGATCTCGCGCCAGCCGAGATGAAGGGCGCCTGGGCCGGCGAGCTCGGCCAGACCCAGTTCATGCCGTCGTCCTGGATGAAATACGCCGTCGATTTCGACGGCAACGGCAAGCGCGACCTCCTGCACAACGCGCCCGACGTGCTCGCCTCCACCGCCAATTATCTTGCCGGCTATGGCTGGCAGAAGGGCAAGGATTGGCAGCCGGGCAGTCCGAATTTCGCAGTGCTGCAGCAGTGGAACAAGAGCGAGGTCTATTCCAAGACTGTCGCCTATTTCGCCACCCAGCTGGCGCGCGCCCCTTAAGTGGGTCGCCCAAACGCGTAGGGCCGATCGCCCGGCGACCGGCCCTCTCTGGTGCGTCTACCTACCCGTTTACTTGCCCATGGTGGCGTGCATCGCCTTGTTCAGATGCGCGCCGCACGCACCCATTTTGCCGTTGAGTAGCGAATCCTGGGCAGCCGCGATCTCCTTCTGCGCCACGAGCTTGCTGTCGCCATCGGCCATGTTTTCGATCGCGGTCTCCGTCTTCTCCAGGTTGGCCGAGCTACAACCGCCCGCGGCGTGCTTGGCGGCCTGGGCCGGCGCGACGGCGAACGCGACGGCGGCAATTGCGATAACCCCGAGTAACTTCGTCATGATGTTACTTCCTTCTCTTGTTCTTGAAGCAGGACCAGCGACATTGCCGGATTCTGCGACATGACTTTCCCCCGGACGCGGCAACTTGCCGCAATAAATTCCCCGCGAGAATTGCGTGATGTTGCGCGCTACGCAGAGCCGCATGCGAAATTTCTGATTTTCATTACATCCCGGTAATCATCGCCACACGCTCGGCGTGTGTGCGTTGCGCTACCGTGGGTGCGAATTGGCCGTTCCGCTGCATCCCGCGCCCAAATCCGCTCCACCCAAGCCGTTCGGACCCTTCCCAAGCCTGCAGCCGATCTCCCAAAAAGTGAATTAGAATTCAAAATTGCGATATTCGCCTCATGCGAATCACGCATGCCGGACTTGGCTGTAGAAGCTGTCCGACCGACTTGCCGGCGACAGGCAAGCAACCTATTTCGGCTATGATCGAAATCAATCGACTTCCCTTAAATCCGTGATTTCACGGGAGTTTATTGCCAGATTCGGCCCATACAGCCCAAGCCTTGGGCGGGACTGGCGAGAGGTTAAGCGTCCCTTACTCGCGGTATGCGTTACTCGCTTAGCTGCATCGCAACATCGGAACTTTCGCACTGCACCACTCTCACCTATATTCATTTCAACGATGCAGCCCGGGCAAGGGCTGAATCGAACTACAGGAGACTACCAATGCTGCTCTCGCTCATCCGCATGATCCAGGCCTTCCGGGACTATCAGCGCAATGTTGCCGAGCTGTCCCAGCTCAGCGATCGCGAACTGGCCGATATCGGCCTCGATCGCTCGGACATCCCGCGCGTTGCCGCCGGTCAGTATCAGGGCTGATATCGTTTCAGCCCTTCCACCGGAACGGACCGATAGCGCCCGCCTCGTGCGGGCGTTGTCGTATCTAGCGGCAGAAAACTCCATCTCGGCGATTCCACTCCCCGCCGAAAAGCGCTACCTGTCCGCCCCATGACAGGACCTCAATCCAACATCGTGCACGTGATCGGCGCCGGCCTTGCCGGCTCCGAAGCCGCCTGGCAGGTGGCCAAAGCCGGCGTGCCCGTGGTGCTGCACGAGATGCGGCCGACCCGCATGACCGAAGCGCACCGCACCGACGGGCTCGCAGAGCTCGTCTGCTCCAATTCGTTCCGCTCGGACGACGCCGCCAACAACGCCGTCGGCCTGCTGCATGCCGAAATGCGCCGGCTCGATTCGCTGGTCATGCGTGCAGCCGACGCCAACCAGGTGCCTGCTGGCGGCGCGCTCGCCGTCGACCGCGACGGCTTCTCCGCGGCCGTCACCAAAGCGCTGAACGACCATCCCCTGATCCAGATCGCCCGTGGCGAGGTTGCAGGCTTGCCCCCGGCCGATTGGAGCAACGTCATCGTTGCCACCGGCCCCCTCACCTCCGCTCCACTGGCCGATGCCATCCGCGAGCTGACCGACGAGAACGCGCTCGCCTTCTTCGACGCGATCGCGCCGATCGTGCACCGCGAATCCATCGACATGTCGGTGGCCTGGTTTCAGTCACGCTACGACAAGGTCGGCCCCGGCGGCACCGGCGCGGACTACATCAACTGCCCGATGACCAAGGAGCAGTACGACGACTTCGTCGCCGCGCTCATCGCCGGCGAGAAGACCGAGTTCAAGGAGTGGGAGACCAACACGCCCTATTTCGACGGCTGCCTGCCGATCGAAGTGATGGCGGAGCGCGGCCCCGAGACCTTGCGCCACGGTCCGATGAAGCCGGTCGGCCTCACCAATCCGCACGATCCCACGACGAAAGCCTACGCGATCGTGCAGCTGCGCCAGGACAACAAGCTGGGCACGCTCTACAACATCGTCGGCTTCCAGACGAAGCTGAAATACGGCGAGCAGCAGCGCATCTTCCGCACCATTCCCGGGCTGGAGAAGGCCGAATTCGCCCGCCTCGGCGGCCTGCATCGCAACACCTTCCTCAACTCGCCAAAACTGCTCGACAGTCAGCTGCGCCTGCGCGCACAGCCGAGGCTGCGCTTCGCCGGCCAGATGACGGGTTGCGAGGGCTATGTGGAATCGGCCAGCGTCGGCCTGATCGCCGGTCTCTATGCAGCGGCGGACGCGCGCGGCGAGACGCTTGTCAGCCCGCCTGGCACGACCGCGCTCGGATCGCTGCTCGGCCACATCACCGGCGGCCACATCGAGACCATCGAGCCCGGCACACGCTCGTTCCAGCCGATGAACATCAATTTCGGTCTATTCCCACCGCTTGCGACCGCGCCGACAAAGAAGCCCGACGGCACGCGCCTGCGCGGCAACGAAAAGACGGTGGCCAAGAAGCAGGCGATGAGTGCACTGGCACTCGCCGATCTCGATCGCTGGATCGCCGATCATTTGCGCATTGCCGCAGCCGCGTGAGTTTGCAATGAGCCTCCCCAAAGACGACGCCGCGACGCTCTCGGCGCGCTGGACCGAGGGCGTGCTGCTCAAGCGCGACGTATTCTCGACCGTCGAGCGCGGGCGCTTCCGCGGCGAGAGCGGCGAGGTCGATGCCGTGCTGCGCCGGCTCGACGAGGTGCCGTGGTGGTCATTCCTGCTGGCGCGCCATCTGTTCGCCCGCGAGAAGCACGCTCTGGCGCTCGCCAAAGGCCTCAACGTTGGTCCGGAGCTGCTGTGGGCCGGACGCCGTGCGCTGGTGCGCGGCTTCGTCGACGGCGTCGCTTTGCATCTGGCAAAGCCGCATGGCGACCTCGCCTATTTCCGTTCGGCCAAGGGGGCCCTGCGCCGACTGCGCCGCGCCGGTATCTGCCACAACGATCTTGCCAAGGAACAGAACTGGCTGGTCGGCCGCGGCGGCCTCGCCTATGTCACCGACTTCCAGCTCGCCGCCTGCTTCAACCGGCGCGGCCGGCTCTATCGCGTCCTCGCCTATGAAGACCTCCGGCATCTGCTCAAGCACAAGCGCTCCTACGCGCCGGATGCGCTGACGCCGCGCGAGCGAAAGATCCTTGCGAAGAAGTCATTCGCCGCCAGCCTGTGGCTTGTCACCGGCAAGAAGGTCTATCGCGCGATCACGCGCGGCCTGTTCAATTTCACCGATCGCGAGGGCGGCGGCCGCAGGCTCGTGAACGACGCGCCGGTGCTGACCGAGCTGATCCGCAAAAATCCAGCCGTGCGCGACACCGCCATCGTGGCTTTCGCGGACCGCCGCTCCGGCGTCGGGCTCTATGCCTTCGTCGAAGCCGACCAGGCCACGCTCGAAGGCCAGTTGCGGAACGAGCTTTCGGCCGCCAAGGGGCCGAAACCGCCGGAGCACATCCAGGTGGTGCACGCGCTGCCGCGCGATGCCAGCGGCAAGCCGCGCACCGAGATTCTGCAGCTGGTTGCCATGAATCAGCTCGACCTGATCGAGCCGATGATGAAGAACGACCAGGATCGCGCTTTCCTCAAGGACATCCTGGAACAGCGCAAAAACCTGCGCGATCGCTTCAACTTCGAGGCGGACCTGCCAGCGAGCTGACGGGCGGTCTCGCCTTGAAGCGTCCACATTGGCGATAGAGAAGCAGTCGGACAAGGCAGGCTCGGCGGGGTCATGGGCACTCGGGGGACGATGATGGATCGCGTGGTTGGCGGCCTGATTGCCGGCCTTCTGCTGCTGGCGGCCGCGCCCGCAATGGCCGAGACCCCGGCCGAGCTGATCTCCAGCTTCCGCCTCAAGCACGGTGAAGTTCGCGTCCTCCGCGATTCCACCCTCGACCGCATCGCCATGGACCAGGCCCGCGCGATGGCGGCGAAGGACGACCTCAGTCACGACGCGCTCGGCCCCTTCAATCGCCGCGTCGCGCCCGCCGGCGCGGGCCGCGCCGCCGAGAACATCGCCTACGGCTACGACAATTTCGAGAAGACCCTGGGACAGTGGATCGACTCGTCCGGGCACCGCAAGAACCTGTTGCTGCACAACGCCTCCCGCGTCGGCATCGCCAGCGCCAGGAATGCCAGCGGCAAGCGCACCTATTGGGCCATGGTGATCGCCGGCGATTACGAGCCGAAGGGCAAGGGCAAGAAGAACAAGGACAAGGAGCCCCTCGTTGCCGTGAAACGCGAGGCTGCGCCTGCGAGCAAACCCAAATCGAGCAACTGCCACGT
Source organism: Bradyrhizobium sp. 23AC (assembly GCF_054863025.1). Classification (NCBI taxonomy): domain Bacteria; kingdom Pseudomonadati; phylum Pseudomonadota; class Alphaproteobacteria; order Hyphomicrobiales; family Nitrobacteraceae; genus Bradyrhizobium; species Bradyrhizobium sp. 23AC. Next base: position 404,569 of record NZ_JAVAYN010000007.1, read on the forward strand.
CAAGCTGCTCGGCCTCTGCATCTGAGATCCAGCCGACGTCCCTGGCCTGACGTCTTGCTCGGCCCCTTCGGCGCATCTAATTCATCATCACGGATCGCGGAAAGTGGAGGCGTTGGTGATCGACATCGACCAAATACGGTCTGACACGCCGGCCGCCAGCCGGCTCACATATCTCCACAATGCCGGGGCGGCGCTCATGCCGACTTCCGTTGTCGCGGCGATGAAGCAGCATATCGATCTGGAAAGCGAGATCGGAGGCTATGCGGCCGCCGATCGCGAGGCCGACCGGCTCGAAGCGGTCTACGGCTCGGTGGCGCGTCTGCTCAACGCCGCACCCGACGAGATCGACGCTCGTGGAGAACGCGACGGTCGCCTGGCAGATGGCGTTCTACGCGCTTCCGTTTCGCAAGGGCGACCGCATCCTGACTGCCGAGGCGGAATACGCGGCCAATTATGTCGCGTTCTTACAGGTCGCCAAGAGGACCGGCGCGATCATCGACGTCGTGCCGAGCGATGCCAGCGGCGAGCTCGACGTCGACGCGCTCGAGCGCATGATCGATGAGCGCGTAAAGCTGATCGCGATCACCTGGGTCCCGACCAATGGCGGGCTGGTCAATCCGGCGGCAGCTGTCGGCAAGATCGCGCGGGCACGCGGCATTCCCTATCTGCTCGATGCCTGCCAGGCGGTCGGCCAGATGACGGTCGACGTCGAAGCCATCGGCTGCGACATGCTGTCGGCCACGGGTCGCAAATTCCTGCGCGGCCCGCGCGGCACCGGCTTTCTCTACGTTCGCCGCGCGCTGCTGCAACGCCTCGAGCCGCCGATGATCGATCACTTCGCCGCGCCCTGGGTCTCGCGCGATGAATATCGGCTTCGCGACGATGCACGCCGCTTCGAGACCTGGGAGAACAATTACGCGGCCCGGCTGGGCCTCGGCGCCGCCGTCGACTACGCCCTCGAGATCGGCATCGCTCCGATCGAACAACGCTGCCGCATGCTTGCCGGCCGTCTTCGCAGCGGCCTCGCCGCCCTTCCCGGCATCACCATTCGCGACCTCGGACGCGCGCCGGGCGCCATCGTCAGCTTCACGCTGGACGGGCACGAGGCGGACGCCGTTGTCGCCAGTGCCGCGGCAGCCGGCATTACCATCGGCGCTTCAGATCCTTCGAGCACGCGTATCGATGCCGAACTTCGCTCCTTGCCGCATGTCGTGCGGGCATCGCCGCATTATTACAACACGGAGGCGGAGATCGATCGGCTGATCGCTCATCTGGCGGATCTGGCGGCATGGTAGCAAAAAGGCCGACGCGGCCGAGCCGACCTTGAAGTCGGTCCACCGTCGCGCCGTCTGGGCTTCAAGCTCTTGTCGTCAGCGCCGAGAGTTGGTCGGTATCGAAGCGGGCGCGTAGCTCGCTGATGGCTTTCGCATCCGGGGGACCTCTTGCCGTCAGCTCGGCCAGCTCCTCGAAGTAATGCTCGTGTCCCGGCGGGGATACGGTCATGAGCACGCGCGCGGGCTTCTCGCTCGGGTTGGTGATGTTGTGGGGAACACCGGGAGGAATGAAGAGGAAGGTCCCTGGGGTTGCCCGGACAATCTCATCCCCGACAAACCATTCACACTCGCCTTCGAGCACGTAGAAGGTCTCTTCCTGAACACGATGAACGCCGGCCGGTGGCGAATCCTGCCGGAATTATCCAGTCGAACATGCTCGTATGCCCAGTGTCCTCGCCCGTCACCAGGAAGGCCATTGGTTGGCCGCGCAGCGTGACCCCCTCGGTCTCGCCGGGCCTGCGGATGACGTGTTTCGCGGTCATGTACACCTCCATCGCTGTTGCAGCGTTCCTCACGGCTCGCGCGATGGTGGTCCCATCCAGCCGGAAAGTCGCGAAGCCGTTCGGAAAACGTTGCAAAAAACCTGCGAAATGTGGCCTTCTTCGGCGATGGCCACGATCCTTGAATTTGGTCCCTTTCGGCTCGATGGCGATGAGGGGATCCTGTTCCACGGTGCTGAGCCGACCGCACTCGGCCAGCGCGCAGTGCTGCTCCTGGCACTCCTCGTCCGGCAGGCTGGTGTGCCTGTTTCAAAAGATGCCTTGATCGAGGCGGCCTGGCCCGCCCAGGCCGTCGAGGACAGCAATCTGACCGTCCAGATCGCGGCGGTGCGGCGCATGCTGGCGGACATCTCCGGCGAGGCGCATTGGATCGAAACGCTGCCGCGCCGCGGCTATCGCTATGTCGGCCCCATCGTGACGAAGTCCGATCCGGATCCCGCACGAGCAACACCGCAAGCGCCGTTGCTGTCATTGCCCGACAGGCCGTCGATCGCAGTGTTGCCTTTCACGAACTTGAGCGGCAACGAGGAGCAGGACTATTTTGCCGATGGGATGGTTGACGACATCATCACCGGCCTCTCGCGCATCAACTGGCTGTTCGTGATCGCGCGGAATTCCACATTCGCCTATAAGGGCCGCGCGGTGGACGTGAAGCAGGTCGGCCGCGAACTTGGCGTACGCTACGTGCTGGAAGGCAGTGTCCGCAAGACCGGCACGCTGGTCCGCATCACCGGCCAGTTGATCGATGCGTCGACTGGCATGCACGTCTGGGCCGAGCGATTTGACCGCCGGTCCGAAGACGTCTTCGCCCTCCAGGACGACATCGCATCGTCGACCGTCGGTGCGATCGCGCCCAGCCTGCGGCGCGCCGAAATCAACAGGGTCAGCCGCAAGCGGCCGGACAGCCTGGATGCCTATGATCTCGTCCTGCGCGCCCAGCCGGACGTCGATTCCGGCATGCCGGCCCAGGTCGCCCAGGCGCTCGTGCTGCTCGAACGTGCGATCGCGCTCGAGCCTGCGTACGCACTCGCGCACGGCAATGCGGCGATGTGCCATCACTTCCTGTTCCTTAGAGCCGGTTTGCAGGAGACCAATCGCGAGGCCTCGATCTGCCATGCGCGCTCGGCCATCGCCCATGGCCAGGATGATGCGCTTGCTCTCACGCTCGCGGGCTTTTCGATCGGCATGGACGGGCACGATCGCTCCGCAGCCTTCATCGCGTTCGAGGCCGCGCTCGCTATCAGCCCATCATCGGCACTGACCTACATCCTCGGCAGCGTCATGCTCGGCTGGGGCGGAGAGGCCGACCGGGCTATTGAATGGAGCGAACGAGGCCTGCGGCTCAGTCCGTTCGATCCCTGGGCTTTCGCCACATTCGACGCGCAGGCGATGGGGCACTTCCATCGCGGCCGATATGAGGAGGCGTGCCGCGCCGCTTACCGCTCGGTTCAGGCCAATCCTCGCCACAGCATTACCCATGTGCAATTGGCCGCGGCGCTGGCAAAGCTTGGACGATTGCAGGAGGCGAAGGCGGCGGCCGCGCGGGTGCTGGAGCTGCACCCGACGTTCCGCTATGGCCGTCAATTTCAGGGCGTCAACTGCGCGCCAGCGCTCGCTTCCTCGCTCGGAGATGCCCTCCGCGTCGCGGGCCTTCCGGAGTAGCGCCCAGCCCCGGCCTGGCGTCTCAACGTGCCCTACGTGCAGCGCGCGCTCAATCCGGATGCGCTGAGCTTTGCCATCACCTCGTCGAGATGGGCGCTGTCGCGGGTCTCGATGACGAGTTGCAGGAGCGTGGCCTTGGCCGGCAGGTCGGAGAAGGTCCGCTGGTGCGAAACCTCGATGATGTTGGCGCCGGCTTCGGCCAGGAGGGCCGCCACGGCGGCCAATTGCCCGGGTCTGTCAGGAATGTCGAGCGAGAGCTGGGTCAACCGCCCCTCGCGCGCCAGCTCGCGGGTGAGGACGGATGCGATCAGCCGCGTGTCGATATTGCCGCCGCTCAGGACGAGGCCGACCTTCTGGCCGGCAAAGCGGGTCGGATCGGACATCAGCGCGGCAAGGCCGGCGGCGCCGGCGCCCTCGACGACCGTCTTCTCGATCGAGATCAGGGTCGCGACCGCGCGCTCGAGCTCGGCTTCGTTGACGAGCGCAATGTCGTCGACGAGGCGGCGGACGATTTCCGTGGAGATCTTGCCGGGCGATTTCACCGCGATGCCTTCGGCCAGCGTGTCGCCCCGCGCCGGCAGATTGCCGTCATGGATGGCGTTGTACATCGAGGGATAGAGCCAGGCCTCGACGCCGAGGATTCGCAGCGACGGCTTGATCGATTTCGCGGCGATACCGATTCCGCTGATGAGGCCGCCGCCGCCGATCGGCACGACCAGCGTGTCGAGTTCCGGCACGGCCCTCATCATCTCCAGCCCGACCGTGCCCTGCCCCGCGATCACCAGCGGATCGTCGTAGGGGTGGACGAAGATCATGCTTCTGGCTTCGCCGTGGCTGCGCGCGAACGCGGCCGCCTCCTCCAGCGTCGCGCCCGTGACGACCACTTCAGCGCCGTGATGCCTGGTGTTCTCGACCTTCACCATGGGCGTACCGACCGGCATGACGATGGTGGCGGGAATACCGAGCCGTTTGGCGTGATAGGCCACGCCCTGCGCGTGGTTTCCGGCCGACATGGCGATCACGCCCCGCGCGCGCTCCTCCGGCGTCAGCGCGGTGAGGCGGTTGAGCGCGCCCCGCTCCTTGAACGAGGAGGTGAACTGGAGGTTCTCGAATTTGAGCCAGATCTCGCAGCCGCAGATGCTGCTCAGCGTGCGGCTGTAGCTGCAGGGCGTCTCGACGACGGCGCCCCTGATCGTCTCGGCGGCGGCAGCAATGTCGCTTGGGGCGACCGGCAGACCGCTGAGATCGAAGGGCGAGATTGGGGACAAGTCAGCCATAGGACAGCATAGGCCATTTGGCCGGTCCAAGCGATAAGCCAGCCGCTATTTGGTAAACTCACGCGACCGCGAAGCCCGCCACAGCGTCCACAGCGTGCGCAGCCGGGACGATTGCCTCGGCGTAAACGGGTTGCGCCCGGGTTGCGACAGCAGCTTGAGATCGGCCCGCACCTGCCCGAGCGGCAGAAATGCTGCCCGAGCCGCCGCCGGCACCTCCGCCAGCAACGACAGGGCCGTAGCCAGATGCTGCCTTGCTTCGCCCGCGAGCTGCTCCAGCACGGCACGCAAATTCGGCGTCTCCTTGCCGGCGAACACATCCTCCATGTTGCAATCGTGGCTCGCCAGCAGCTGCTGCGGCAGGAACAGTTGCCGGTGCGCGGCATCGCGCGGCAGATTTGCAATGACCTGGACGATGCCCTGCGCCAACCCGGCATGACGGGCGAGATGCTCGGTGGCGTCCGAGGGCGGCGCCAGAATCTGCGCCGCCAGAACGAACAGCGCCGATGAGGTCGCGGCCAGATAGCCCTCCAGCGCCGCCATGGTCGGCATCGGATCGTTGTAGAGGTCGAACTGGTGCTCGTCGACGAGCAGCGACAGCGGCTCGACCGGCAGGTCGAAATCGCGGATCGCACGCAGCAGCTCCGCCGCGACCGGATTGCCCTCGGCGCTGCCGTGGACCAGGCCGGAAAACAGATCGGTCCACCATTGAAAGCGGATTTCGCCGGGCAAGGGCTGGCTCACCTGATCGCGGACGCGGACGATCTCGACATTGAAGGCATAGAGCGCCAGCAGCGCGCGGCGCTCGGCGGCGGGCGCGAACAGCGTCGCAGCATAGCGCGGAAAGTCATGGCTGCGCACGAGATCGGCGCAGAAAGTGACGGAATCGGGCGGCGGCGCGGCGCTGCTCATGTGCTGTTCATGGCACCGCGATCAGCGCAGCGGCGACCCGCCGCCGTTCGCCGATCATGATGTTGTAGGTGCGCACGGCGGGACCGGTCTGCATCGTGTCCAGCACCACCCTCACCGCCTTGAGCGCCTGCCGCAGCGCCGGCGGCGGCAGCCAGACCCCGGTTCCGGTGCCGATCAGGAGCGTGTCGATGCTGTTGGCGGCCGTGAAGACCCGGTCCAGCGAATAGCGGTCGATCTTCTGGGGATCCGTCACGTCCCAGGCCCAGATCGCGTCGGGCAGGCACAGCAGCGAGCCCCGATGCGACATGCCGGCAAAGGCGAAGCCGCCCTTGCCATAGGCCTCGATCGGCGCCGAGCGCGGGAAATGCGGTGCGTTGGGATCGCCGGCCATGAGCTTCGTCCGAATGGGCTTACTGCCCTCGCAAACGCCTGCGAGGGCATGCGGTTCGGATCATGCCTTGCTTTTCTTCGCCGGCGTAGCGGTATCGGGCGCATCCTCGCGATGCTCGCCAACGCCGAGATAGATCAGGATCGGCGCCGCGATGAAGATCGAGGTGTAGGTGCCGACCAGCACAACGCCGAACATCATCACCGCCGTGAAGCTGTGGATCGCGTGACCGCCGAACAGGAGCAGCGCCAGCAGCGCCAGCGTCACCGTGAAGTGGGTGATGATCGAGCGCGACAGCGTCGAGTTGATGGACTCGTTGAGCAGCTGCGGCATCGGCATCTTCTTGTAGCGCCGCAGCATTTCACGGATTCGGTCGTAGATGACGACGGTGTCGTTGAGCGAATAGCCCAGGATGGTCAGAAGCGCGGCGATGCTGGTCAGGTCGAAATCGACCTGGCTGATCGACATGAAGCCGATCGTGAGCACGATGTCGTGCACGTTGGCGATCATGGCGCCAAGCGCGAACTGCCATTCGAACCGGAACCAGAGATAGATCAGGATCGAGACGATCGCGAGCATCAGGCCGAGCATGCCGAATGCCAGCAGCTCGCCGGAGACGCGCGGGCCGACCACTTCGACGCGGCGATACTCGACGGAATCGCCGAGCGCGGAACGAACCTTCTGCACCGCCTCCTGCTGCGCGGCATCGCCGCCCGGCTGCTCCGCGACGCGGATCAGGACGTTCGCGGCATCGCCGAACTGCTGCAACTGCACTTCGCCCAGACGCAATCCATCCAACGTCGTGCGCATCGCGGCAATGTCGGCGGCGCCGGACTTGGCCCTGACCTCCAGCAGCGTGCCGCCGCGGAAGTCGATGCCGAAATTCAGGCCATGGGTGAAGAACAGCGTGATCGCGACGATCGACAGCGCCGCCGAGATCGGGAAGCTGATGCGGCGGAAGCGCGTGAAATCGAAATGCGTATCGTCAGGGACGATACGCAGCGACGGCAGCAGGCCGAGCGCGGCAACCACGGTGAGGACGGCAATGAGGACGCCGAGCCCGATGAGAACGGTGTGAGTCACGATCAGGCTCCTAGATCGGCACGCTCTGCGGCCGCTTCCACCGCACCCACCAGGCGACGATCAGCCGCGTCAGCGTGAAGGCGGTGAACACCGTGGTGATGATGCCGATGCCGAGCGTCACGGCGAAGCCGCGCACCGGGCCGGTGCCGATGTAGAACAGCACCGCGGCGGCAATGAAGGTTGTGATGTTGGAATCGAGGATGGTCGCGAGCGCCCGCTTGAAGCCGGCATCGATCGCCGAGATCGCGTTGCGGCCGCCGCGCAGCTCCTCACGGATGCGCTCGTAAATCAGCACGTTGGAGTCCACGGCGATGCCGACGGTGAGCACGATGCCGGCGATGCCGGGCAGCGTCAGCGTGGCGTTGAGCAGCGACAACAGGCCGAAGATCATGGCGACGTTGATGGCCACGGCGATGTTCGCGAACACCCCGAACAGCCGGTAGGTCAGCAGCATGAAGATGATGACGAGGATCGAGCCGACATAGGCCGCGAGTTCGCCCTTCTCGATCGAGTCCTGGCCGAGGCCCGGACCGACGGTGCGCTCCTCGACCACCGTGAGCGGTGCCGGCAGCGCGCCGGCGCGCAAGAGGATCGCCAGATCGTTGGCCGACTGCACGGTGAAGCTGCCGGAGATCTGGCCCTGGCCGCCGGTGATGGGCTCGCGGATGACGGGTGCCGAAATCACCTTGTTATCCAGGACGATCGCGAACGGCAGCCCCACATTCTCCTGCGTGGCCTGCGAGAACTTGCGCGCACCCGAGGTGTTGAACTTGAAGCTGACGACCGGCTCGCCCGTGCGCTGGTCGAAGCTCGCCTGAGCGTCGGTCAGATCGCCACCGGCGACCAGCACCTGCTTCTTGACCACATAGGGCGTCGGCGGCGGCGATGCGCTCATCAGGAGTTCGGATTCCGGCGGCAACCTGCCCGCTTGCGCCTGATCCGGCGGCACGGAGGTGTCGACCATGCGGAATTCCATCTTCGCAGTCTTGCCCAGCAGCTCCTTCAGGCGGGTCGGGTCCTGAAGGCCGGGGACCTGCACCAGGATGCGGTCATTGCCCTGGCGCTGGATCACGGGCTCGACGGTGCCGAGCTCGTTGACGCGGCGTTCGACGATCTGGATCGACTGCTCGATGGTTTTGCGCAGGCGATCGAGCATTGCGGCCTGCGGGACGCTCAGGCGGATCACCCCGCCGCCAGCATCGGTCACCTCGAGGTCGCGCTGACCGCTGGATCCCATCAGGCCGCCCAGCGGCTGAGACAGTTCGCGCAGCTTGGCGAGCGCAGCCTGAGCGTCGGATTCCTTGGTGATGCGAACCTCGACCGCGTCGTTGCGCACGGTCACGCCGCCGGTGAAGCCGATCTTGGCATCGCGCAGCGTGCGTCGAACGTCGTCGCGGACCTGGTCGAGCCTTTCCTTCTTCACGTAGTTGGAATCGACCTCGAGCAGCAGGTAGGAGCCGCCCTGGAGGTCGAGGCCGAGCACGAGCCGGCGCTGCGCCCAGGCGGGCCAGGTCTTGACCTGCGACTCGGGGAAGAAGTTCGGGACCGCGCAGAGGCACACGATCAGCGCCGTCAGGATGATCCCGAGCGCCTTCCACCGCGTGAAATACAACATCGACTGGACCTGTCAGATCAGGAGACTTGAGATGCTCGCGGACGCGCTCACTTCGAGGCGGCGTCGTCCTTGGCGGCTTCCTTGCTATCCTTCGATTCCTTCGCCGGCTCGCCCTTGGCGCGCACGCCCGAGATCATCTGGCGCATCTGCCGCACGCGCACGCCGTCGGAAATCTCGAACTCGATCTGGTCGTCGTCGACGACCTTGGTGACCTTGCCGACGAGGCCGCCCGAGGTCACGACGGTGTCGCCGCGGCGGATATTCTTCACGAGGTCGGCGTGGTCACGGACCTTCTTCTGCTGCGGACGCAGAATCAGGAAGTACATGATCACGAAGATCAGGGCGAACGGCAGCAGCGACATCAACATGCTGTTGGTGTCGCCGGCGCCCGCGGCCTGGGCATACGCAGGGGTAATCAGCATTCGGACGATCCTCGTGAGAACGGGGGAAAGCCGGTCAGGCCCTCAAAGGCGACCGGTTCGGTCAAATTCGCGCGGACTATAGCGGCCATTGCCCCAATTGCAACGCTGCCAGACTGCCCTTTTGACCCACCTTGCGGCGCGCCCTCAGGCCCGATAAGGCTGCGTTCTCAGGAACTTCGGACATGCCCAAAAACCCAAGCAAAAGCCCGGCCGGCAAAGGCCCCCGCACCCCTGCCCGCAAGTCCGCCCCCGTCGCGGCAAAACGCCCCAAGGGGACGACCAATGGGGCCGTCAAGGCAGCCCCAGACCTCTCCCAGGAGCGCATGGTCCGCGCGCTGGAGACCATTGCGGCGCACCTGTCCGCCCAGGGCAAGCCGGCCCTCGAACGCGAATCGTTCAAGCAGGCCGATGCCTATGTCTGGCACCCCGACGGTCGCCTCGCCGCAGTGCCGCGGGTCAGCCGCGTCGAGCTGTTCCTGCTCAAGGGCGTCGATCGGATGCGCGACATCCTGATGGAGAACACCGAGCGCTTCGCCAATGGCCTGCCCGCCAACAACGCGCTGCTCTGGGGCGCGCGCGGCATGGGCAAATCGTCGCTGGTCAAGGCAGCGCACGCCAGCATCAATGCGGAGCGCAAGCCGGCAGACAGGGTGAAGCTGATCGAGATCCACCGCGAGGACATCGAAACGCTGCCGATGCTGATGGAGAAGCTCCGGGACGCCAGCTTCCACTTCATCGTGTTCATCGACGACCTCTCCTTCGACGGCAATGACGCGTCTTACAAATCGCTGAAGGCCGTGCTCGAAGGCGGCATCGAGGGCCGGCCCGAGAATGTCATCCTCTACGCCACCTCCAACCGCCGCCATCTGCTGGCGCGCGACATGATCGAGAACGAGCGCTCGACCGCGATCAATCCCGGCGAAGCCGTCGAAGAGAAGGTGTCACTGTCTGATCGCTTCGGCCTCTGGCTCGGCTTCCACCGCTGCAGCCAGGACGAATACCTCGCGATGGTGCGCGGCTATTGCAGCCATTTCGGCATTGAGGTCGACGATGAGGCGCTGGAGCGCGAGGCGCTGGAATGGTCGACCACCCGCGGCTCCCGCTCGGGCCGCGTCGCCTGGCAGTTCGTGCAGGAGCTGGCGGGCCGGCTGGGCGTGAAGCTGACGGCGAAGTAAGGCTGGCTTTCACCCCACTCACAACTGTCATTCCCCCGCCTTGTGCGCAATTGCGCACTGGAGCGGGGAATCCAGTACGCCGCGGCCTATCGGCTCAACCACAACTGTCTCTGGAATACTGGATCGCCCGCTTTCGCGGGCGATGACACCGTTCGTGTGATGAGGGGCTGGCGGCGCCTCACGCCCCGTTCAGGAATTGAAGCGGGTCAACCGGGCTCGATCCCTTGCGGATCTCGAAGTGGAGCTGCGGCGACGCCACCTCCCCGGATTGACCCGACTTGGCAATGACCTGACCGCGCTTGATGGTATCGCCGCGCTTCACCATCAGCTCACTCGCATGGGCATATGCGGTGACGTAGCCGTTGGAGTGCCGAACCAGGACCAGATTGCCGTAACCCTTCAGCTCGTTGCCGGAATAGGCCACGACGCCGTCTTCGGCCGCCTTGACCGGCGTCCCCTCGGGCACCGCGAGATTGATGCCGTCATTGGACTTGCCATTGGTCTTGGCGCCGTAGCTCGTGACCACCTTGCCGCGCACCGGCCAGCGGAAGGTCGGCAGCGCGCTCGTGGTCTCCGCAGCTTTCGCCGGAGCTTCAGCGGGCTTCTCTTCGACATTGGCCGTGGCCTGGGCCAGGCGAGCGCTCTGCACCGGCGCGGCGACAGCCGCCATCTTGGTGGCGGGTGCGGGAGCGGCAGCAACCGGCTGGAGCGTCCCGACAACCGGAGCAGCCCCGACGGGAGCCGCCGCAACCGGCGCCGCGAGGGCAGCGGTCCTGGCACCGGGCACGGTCAACTTGGTGCCGAGCTTGAGCTTGGCCGACGGATCGAGGCCGTTGGCACGGGCGAGCTCAGCCGACGAAATATGGTTCTTGCGGGCGATGCTGGCGAGCGTGTCGCCGTGGTTGACGAAGTGGGTGCTCGGCGGCGCAGCAATGGCCGCAACCGGCTTGGCTGCAGGCGCCATGGCGGGAGCCGCCGCGACGGGAGCCAACGCGGGCGCGGGCGCAGCGGCCGTGGCCGGATGCGGGATGATCAGCTGCTGGCCAGGCGAGAGCGAACGCGGCCCCTTGTAGCCGTTGGCCGCGAGGATCGCCTGCGGCGTGACACGATAACGCTTGGCGAGCACGTCGAGCGTATCGCTGGTGCCGACGATGATCTTGGTGCCTCCGGACGGCTGAGCCGCGGCAACGGAGCGCGGCGGCACGGTGGCCGTGGTCTCAAGATGCGGCTGCGCCGGGGGCGCGTAGGAGCTGACGCCGCGCCCGCCTCCGGACACGCCACCACCACCCGTGACGGGATAGGATTGCGGTGCGGACACCGCCGGCGGCGGCAAGGGCTGCGACTGATAATAGCCCGGCTGTGTCTGCGGCCGCGAATATTGCGGCAGCTCGCGCTGCTGCGGCGGCGGGGCCTGCTGCACCGAACCGGTCTGCTCAGAGGAGAAGGGGTTGGAGAAGTTCGACTGGGACAGCCGCGACGACATGTCGGCGCTGCACCCTGCGAAGCTGAAGGAAATCAGCGCCAGCACCGCGACCTGCGGTACGCGGCGCGAGTAAAGCAACTCGGCGACGACGGACATGGTTACTCACTCGTACGCAACAGAACTGGTGTTTTAAGTAAACACGCGCCGAGTAAATAACGGCTTAACCCTCCCAATAAGATGTTGGCGGCGCAGCCGATCCGGAAATCTACAGCTCCCGCGCCACCCCGGGCAGTGCCGGCACGAAGCGGACCTCGACGAGTTCCTTGCGCTCGATCCCGGCTTCGGTGCGGGTCAGGCGGATCAGCGTCTGCACGCCCTGATGCGGGCCGACCGGCGCGATCAGGATGCCGCCGACCTCGAGCCGCTCGACCAAATTGTCCGGAAGCTGCTCCACTGCGGCGGTGACGATGATGCGGTCGAACGGGCCGATATTGGGTGGCAGATTGAGCCCGTCGCCGAGCATCACCTCGACATTGTGACAGCCGAGCTTTTCGAGCCGGGCGCGTGCCGTATCGGCAAGCTTGCGATAGCGTTCGACGGTCAGGACCTGGCCGGCGAGCCGCGACAGCACAGCGGCCTGATAGCCGGAACCTGCCCCGATCTCGAGCACGCGGTGCCGCTTCTGAAGCTGGAGCTGCTCGGTCATGTAGGCCACGACGAAGGGCTGGCTGATGGTCTGCCCGCAGGCGATCGGCAGCGCGCTGTCACGATAGGCGCCGTCGCGATCGGCCTCGTCGACGAAAAGCTCGCGGGGCACCTCCTCCATGGTTCGCAGCACCGCCTGATCGCTGATGCCCCGACGCCTCAGCGTGAGCTGAAACATCATCTTTTCCGGCGGATGCTGATCGGGGGTCATTGCCTGCTTGTGCTGTCTTGCCGGGGCCGGTGGACGTTAATCCCGGGCGCAGGAATCGTGTTCCTGCTCAGGAACCCATGATAACCTTCGCCTGGAGCATTTGACCACAAATTGGCTTGCCACGGGCGAGCCGCGATGACCATTTTCAGGTATCCGTTCGTCGAAACGCGCATTGCGTCAATTCGTGTTATCTGCGAACGTTTTTGGCAATGGGCAAGGGACTCAACTATGACCGCGACAGGGCTTTCCGGCCGCTCTGTATTCCTCGTCGAGGACGAGGTGATGATCAGGATGATGGTCGCGGACATGCTCGAAGAGCTCGGCTACAAGGTCGCAGCTGAGGCCGGCGACATCACCGAGGCCATGCGGCTCGCCCAGGCGACCGAGTTCGACATCGCCATTCTCGACGTCAACGTCAACGGCAAGGTCATCTCGCCGGTCGCCGACGTGATCAAGGCGAAAGGCTGCCCGTTCATCTTCGCCACCGGCTACGGCTCCTCCGGCCTGCCCGAGCAGTACCGCGACCGGCCCGCGCTTCAAAAGCCGTTCCAGCTCGACGCGCTCGGCAAGACCATCGAAGCCGCACTTCGCGGCGGCTAGCGTTACTTCAACGTCGCGCTGAGCTCTTCGGAAAACGCTTCGTTGGTGCGATCGAGCCTGAGCGGCGTGACCGAAACATAGCGCTCGCGAAGCGCCGCCAGATCGGTGCCGTCCGCCGGCGTGTCCATCATCGCGGCGCGCTCGAAGCCGATCCAGAAATAGGGATTGCCGCGGCCGTCCTGGCGCTCGTCGATCCTGAGGAAACCGAGATTGCGCTTGCCCTGGCGCGTGACGCGGATGCCCAGCACATCCTCGGGCGCGCAGGACGGGAAGTTGACGTTGATGACGGTGTCCTTCGGAATGCCCGCGGCAATCACCTTGCGCAGGATGTCGGGCCCGAATTTGCGTGCGGTGTCCCATGGCGGGCGCTCGCGGGTCTCGACGCTGAACTCCTGCGACAGCGCGAATGACGGCAACCCCAAGATGGTGCCTTCCAGCGCGCCGGCGATGGTGCCGGAATAGACCACGTCCTCGGCGACGTTGCGGCCCTTGTTGACCCCGGACAGCACGACGTCGGGCAGCTTGGACCCAAGGATATGGCGCGCGCCCATGATGACGCAGTCGGTCGGCGTGCCGCGCACGGCAAAGTGCCGCGGGCCGACTTCGCGCAGGCGCAAGGGATCGTTCAGCGACAGCGAATGCGACACGCCGGACTGGTCGAGCTCGGGCGCCACCACCCAGACGTCGTCGGACAATGCGCGCGCGATCTCCTCCACGACCTTGAGGCCGGGGGCGTGAATGCCGTCGTCATTGGTGCAGAGAATGCGCATGCGAAGGGTCGATTCCAAAAAAGCGGGGTCTGAGCCGTCTTATCCGGCTCCGGCCGATCAGGCAAACCGGCTGATCGGAGGTTCCCGGCCACGTCCTACCGGCGGATGCGCCATTGCGGAAGGAAGCGCGCCAGCCGCCCCTCCGCACGCAGACTCATCGCAGGTACCGCCGGACTGACGACGGCAGCCTCGATCACGCCGAGCGCCTCCAATTGCGCAACGAACGCATCCGGCTCCGGCGTCTGCGGAAAGCGTTCGCGCGCCACCGTCAGCGCGTTGTCGAAGTCGGCAGCATTCACACCGGGCTTGGCCCGCCGGCTCTGCACGAGATCGTCGTCCCAGAGCCGGGCGATCTCGATGTCGAGCACGCCGCGCAGGCGCTGATCGACGGCCTGGATGCCCGCCCCCGTCACCGCCCATTGTCGGCCGACCCAGAAGATGTCGCGGTGCAAGGCCATGAACGGTGGGTTCGCGTTGTCGGGTGGCCGGCAGGATAGCCGGCCGCCCGATCTTCGCAACCGATCGTTTCCAACATTTCAGACGGGCACCGCGATTCTCGTCTTGACGCGCTTTCTTGACGCGAACCGGTACCCACTTCGCCCGAAAACGCTTTAGTCGCGCCCGATCACCTTCACGCCGCCCATATAGGGCTGCAGCACGTCGGGGACTGCGATCGAGCCGTCCTCCTGCTGATAGGTCTCCATCACGGCGATCAGCGCGCGGCCGAGCGCGGTGCCCGAACCGTTCAGCGTGTGGACGAAACGTGGCTTGCCGTCGGGACCGCGCGAGCGCGCATCCATGCGTCGTGCCTGGAAGTCGCCGCAGACCGAGCAGCTCGAGATCTCGCGGAATGCCCCGCCCTCGCCCTGCCCCGGCATCCAGACCTCGATGTCATAGGTTTTTTGCGACGAGAAACCCATGTCTCCTGCGCAAAGCGTCATCACGCGATAATGCAGCCCGAGCCGCTGCAGCACCTGCTCGGCGCAGGACAGCATGCGCTCCAGCTCGTCCTTGCTCACCTCCGGCGTCGTGATCGAGACCAGCTCGACCTTGGTGAACTGGTGCTGGCGGATCATGCCGCGCGTGTCACGCCCGGCAGCACCCGCCTCGGCGCGGAAGCACGGCGTCAGCGCGGTGAGGCGCATCGGCAATTGCTTCTCGTCGAGAATGGATTCGCGCGCGAGGTTGGTGAGCGAGACTTCGGCGGTCGGAATGAGGCCGAGGCGCTCTGTCCTCAGCCGCTCCTGGTCGGGCGAGGCAAGGAGCTCGCCCTTGATCGCCCAGAACTGATCATCCTCGAACTTCGGCAATTGTCCGGTGCCGAACATGATCTCGTTGCGCACCAGCAGCGGCGGATTGATCTCGGTATAGCCGTGCTCGTCGACGTGCAGATTCAGCATGAATTGGCCGAGCGCGCGTTCGAGCCGCGCCAGTCTCTTCTTCAGCACGACGAAGCGGGCGCCGGAGAGTCTTGCCGCCGCCTCGAAATCCATGTCACCGAGCGCGGTGCCGAGATCGTCATGCAGCTTCGGCGCAAAGCCGTAGTTGCGCTTGTCGCCGAACACGTGGCGCTGCACGTTGCCGTGCTCGTCGACACCATCGGGCACTTCGTCGAACGGAATGTTCGGGATCGCGGCCAGCTCTTTGGTCAGCTCCTCATCGGCGGCTTTCGCGGCGGCCTCGAGCTGCGGCATCGTGGTCTTGAGCTCGGCGACCTCGGCCATCAGCTTGGCCGCGCGCGCCTCGTCCTTGGCCTTCTTGGCGTCGCCGATTTCCTTGGAGGCCGCGTTGCGCCGAGCCTGCGCCTGCTCGGAGGCCAGGATCGCCGCGCGCCGCGTCTCGTCGATCGCGAGCAGCGAGGCCGACAACGGCTTCAGGCCGCGCCGGGCGAGGCCGGCGTCGAAGGCTTGCGGATTGTCGCGGATCGATTTGATGTCGTGCATGGCTGTGGTCCTGGATCAGCGCGTAAACATACAAGGGCAAACGTTGTACGTCAGCGCGTCCCCTAGCACAGCTGTCATCATCCGCGAAGGCGGATGATCCAGTATTCCAGAGAGGGTGGTGATTCTCCGAGGGGCCGCGGCGTACTGGATTCCCCGCATGCGCGGGGAATGACACCGGAGCGTGGGGCGGCGCCCTACTCCGCCGGATTGGCCGGCGTCGACACGTCGGTGCCGGTGGCGGCCTGCGCCGCGGCGGCGGCCTTCTTCTCCACCATCGCCACCGCGATGATCGAGCCCTCATAGAGCGCCATCAGCGGAATCGCCAGCGAGCACTGGCTGATCACGTCGGGCGGCGTCAGCACCGCCGCGATGACGAAGGCGATGACGATGAAATAGCGCCGCTTCTCGCGCAACATCTTCGAGGTGATGATGCCGATGCGGCCAAGCAGCGTCAGGATCACCGGAAGCTGGAAGGCAATGCCGAAGGCAAAGATCAGCGACATCATCAGCGACAGATATTCGCCGACCTTCGGCAACAGCTCGATCTTTGCGGTCTCGTCGCTGCCGAGTTGCTGCATGCCAAGCGAGAAGCGCGCCAGCATCGGGAACACAACGAAATAGACCAGCGCCGCACCCAGCACGAAAAAGAACGGCGTCGCGACCAGATACGGCAGGAAGGCCTGCTTCTCGTGCTTGTAGAGCCCAGGCGCCACGAACATGTAGACCTGCCCCGCCACGATCGGGAACGAGATGAAGGCCGCGCCAAACATCGCCAGCTTCAGCTGGGTCAGGAAATATTCCAGGAACGCGGTGTAAATGAGCTTGGCGTTTGCGGGATCGCCGACGGCCAGGACATATGGCCATACCAACACGTTGAATATCTGCTTGGCGAAGAAGAAGCAGAAGATGAACGCAATGCCAAAGCCGAGCAGCGCCTTGATCAGCCGCGAACGCAGCTCGATCAGATGGTCCATCAGCGGGGCTTTGCTGGCCTCGATATCGGCGTCGGTCATGACGCTTTGGCGTCCTTGATCGCTTCGGATGGCGCGGTGTCCTGCGCAACCTGCGCCTGCTCGACCTCACGGGTGATCGCAAGCGGCTCGTTCGCAGCCGCATGCGCCTCGGCTTCCATGAAGGTCGCGGGCGTCGGCGCTTCCGGTGTCGTTGGTGTCGTCGGCGACTCGATAGCCGCGGTCGCGGGCGTCTCGGCCGGCTTGTCCAGCGCATCGACGCGCAGTGCGTCGCTGACGTCCTTCTGGAGCGAGGTCAGCGGATTGTTGCTAGTGAAGCCGGTCGCGGCTTCCTTGACCTCGTCGAAGCTCTTCTTGAGGTCGGCCATTTCGGCCTCGCGCATCGCCTCCTGGAACTGGCCCTGGAATTCGGCGGCCATCTTGCGGGCCTTGCCCATCCACTGGCCGACCATGCGCAGCACGCCCGGCAGCTCTTTCGGGCCGATGGCGATCAGGGCCACGACCCCGATCAGGACCAGTTCACTCCACCCGATGTCGAACATGAGGTCTTCCGTTCACGCGAAGCCGCAGCCGGCCCAATCCCTTGCGCGCAGGATCGGGCCGCTACCCGCGTCTCGCGTGCTTCTTCCGGCTCAGACGGCCTTGCTGCCGACGTCGGACCGCGCCGCGGTCGGCGCATTATTGTGCTCGATGGACTTGGCCGGCTCGGGCTTCTCGGCGGGCTTGTCGTCGTCCTGCATGCCCTTCTTGAACGCCTTGATGCCCTGCGCCACGTCGCCCATCAGATCCGAAATCTTGCCGCGGCCGAACAGCAGCAGGACCACTGCGATCACCAGGATCCAGTGCCAAATGCTGAGTGAACCCATCCTGCAACCCTCCAAACGCGCATGGCCGGGGACCCGGCCGATCTTCACCGAAACCTAGGCTTGGCAGGTCTCAAAAACAAGGACCTAGGCAGCGCCAATTCGCTGTTGGCACTACGTAATCTTGCTAGTGTTAACCGGTCGCAGGGCACCGGTAAAACGCAAGGGCCTCACTCTTCGGTGCTGCCTTCGCCACCACCCTCATTGCCGCCTTCCGGCGTCTCTTCCGGGCTCTCGGGCTCGACCGCAGGCGCCAGCGCCAGATCAAGGTCCTCGCCCGGTTCCAAGGGATCCTCGTCCTCGCGAAGCTGCGGGTCGTCCGACGGCGTCGGCACGCTGAATCCGGTCGGCAGGCGCGAATCCAGGAGGCCCGTGCCCTTCAGCTCCTCGAGGCCCGGCAGATCGCCGAGCTGTTCCAGGGTGAACTGCGACAGGAAGTCCTCGGTGGTTCCGAAGGTCAGCGGACGGCCGGGCGTCTTGCGACGGCCACGCGGCTTGATCCAGCCGGTCTCCAGCAGCACGTCGAGGGTGCCCTTCGAGGTGACGACGCCACGGATCTCTTCGATCTCGGCGCGCGTCACGGGCTGGTGATAGGCGATGATCGCCAGCACCTCGATCGCCGCGCGCGACAGGCGGCGGGTCTCGGTGCTCTCCCGCGTCATCAGCCAGGCGAGATCGCCGGCCGTGCGGAAGGTCCATTTGTTGGCAACGCGAACGAGATTCACCCCGCGCAAGGCGTAGTCGGCCTGCAATTGCTCAAGCGCGGCCTTGACGTCGACGCCCTCGGGCATGCGCTTGGCCAGCGTCGCGGTATCCAGCGGTTCACTCGAAGCAAACAGCAGCGCTTCCAGCAGCCGCAATTCCTCGGGACGTGCCTGGGATTCGTTCTCCATCGGCTCGGCCTCTTCTACCCGCACTTCAGCCAGGCTTGCCATGGCAGCTTCTCCTTCTTGCACTTAACCGACCGGCGCATCAGGCGCAGGAGCTGCGTCCGGGACCGGTTTGGGGCGCCCCTTCCGGAAATAGATGGGCGCAAACGCCTCTTTCTGGTTCAGCTCCAGCTGACCTTCGCGCACCAATTCGAGCGCAGCAGCAAAGCTCGAGGCGAACACCGTCGCGCGCTGGGTCGGATCTGCGACGTGCCGGACCAGGAAGTCGTCGAGCACGCCCCAATCGTCCTGCTCGCTGATGCTGCCGACCAGCCGCTCCAGCGTGGCGCGCGCCTCGGCGAGCGACCACACCGTGCGCTTGGCCAGATGCACGCTCGCCAGCACGCGCGACTGGCGCTGCGAGGCATAGGCGGTGAGCAAATCGTACAGCGTCGCCGTGTATTTCGGATGCTTGATCTCGGCGATCTGCTCGGGCTCGCCGCGCGGGAAGATGTCGCGCAGCAATTGCTGCCTGTTCATCAGCCGGTTGGCGGCTTCGCGGATGGCCTCCAGCCGGCGCAGGCGGTTGGCGAGCGCTGTCGCCATCTGCTCGGCGCTGGGGCCTTCCGCGCTCGGCGGCTCCGGCAGCAGCAGGCGCGACTTCAGGAAGGCGAGCCATGCCGCCATGACGAGATAGTCGGCGGCGAGCTCGAGCCGGATCTTTCGCGCGGCTTCGATGAAGTGGAGATACTGGTCGGCCAGCGCCAGGATCGAGATCTTGGCGAGGTCGACCTTCTGCTGCCGCGCCAGCGCGAGCAGCAGATCGAGCGGGCCCTCATAGCCCTCGACGTCCACCACCAACGCCGGCTCACCCTCGGCAAGCTCTGCGGGCCGCCCGGTTTCGAAAGATAGAATTTCTGCGGTCATGCGGATGCCGTGTTTGCCCGTGCGATCAATGCGTCCAGCTCAGTGCGTGCGGCGACGCGGTCGAGCGGTTGCGGCGCCTTGCGCGCGGCGAGCGCGGCGTTCGCCCGCTCCAGCGCCCGGCCCGACAGCTCAGGTGTCTGGCCGGCGACCTCGCGCATCTCCTCGATATTGCCGTTGCAATGCAGGGCCATGTCGCAGCCGGCCGCGAAGATGGCGCGGGTCCGCTCGGCGATATTCCCCGACAGCGCGTTCATCGACACGTCATCACTCATTAACAAACCCTGGAACCCGATTGCGCCGCGAATCACGTCAGCAATCATTGTCGCAGATGTCGTCGCCGGATGGGCGGGGTCGACCGCGCTAAACACAACATGTGCAGTCATGGCCATCGGCAGGTCCGACAGCGGCTTGAACGCGGCGAAGTCGGTCTGTTCCAGCTCGCCCCTGGGCGTATCGACCGTCGGCAGCTTGAAATGGGTGTCGGCAGTGGCCCGGCCATGTCCGGGGATGTGCTTGAGGACCGGCAACACGCCGCCCAGCTCCAGGCCCTCGGTGACAGCGCGGGCAATCGCCGCGACCTTGCCGGGCTCGGTGCCATAAGCCCTGTTCCCGATGACGGCATCGGCGCCCTCGACCGGCACGTCGGCCAGCGGCAGGCAATCCACGGTGATGCCGAGATCGGCAAGATCGGCTGCGATCAGACGGGCGGACAGGCGCGCCGCGGTGAGCCCGAGGGCCGAATCAGTGTCGTACAAGATCGAGAAAACGGCGCCCGGCGGGTAGACCGGCCAGTGCGGCGGACCCAGCCGCTGCACCCGTCCGCCTTCCTGATCGATCAGGACAGGCGCGTCGGCGGTACCCGCCGCCGTCCGCAATTCCGCAACCAGTGCAGCGACTTGAGCTGGCGTTGCGACATTGCGCTTGAAGAGGATGAAGCCCCATGGGCGCTGGTCGCGGATAAACTCCCGCTCGACGGCGGTCAGTTCCGTTCCGGATACACCGGTAATGAAGGCCCGCGTGCTCATAACGGCCGATTAACCCTGACCCGCGAGGGGGTCAAGGAAACGGCCGTTAATTCCTCTGGACGAAGCAGGCGGACAAGCCCGCGGACTTCAGGCTGTTGCAGGCGTGCGTCGCTTCCTCGGCCGAACCATAGGGCCCAGCGAAGGCGCGGTAGACGACGCCCTTGCCCTTGTCGCTGAGGTCGACGCGCTTGATCACCGGCGAACGGGAGCCGAGCACGCTGCCATACTTGCTCTGAAGCACGCGATACGACGCTGCCGCGCTATCCTCGCTCTGCTGCGAGGAGACCTGCACGATGTAGCCGCCACCGCCGCTGCTGGCGGGCGCGATCTGCGTCGGGGTGGTCGCAGCCATCCGCTGCGGCGGTTCGGCTGCCGGGACCGACTGCGGTGCCAGCGACATCGGTTGGTTGGCGCTGGCATTGGCCGAGGTCGGCGGATTGCGCGGCGCCGCCGGTGCAACGGGCGCAGCAACAGGTTTCGGCCCGGCTGAGGGCTTGGCGGCAGCGGCCGATTGCGGCGTGGCGCTATCGGTCTGATCGCCCTTCACGGCGACAGTCCTGATCGGGCGCGGCGAATTGTTCGGCATGGTGCCGTTGCTCGCGCCCGTGCTCGGCGGCGGCACCGCAGACGGCGACACGCTCGCCACCGACGGCGGGTTCGCATTCTGGTTCAACGGCGGGAACACCACGCGGGGACCGCCCGCCTTGGCGTTGACGTCGACCGGCGCTTCTTCGCGCGGCACGATCTTCTCGGTGCCATCGCCGCTCACCATGCGATCCGGCACCTTGGCCGAGGAATCCGTCGGCGCCGGCACGATCTTGGTCGGAGTGTTGTCGGCCTTGATGATCGGCGGCTCACCGCTGCGGGGCGAGCCGACATAGGTCTTGTAAGCGAAGGCGGCGCCGGTGCCGACCACGGCAAGCGCCAGGATCGCCGCGACCGTGATCATGCCGCCGCGCTGCTTCTTGGGCTCATCGACCTCCGCATCGGGATAGTCGCTCTGATACGCGTAGGGATCGTCGGGATAGGCCGGCTCGCGCTGATAGTCCTGCTCGCCTGCCTCCAGCCGGCCGTAGAGCGCATCGTCGTAACGCGCCGGATCGGGCTGCTGATGTGGCTCCTGATAGGCCTGTTGCTGGTAAGCCTGATCCTGCTGGTAGGCCTGATCCTGGTAGGCTTGCCCCTGGTGGGACTGCACCTGATAGGCGTGATCCTGATAAGCCTGCGGCTGATGAAGTTCAGGCTCGGACGCTGCGGGCTGGGCTGAATAGCGGTGCAACGGATGAACCGGGTTTACGGATACGGGATAGTCGGGCTCGGGAGCTGGCGCCGGCTGCGGTTGCACGTTGGCGCGCCGCATCCACGAGGGCGGCCCGGGCTGCGCCGGCCGGGCCTGCTCGGCATAGTCCTGTTGATAATCGTCTTGCCGATCCTCTTGCCGATAGTCGTCGTCCTGATAGCCCTGTGCGGGCGCGGGGGCTGCCGGCGGATGTGCGCCGGGCCGCCCCTGAGCTGCGAACGGATCGGTCTGTCCGATCAGGCGGGCGAGCTCGGCCAAGGGATCGCTGTCCGCCTTGCCATGCTGGGCGCCACCGCGACCATAGTCATCGGAGGGAAACGGTCTGTCCTGATATCGTTCGGCCATCGTGATGATGCGTCCCTTCGGGAAAGCCGCGCGCCCCTCGACCAAGGCACGGCTTTCGACCCACAAGGCTTTCAACCAAGTCTAAGCGATCCGGCTTCTGCCGGTTACCCCCGATATTCCCCTTAAGTAGTTCGCCCCAAACTACCGCATCTCGTTCGGAGCATGGACGCCGAGGATGGCGAGGCCCGATGCCAGAACCGAGACGACGCCCTGGACCATGGCCAGTCGCGCCTTTGTAAGCTCTGCATCATTATTGATAATGAAGCGTAAATAGGGCAAGTCGCGCCCCTTCGTCCAAAGTGCATGAAATTCGCTGGCTAAATCATAGAGATAAAAGGCAATTCGGTGCGGCTCGTGGGCCGCGGCTGCGGCTTCCAGCATGCGCGGAAATATTGCAAGCCGCTTTAGCAGGTCGAGCTCGACGGGGTCTGACAGCCGTTCCACCGCCGACTCAGCGAGCCAGGCGATCCGCTCGCCGGCATCCCCCGGCAGTTCCGGGAACACTTCCGCCCTCGCGTTGCGGAAGATCGAGTGGCCACGAGCGTGACCGTACTGGACGTAGAACACCGGGTTGTCGCGCGACTGTTCCATGACCTTGGCGAGGTCGAAGTCGAGCACGGCGTCGTTCTTCCTGTAGAGCATCATGAAGCGGACGGCGTCCTGGCCGACCTCATCCACCACCTCACGCAAGGTGACGAAGTCCCCGCTCCGCTTGGACATTTTCACCGGCTCGCCGTTGCGCAGCAGCTTGACGAGCTGGACGATCTTGACGTCGAGCGAGCCCTTGCCTGACGTCGTCGCCTTCACCGCCGCCTGCATGCGCTTGATGTAGCCGCCATGGTCGGCGCCCCAGACGTCGATCATTTCCGCAAAACCGCGGTCGAACTTGTTCTTGTGGTAGGCGATGTCGGCGGCGAAGTAGGTGTAGGAATTGTCCGACTTGATCAGCGGACGATCGACGTCGTCGCCGTAAGCTGTCGCCTTGAACAGCAGCTGCTCGCGGTCTTCCCAATCCTCGACCGGCGCACCCTTCGGCGGCGGCAGGCGACCTTCGTAGACGTCGCCCTTGGCCTTCAGGAAATCGATGGTCTCGGCAACCTTGTTGTTGCCGGTTTCGATCAGCGAGCGCTCGGAGAAAAATACATCGTGGCGGATGTTGAGGGCGGCGAGATCGTCCTTGATCTCGTCCATCATCATCGCGATCGCCTTGGCGCGCACCGTCGGCAGCCATTCGACCTCGCTCATCGCGAGGAGCTTGTCGCCGTGCTCTTTCGCCAGCGCCGCGCCGACCGGCTTCAGATAGTCGCCCGGATAGAGCCCTTCCGGGATCGCACCGACGTCCTCGCCGAGCGCCTCGCGGTACCGCAGGAACGCGGAGCGCGCGAGCACGTCGACCTGGGCGCCGGCGTCGTTGATGTAATATTCGCGCGCGACGTCGTGGCCTGCGAACTGGAGCAGGCTCGCCAGCGCGTCACCAAACACGGCGCCGCGGCAATGGCCGACATGCATCGGCCCGGTCGGATTGGCCGAGACGTATTCGACATTGACCTTGGACCCACCGCGGACGCGGCCGTAATCGGCGCCCTCGCGCAGCACGGTCCGCAGCGCCTCGGCCCAGGCAGCGGGCTGCAGCGTCAGATTGATGAAGCCGGGACCGGCGACATCGACCTTGGCGATCAGCGCGTCCGCGCGCAGCCGCTCGGCGATCTGCTCGGCGAGGTCGCGCGGCTTGGCCTTTGCCTCTTTCGCCAGCACCATGGCGGCGTTGGTCGCCATGTCGCCATGGGAGGGATCGCGCGGCGGCTCGACCACCACGCGGGAGAAATCGATGCCCTCGGGCCAATTGGCTTCCGCCGCCAGCGTACGGCAGGCGGCGTGCACGCGTGCAAGCACGTCGGCGAACAAATGCAGTGCTGAGGATGTGTCGGGCATGGCCGCCGCCTAACGCAAATCCGGGGTCGAGTCAAAAAGCCGCTGGTGCTCGGTCAGGGCGAAACGGTCGGTCATTCCGGCAATGAAATTGCCGATCCGGCGGGCCCGGTCACCCTCATTGTCCGCCTCCGCCCCCAGCAGCCATTCCGGCGGCAGCTCGCCCGGGGATTTCAGGTATTTCGCGAACAGGTCGAACAGGATCTGTTCCGCCTCCCCCATCACCCGCATCACCCGCTTGTGACGGTACATGTGCTGATAGAGGAAGGTCTTGATGGCGGCCTCCTCCTCGGCGACCTCGGCCGGAAATGCGACCAGCGCCCGGCTCTGCTGGCGGACATCCTGGGCCGATTGGGGCTTCACCGCCGCGAGGTTCTTCTGCGCCTGCGCGAACACCGCACCGATCAGGTGCGAGATCAGCTCGCGCACCAGCTCGGCACCGCGCCTGAGGTCTTCGAGATCGGGATAGTGCGCTGAGGTCTCGGCGATGATCTCAGCTGTGAGCGGCATCACCTTGAGATCGTCGAGATGGAACAGGCCGGCACGCAGGCCGTCGTCGATATCGTGGGCGTCATAGGCGATGTCGTCGGCGATGGCGGCGACCTGCGCCTCCAGCGAGGCGAAGCTCCAAAATTCGAGGTCGTAGGTCTTGATATAGTCGGCGATGCCGACGGGAATGCCGTGCTCGCGATAGCGCCCCACCGGCGCGCCGCTGCGGTCGGTCAGCGGACCGTTATGCTTGACGATGCCCTCGAGCGACTCCCAGGTCAGGTTGAGCCCGTCGAAATCAGGGTAGCGATGCTCGAGCGAAGCGACGACGCGGAGCGTCTGGGCGTTGTGGTCGAAGCCGCCAAAATCCTTCAGGCAGGCGTCCAGCGCCCGCTCGCCGGCATGGCCGAACGGGGGATGACCGAGATCATGGGCCAGCGCCAGGGTTTCGGTGAGATCCTCGTCCAGCCCGAGCTGCCGGGCCAGCGCTCGGGCGATCTGCGCCACCTCCAGCGAATGGGTCAACCGGGTACGGTAGTGGTCGCCCTCGTGGAACACGAACACCTGGGTCTTGTACTTCAGGCGGCGGAACGCGGTGGAATGGATCACCCGGTCGCAATCCCGCCGGAACGGGCTGCGGGTCCGGCTCGGCGGCTCCGCGACCAGCCGGCCGCGGCTGCGGTCGGGATCACAGGCATAGGGCGCATGGGGGGCAGCCATTCCGACGGACACGACGAATTTAGTCCCTATCCATTTGATTCTGCGTATCCTTGCACTTAACTATGCCGGACGCGGGATACCAAATGAATTGGGCAAGTGAACCTGGTATGACCGCGGGACTATCGGAGACCAGCCATGACGACCGACGTGACCATCAGTGACCGCGCCGCACGCCGGATTGGGGAGATCCTCAAGGGCGAAGGCTCTGGCGCGATGCTGCGCATCTCGGTCGAGGGCGGCGGCTGCTCGGGTTTCCAGTACAAGTTCGACATCGACCGTGCGCGGACCGACGACGATCTCGTGATCGAGCAGGACAATGCGGTGGTGCTGGTCGATTCCGCCTCGCAGCCGTTCCTGGCGGGATCGCAGGTCGATTTTGTCGACGATCTGATCGGCGCCTCGTTCCGCGTCAACAATCCGAACGCCACAGCGTCCTGCGGCTGCGGCACCAGCTTCTCGGTCTGACCGACCGCTTACGCGCCTGTTATCTGCTTCTCCTCGTCCGTCCAGTCCATTTCGGCCGGCATCAGCTCCGGCTGCAGCGGCGCGTCCTCGGACATCACGTGGCCGTCGAGCGCACGCAGCAAGGCCGCGACCAGCGCCGGCTTGCGCAGCGGCTTGGCGAGGAAGTCCGACATGCCCGCCTCGCGGCAGATCCTGACGTCCTCGGGGAAGGCATTGGCGGTCAGCGCGACGATCGGCAAAGCTTCGCAGCGCCCGCCTTGCGCGCGGATCGCGCGGGTGGCGGCAAGCCCGTCCATGTCGGGCATGCGCACGTCCATCAGCACCACATCGTAATTGCCTTCGGATGCTGCCGCGACGGCCTCAGCGCCGTCGGTGACGACGCGCAGCTCGACGTCGAAGGCCCCCAACATCTTGCTCACGACCATGCGGTTGACCGCATCGTCCTCCGCGACCAGCACCTTCAGCGGCCGATCGAGGCCGGCGATACGGGCCTTGAGCTCGTCGGCCTCGTCGTGGCCGGCCGTCTGCTCGGAGACCTGCGCCTGGCTCCAGGGCAGCACCAGCGTGAAGCGGAAGGTCGATCCCTCGCCCGGCGTCGAGGTGACGCCGATGGTGCCGCCCATCTGCTCGATGATGCGCCGAGAGATCGCAAGGCCGAGGCCAGTGCCGCCGAAGCGGCGGCTGATCGAGGCGTCCGCCTGCGCGAAGTCGCTGAAGAGCTCGCCGAGCTTTTCGGGAGCGATACCGATGCCGCTGTCGGTCACCGTCCATTCGACGGTCGCCAGCAAATCGCGGCGCGCCTGGCAGGTTGCCGAAATCGTCACCTCGCCCTCATCGGTGAACTTCACCGCATTGGACGCGAGGTTGAGCAGCACCTGGCGGATGCGCGCGACGTCGCCGCGTAGCGTCGGCGGCAGGTTCGGGTCGAGTTCCAGCTTGACCGACAGCCCCTTGGCCTTGGCGCTCGCGCGGACGACGGTCGCGACCGCCTCCACCAGCGTTTGCGGGGCGAAGTCGATCACCTCGAAGGTGAAGCGCCCGGCCTCGAGCTTGGACAGGTCGAGGATGTCGTTGAGGATACGCTGGAGATTGTCGCCGGACTCGCGGATCGTGGTGACCGCCTCGCGCTGCTCCGGATCGAGCCTGGTCTCGAGCAGCATGCTGGCAAGCCCGAGCACGCCGTTCATGGGCGTGCGGATCTCGTGGCTCATCACCGCGAGGAAGTTCGACTTGGCGCGGCTCTCGGCCTCGGCCTTTTCCGCGCGCCAGCGTTCGGTCACGTCGCGCCCGAAGCCGCGATAGCCGAGGAACTGGCCCTCACGGTCATAGGCCGGCTTGGCCGTCAGCGACCACAGCCGCGCCTCGCCGCCGGCGACGACCTTGAGGTTCATCTCGTGCAGCGGCTCGTTCTGCTCCATCAGGCCGACGACGTTATAGGCCGCGCTCTTGTCCTCCGGGCACAGCATGTCGAGCACGTCGGCGAAATGCGATCCCTTCAACAGCGGCAGCGGCAACTGGGCGACGTCCGCGAAGCGCTCGGGCACATCGACCAGATGCCCTTCGGCATCGGTCTGCCACAGCCAGTCGCTGGCGTTCTCCTGAAAGTCTTTCAGCAGCAGCGAGATGATCTCGGTCTGGCGTTCGAGTTCGAGCTGGGCCTTGAGATTGCCGAGGAACAGATTGCCCTGCGAGACGATGCTGCGTGCCATGAAAAATGCGAACAGCAGCAGGAACACCGCCGTCACCAGATACGGCCCGGCGCCGCAGAGCAATAGCGCCCCGGCGCAGGCGGTCGTCATGGTGGCGAGATAGACGAGGCCGGCGCGCGGGAACGTCGACAGCGTGAAGGCACCGCCCGACATCATGCCGACCATCAGGCAGGCCAGGATCAGCTGGCTGGTCGGCTCGATGCGGCTGAACAGAGCGAGCGGCAGCGCGCCCCAGATCGCGGCGAGCAAGACCGCCTGCCGCAGCAAATGCCGCGCGGCGCGGGGCGAGGCCTCCTGCGGCGGGTGCTGATGCGACCGCCGCCAGGCGCGCACAGCGAGCGAGGCGGTGGCGGCGAGCGTCAGGCCCCAGATCGCGAGGAAGTCGTTCCATCCCCTGCCCCAGAACAGGATCAGCACGATGGCGACGTTCAGCATCGTCACCGCCATCGTCACGGGAATCAGCCGCGTCACGGCGTCGATCTGCTTGGCGCGGATGCGGCGGATCTCGCGCTCGCTGAGATCGGCGGTCAGGCCGTCCTCGATCTCGAAGCCGCCGAGCCAATACAGGAACGCGCCGATCAGGCCGTCACGCGGCTCGGTTCGCTTCATCGATTTGTCCGGCCATCCCATTCGCGGAACCTTTTGACGATCAATGGCCTGCCGCCTGCTTAAGCCGGGTTAATTTTGTGGGAGATTTTGCGGCGTCCTTGACGGGCGCGTTTGCAGTTTGTTCTAACCATGGCCCCTGCCCGGAGCCCGCCGACATGACCATCAGAGTTGCCACCTGGAACGTGAACTCGGTCCGGCAGCGGATCGACCTTCTCCTGACCTGGCTGAGGGAGTGCCAGCCGGACATCGTCTGCCTCCAGGAGATCAAATGCGTCGACGAGGCCTTCCCGCGGCTGGAGATCGAGGCGCTCGGCTACAACGTGGTCACCCACGGGCAGAAGACGTTCAACGGCGTCGCGCTGCTCTCCAAGCTCCGGTTCGACGAGACCAAATCGGGACTCGCCGGCGACGACGAGGACGCCCATGCGCGCTTCCTCGAGGGCGTGGTGACGCTGAAGTCGGGCGTGATGCGCATCGCCTGCCTTTATCTGCCCAATGGTAATCCGGTCGGGACGGAGAAATATCCCTACAAGCTCAAATGGATGTCCCGGCTTCTTGACTATTCGAAGGAGCGCCTCAAGACCGAGGAGCCGCTGATCCTCGCCGGCGATTTCAACGTCATCCCGCACGCCCGCGACGTGCACAATCCGGCTGCCTGGACCGAGGACGCCCTGTTCAAGCCGGAGACGCGGGAGAGCTTTCAGTCCCTGCTCGGCCTCGGGCTGACCGATGCCTTGCGAGCGGTCACGGATGAGCCCGGGCTTTACACTTTCTGGGATTACCAGGCCGGGGCCTGGCAGAAGAACCAGGGCCTGCGGATCGACCATCTGCTGCTGTCGCCGCAGGCCAGCGACCGGCTCGCCAATGTCGGGATCGACAGCTATGTGCGTGGCTGGGAGAAGCCCTCGGACCACGTGCCGGTGTGGGCGGATCTGGATCTGGACGCGGCGTAGGCCGGAGCCCGGAGGTGATGGGTTACGCTTCCGACGTTCCGCGTTGAATCAGCGAGAATGTCGTCGCGAACCCGCCCTACGGCACCGAGGCTGCCGAGCTACTCCCGGCGGCCGCCCTGCACCCACTGTTCCAGCATTTGCAGGCACATGGCGCGGTCGTCGTCGGAGGCCTTGGCGAAGGCGCGGCTATAGCTTTCCTTGATCCAGGTCTCATCTGCGCCGGCGCTGTCACGCGCCAGCGTCAGCCACATCAGGCCGCGCGCGGCCTGTCGCGGCAGACGGTCGCCGTTGAACAGCATCTGGCCGAGCAGCGCCTGTGCCTCGTGCTGGCCCTTCTGCGCTGCAAGGCCGAGCCAGCGCGCGCCGTAGCGGAAATCCTCGCGCGAGGCATCCGGCGTCTTCAGATAGAGCCGGGCGAGATCGTATTGCGCGTCGGCATTGCCGAAATAGGAGGCAGCATAGGAGAACATCTCCCGCGCCCGCTCCGGGTCCGACTTGACCTTCGAGTTCGGGATGCCGCTCAGATAGTAGCGGCCGAGCGCGACGAAGGCGTTGGCCACGATCTGCGCCTGCGGTGCCGACGGGCTGTCCTCGGCATGCGCATTGGCGATCCGGCTGAAATATTCGAAGGCGCGCAGATCGTCCTGGGCGACGCCGTCGCCATTGGCGTACATGCGGCCGAGCTTCCACTGTGCGATGGGGTGGCCACCCTCGGCGGCATATTGCAGCGCACTGAGCGAGGTCTCCTGAGGCACAGTCGCCGGCGCGACTTTACCGCGAGCGGTCGCCGCGGTCCCCGGCAAGGTGGTCACGACCGGGATGGTCGCGTCCTTCGGGTTGACCGGAGCCCCGTCGAAGGCAAGCGCCGGCGCGGCCAGCGCACCGACCCCCAACACAAACGCAACTATGGCACGCCTAGATGTCCGCATAGCACTGTTTCTCGTGCGCGCCGCCCGGATGGGTCACAGCCCCCCCGACCGCTGGTCCAACCTGTTGAGCATATTTCCAGAGCGCACCCGACGTGTGGTTAGTCGCGCGAGCGGTCCATTTGGTCTTGCGCTGGGCCAGCTCGGCGTCGCTCAATTTTACGTTAAGGGTCCCATTGACCGCGTCGATCTCGATGATGTCGCCGTCCTCGAGCAGCCCGATCGGGCCGCCAATGGCCGCTTCCGGCCCGACATGGCCGATGCAGAAGCCGCGGGTGGCGCCGGAGAAGCGGCCGTCGGTGATGAGTGCGATCTTGCCGCCCATGCCCTGGCCGGTCAGCGCCGCGGTGGTCTGGAGCATTTCCCGCATGCCGGGGCCGCCCTTCGGCCCCTCGTAGCGGATCACGATGACTTCGCCTTCGCGGTAGGTGCGCTTCTGGACCGCCTCGAAAGCATCCTCCTCGCGGTCGAAGCACCTGGCCGGACCGGTAAACCTGAGGTTGGACATTCCCGCGACTTTCACGATCGCACCTTCTGGCGCCAAATTCCCCTTCAGACCGACCACACCGCCAGTGACGGTGATGGGCTTGTCTGCCGGATGCACCACGTCCTGGTGCGGATTCCACTTCACGCTCTTGAGGTTTTCGGCGATCGTGCGGCCCGTGACGGTAAGGCAATCACCGTGCAGGAAGCCGTTGTCGAGCAGCGTCTTCATCAGAAGCGGTATGCCACCTACTTCAAACATGTCTTTGGCGACATAACGGCCGCCCGGCTTCAAATCCGCGACATATGGTGTCTTTTTGAAGATTTCGGCAACGTCGAACAGGTCGAACTTGATGCCGCATTCATGCGCGATCGCCGGCAGGTGCAGCGCAGCATTGGTCGAGCCGCCGGAGGCGGCGACCACGGCGGCGGCATTCTCCAGCGCCTTGCGGGTGACGATGTCGCGCGGCCGGATGTTTTCGGCGATCAGGTCCATCACCTTCTCGCCCGCGGTCATGCAGAAAGCGTCGCGGATTTCATAGGGTGCCGGAGCACCGGCCGAGTAAGGCAGTGCGAGGCCGATCGCCTCGGACACGGTCGCCATGGTGTTGGCGGTGAACTGCGCGCCGCAGGCGCCCGCCGAGGGGCACGCCACGCGTTCGATCTCGTCGAGATCCTCGTCCGACATGGCGCCGACCGAGTGCTTGCCGACGGCCTCGAACATGTCCTGCACGGTGACCTGCTGCCCGCGGAAAGTGCCGGGCAGGATCGAGCCGCCATAGATGAAGATCGAGGGCACGTTGAGACGGACCATCGCCATCATCATGCCCGGCAGCGACTTGTCGCAGCCGGCAAGCCCGACCAGGGCATCATAGGCATGGCCGCGGACGGTCAGCTCGACGGAGTCGGCGATGCATTCGCGCGACGGCAGCGAGGAGCGCATGCCGTCATGGCCCATGGCGATGCCGTCGGTCACGGTGATGGTGCAGAACTCGCGCGGGGTGCCGCCAGCCGACGCCACGCCCTTCTTCACCGCCTGCGCCTGGCGCATCAGGGCGATGTTGCAGGGAGCGGCCTCATTCCAGCAGGATGCGACGCCGACGAAAGGCTGGTGGATCTGCGCGGTGGTCAGACCCATGGCATAGAAATAGGACCGATGCGGCGCGCGCGCAGGGCCTTCCGTCACGTGACGGCTCGGCAGCCTCTGCTTGATGTCGGTCTTCGCGTTCATCGCAAACCAGTTTCCTCGGTCAACCCTTTCAGACCCGAAAAATCAGAGCCAAGATTTGAATCGACCTTGGGATTTCTCGTCGCCTTCGAAGACCGCCGCTGCCCCTAAAACATTAGAGCGATTTTATTCATGCTCGGGTGTGGCCAAAAAGCGGCGGTGATGCGAACCACCAGTGATGACGGTTAAATCGGAACCGGGTGTTGCGTAGACAGCACAATCGTTACCGGGAAGACACGGGGTGGACTACTGCGATACCCTCGCAGGGAGGATGATCCACAACTTCAGATTTTATATCGGCAACAACACTTCCGAATTTGCTCCGCGAGGCGGTGACCGCGCGCGGGTGAGTCGGGGTGCGCCGCTCATCAACGATTCCTCCCTCGTGTCCCGGACAAGCCGCAACGCCTCTTGGCGTTGCGGCGCAGAGCCGGGACCCAGAAAGCGACAGGGCGCGATGCGGATGGATGGGCCCCGGCTCTGCAGCGCGCCGCTGCAGGAGCGCTGCGCTGCGTCCGGGGCACCAGCGGAGTTATGACGCCCGCTCTCTCCACACCGTCATTGCGAGCGAAGCGAAGCAATCCAGAGTCTTTCCGCGGAGGGATTCTGGATTGCTCCGTCGCAAGCGGTCCTCGCAACGACGGAGCAGGAGGCACCATCGCGATGCTCCAATGCGTATCCCAGCTGCAGTGCCGTAGGGTGGGCAAAGGCGCATAGCGCCGTGCCCACGATCTCCATCTATGAGCGACAAGGCGTGGGCACGCTGCGCTTTGCCCACCCTACGATATCGAGTTTGTGGCACGCAGCTCAGCTCACAGACACGCCTTCGCAGCCTCGCGGCTTGAATCGCCCGAGCTTTGCTTCGTCTCGCTACCCTCTTAAGCCAAGAGGGCGCAGGGAAGGCCGGGTGCTGGCTCGCACCCGCGGTCTGCTGCGCAATAGGCACACGCAGAAGAACCGCACAGCAGCATACAGGTGTGGCCGATCACTCGGCCTTCCCTGCGCAGTGGCTGGACGGCTTATGCCGTGATCTCCCGGGAGCCGACCATTCCTTCTG
>NZ_JAVAYN010000080.1:0-414 GCF_054863025.1 Bradyrhizobium sp. 23AC
TGTTCAGCCCGGGGACATGACCGACGGGTGTTCGGGGACATGGCCGACACATCATAGTGCATGGATTTGGCAGCGTGGGAGGCCAAGTCCATGCCCTGGCGAGAAGTGTCGGTGATGGATCAGCGACGGGAGTTCGTTCGGCTTGCGATGCAGGAGGGAGCGAACCGGCGGGAGCTCTGTCGACGGTTCAATATCCATCCCGACACGGGCTACAAATGGCTTGCACGATGGCAGGCCGACCAGAACATTGAGGACCGCTCGCGGCGGCCGCATGCGAGTCCGGGACAGACCGATTGCAAGCTGGAGGCCTGCATTATCGCGATACGCGATGCTCATCCAGCATGGGGAGCTCGCAAGATAGCTCGTTGTCTCGAGCGAGAAGGCCATTACTCGCCGGCAGTATCAACGGTCCAT
>NZ_JAVAYN010000081.1:0-414 GCF_054863025.1 Bradyrhizobium sp. 23AC
ATCCGCCTGTGACTAGCACAGCCGCTCCTGCCTCTAACGCCTGCCTATGAGCATTGATTCGGTTTCCGACGATCAGCAGGTTGCCAGCTGCTGTGTATCGCATCATCGCATCCAGTTCCATTGCACCGATGACAAATTTATTTAAGGTTTTATGTAAACCGGCTCGTCCTCCAAGCACCTGCCCATCAATGACATTGACCACTTCCGCATAGGTCAGCTTTTCAATATTTTCTTTTTTCTTCTGTTCAATTCGAATGGTGCCGACTCGTTCAATGGTGCTCACGAACCCTTTATTTTCAGCATCCTTAATAGCCCGGTAAGCGGTGCCTTCACTTACTTTCATTTCTTTCGCTATACGCCGGACAGAAATTTTCTCCCCGACGTCTAATGAATCAATATACGATAAAATTTGCT
>NZ_JAVAYN010000082.1:0-405 GCF_054863025.1 Bradyrhizobium sp. 23AC
ATGCGTCGCTTCCGCACTCTCCCGGAAGTCCAGCGCGCCTTCGACGCCTGGCGGCCGGTCTACAATCTGGAGCGTCCTCACCAAGGCCTTGATATGCACGTCCCCGCCGATCGCTTCCGGCCCAGCACCCGTGCCATGCCGGCTCGCGTTCCGAAAGTCGAATACGACAGCGGCGAGATCGTCCGTAGGGTCTCATCGACAAGACCCTACATTTCCTTCAAGGGACGCTTCTGGAAGGTTCCCCAGGCCTTCGCGCGCGAAAGTCTCGCCATCCGGCCGCTGGACCGCGATGGCCATTACGGCATCTTCTTCGCCAGTTGGCAGGTCGCATCCATCGACTTGACCAATGGCCAACCTGTCAGTGATGTGTCCGAACAGGTGTCAGCCATGTCTCCGGACTAAACA
>NZ_JAVAYN010000083.1:0-398 GCF_054863025.1 Bradyrhizobium sp. 23AC
TCGTTGCTGCCGGTGATGGTCACGGTCACGATGCCGGAGGCGGTGCCGTCCTGGCTGGTCACCGTGAACTGGTCCTGGACCTGCTGGCCCGCAGTGAGTTCATTGTGGGCACCATTGCCGGCGTAGCTCCAGGCGCCGTTGGCGTCGATCGTGAAGTCGCCATAGGTGCCGTGGACGTTCGATTGCGCAACGACGTGGGCTTCGCCCGTATCCGGGTCGGTGATGCTGAGCTGGCCGGAGGTGTTGAGCGCGGCGGCGGCATCGCCCTCGGTGACGGACTTCGAGTCCGACGAGACCGTGGCCGCGTCGTTGGTCCCGGTGATGGTCACCGTCACCGTGCCGGAGGCGGTGCCGTCCTGGCTGGTGACCGTGAACTGGTCCTGCACCTGCTGGCCCGC
>NZ_JAVAYN010000084.1:0-394 GCF_054863025.1 Bradyrhizobium sp. 23AC
AAATTGGTGCCGCGGGCGGCCTCGACGTTGCGGATCGTGTCGGTGCCGACGGTCGCATCGCCGTTCACGGTGCCTGCGGCGAGGTGAACATAGATGCCTGAGGTGGTCGTCGTATCCGAATTGTAGGTGACCTGATCGTAGCCGCCGCGGCCGTCGATATAGTCGTCACCGCCGCGACCTTCATAGGTCTCGTAGGTGAAGGCCGCATTGTCGCTGCCGTAGAACGCGTCGTTGGAGGCCGAACCCCAGATCGTCGAGACGTTGGAGAAGGTGTCGTGGCCGACGGAGGCATCGCCATCGGCGGTCCCTGCCCCGATGTCGACGGTGACCGCGCTGGTCGCGCTCAGATAGGACAGTCGCGTCACCGCCTGCCCCAGGGCGTTGAGATCGCCGA
>NZ_JAVAYN010000085.1:0-386 GCF_054863025.1 Bradyrhizobium sp. 23AC
CGGGTGATGGCCCCGAGCTGGAGATTCTCCTCCACCGTCATGGTGGTGAAGGTTCCGCGGCCCTGCGGCACATGGGCAATGCCGAACCGCACGATGCTCTCGGTGGAGCGGTTGTTCAGCGGCTTGCCGTCGAACTCGATGCCGCCGGTGGAGCGCACCATGTTGCAGATCGCGCGCAGCGTGGTGGTCTTGCCGGCGCCGTTGGCCCCGAGCAGCGTCACCAGTGAGCCCTCGTTGAGCGAGAAGGATAGGCCATGGAGCGCCTGGACCTGGCCGTAATAGGCGCGCAGGTCCTTGACGTTGAGCAATGTCGTCATTGGTCCTTGCTCCCGAGATAGGCCTTGATGACGTCGGGGTCCGCCTGCACCTGGGCCGGCGTGCCTTCC
>NZ_JAVAYN010000086.1:0-386 GCF_054863025.1 Bradyrhizobium sp. 23AC
CGGGTGATGGCCCCGAGCTGGAGATTCTCCTCCACCGTCATGGTGGTGAAGGTTCCGCGGCCCTGCGGCACATGGGCGATGCCGAACCGCACGATGCTCTCGGTGGAGCGGTTGTTCAGCGGCTTGCCGTCGAACTCGATGCCGCCGGTGGAGCGCACCATGTTGCAGATCGCGCGCAGCGTGGTGGTCTTGCCGGCGCCGTTGGCCCCGAGCAGCGTCGTCAACGATCCCTCGTTGAGCGAGAAGGACAGGCCATGGAGCGCCTGGACCTGGCCGTAATAGGCGCGCAGGTCCTTGACGTTGAGCAGCGTCGTCATTGGTCCTTGCTCCCGAGATAGGCCTTGATGACGTCGGGGTCCGCCTGCACCTGGGCCGGCGTGCCTTCC
>NZ_JAVAYN010000087.1:0-374 GCF_054863025.1 Bradyrhizobium sp. 23AC
TCGTTCTTGGTGCGCAGGCCCTTGAGCTGCTCGGAGGCACGGAGCAGGGCGACGCCGCCGCCCGGGACGATGCCTTCTTCCACAGCCGCGCGGGTCGCATGCATCGCGTCATCAACGCGATCCTTGCGCTCCTTCACCTCGACCTCGGTCGCGCCGCCGACGCGGATCACCGCGACGCCGCCAGCGAGCTTGGCAAGACGCTCCTGGAGCTTCTCACGGTCGTAGTCCGAGGTGGTCTCCTCGATCTGCGCCTTGATCTGGGCCACGCGCGCCTCGATGTCGGCCTTCTTGCCGGCGCCGTTGACGATCGTGGTGTTCTCCTTGTCGATCATCACCTTCTTGGCGCGACCGAGCATGTTGAGCGTGACGTTCTC
>NZ_JAVAYN010000088.1:0-359 GCF_054863025.1 Bradyrhizobium sp. 23AC
CCGCCAGGCGGGTTGCTCCAGCATGGCGTAGTAGCGTTGTTCGGCTTCAGCCGGCGGGATGTTGCCGATGGGTTCAAAAAGCCGCCGGTTGTTGAACCAGTCCACCCATTCCAAAGTCGCGAACTCGACGGCCTCGAAGCTTCGCCATGGCCCGCGCCGATGGATCACTTCGGCCTTGTAGAGCCCGTTGATGGTTTCGGCGAGAGCATTGTCATAGGAATCTCCGACGCTGCCGACAGAAGGCTCGATGCCTGCTTCAGCCAGGCGCTCGGTATACTTGATAGAGACGTATTGGCTGCCCCTGTCGCTATGGTGCACGAGGCCGCCGCGATGGACAGGGCGTCGATCATGCAGGGCCT
>NZ_JAVAYN010000089.1:0-358 GCF_054863025.1 Bradyrhizobium sp. 23AC
GTTCTGTCAAAGCTTCAGCAATACATTGATATAGAAGAACTTGATGCTGTTCTTCTTTCTCATTATCATCACGATCATATTGCAGATATCGGACCTCTCCAATATGCGAA
Organism: Bradyrhizobium sp. 23AC; assembly: GCF_054863025.1. NCBI lineage: Bacteria > Pseudomonadati > Pseudomonadota > Alphaproteobacteria > Hyphomicrobiales > Nitrobacteraceae > Bradyrhizobium > Bradyrhizobium sp. 23AC. The sequence goes on from NZ_JAVAYN010000089.1 coordinate 111, forward strand.
ATTAGTGGGGTATCATTTAGGAAAAAGCAGCGGCCTGCTTCCGATCTATGGACATACTGGTGACCAAGAAGCATTTCAGCGGCTCTCGGATGATGTACATACAAAGGCAAAACCTTATCATCCGGAAAAGGGGATTCAAATTGGCCCGTTTCACATTGATTTTTTGAAAACGGTTCATCCGGCAGAATGCTATGCGATGAGAATTCAAGCAGATGGTGCTGTGGTGGTGTATACAGCGGACTCAAGAT